>QHVI01000158.1 GCA_003223515.1 Candidatus Angelobacter sp. Gp1-AA117
CGTGCTCAGGCGCCTGTGCACGTGCCGCCTGCCAAAGCAGGAAGCAAATGAATGCCGCCACCAGTAATCTGAAAATTCGTGAATTCATGGCAACCGATCCATTTCTGTTCCTGCTGAACAACTCGTGGAAACTGCTGGTATCGTGGCGGGGAGAGAGTCAACTCAGATGGGATTCGCTGCAATGTTGTTTTGCGGGAGGCTCAATACGATCGGCGTTTGTTCCCAGAAGACTTTCATCTGATTGTTCCTTGAGTCCCAGTATGCGCGGTAGCAAAACAGCTATGTGGTCAAAATAGCTCACACCGGGAAACAATCGAGAGTCTCGCATTTTGTGCCGGCAGGAAAAGCAGGGACATAAATTAAGAAGAGGGCAGGCCCCATCAGGGGCGACACAGCTTTACCGTTGATCAACAGGTCCATCTTCGGTGAACAGTATTGGCTTTTGGCCCAGCCGTTGTTTCTCCCGGCGAATGAGACTTCATTTCCGGGCAGTGAACGGAAGCGGCACATCAGCCGTAGGTGACAATCACGCCACAGTCCTGAGCGGAGTTGCCTCAAGACGCGTTTACCGCCATGAATACCGGTATTTAGCCGCCGGTGTTTGACCTTTTCAGTCTGGTCCGGTGCCGTAGACGCTTTTGTTTCTTCTTGGCCATCCTGGCGGCTGTGAATTTATCGATGGAATGTCTGGCGGGACCATGCTGAATACCTGCCGGCGGTTTCTGCGGAGTTGCATCCGTAGTACTTACTGGTGGATTGCTCATCTAGGTTTTCCCCCTTCAATGTCTGATAATCCTTTGGATGCAAAATTTCGCATCAGCTTGGGCGTTGCCCATCCGGGCCGTTGGCGTAAATCAATCCACACGGTCAGGGCAAATATCGCCAAACCAACTACGGCGGCTGTAATGACAGCGCTCATGATGGCCTTTTCGCGCGAGCTGCCCCCGCCCTTTCCGGAAGGCGATCTGGTTTAGTGATTGACTGTGGCATTTTGTGTTTAGTCCTCGAAGTTGGCCTAAGTCGGGAGTTTCCCGATCCTGCTCGCTTGAATGGCGGGCTTGCGGCAGATTTCCGAACCACGCCCCGAGTTCAAGCATGGACTATGCGGCGCAGGCAATCTGTGCAAAACGGAACAGTTATTCACATGGCATGAGATTAAGCTCATTCTGGCCTATGTCGCTCGCCCAAGAGGAAGAACCATGCTCTGGTTAATACTTGCTATTCTCGCGATCCTGTGGATGCTCGGATCCAACATTAACTTCGCCGGAGGGCTGGTGCATCTGCTGCTCATTTCAGCATTGATCCTCATCGTTTTGAGATTACTGCGGGGCCGGCACCGTATCTGGTGACGGGCAGAAATTGAAAAATCGGAACCACGGAGACACAGAGGAACACGGAGAAGAAATCGATAAGAGTTCTGAAAAGTCCACATTCTCCGGTATCAAACTATCCCATCGTGTCTCTGTTCAGTCCCCGAACTGATTTGAATTGAGAGTCAACAGCTTACTCGCAAGAAAAAACAGTCAAATTGATGAATTTGAATTCTCAATCCTAAAGGTGTGCACTTTGGCACACTTTTTCTAATCCACAGTTGCTAAGGTTGTACAGACTAGGGTTATAAAGCAACACGTTACGGCCATTCCTTAAGCCGAGAAGAAGAGGCACGCATGCGGACACACAGCAAATACAAGATCTGGTTTACGGCACTCCTGTTACTCAGTTTCGCCATCGGATGCGGTGATCCAGACAAGAACGGGACTGCCACCCTCCCCACCACGCCGCCTACGGTGATCCTCGTAACTCCGCCGAACGGCACCTTTAAACCATCCAGCAGTCTTGCTGTGAGCACTACTTATACCGCCACCATTACCACGGGGGCGGCGGACACCTTCGGCAATAACCTGGCGGCCAATTTCGTGTGGACCTTCACGACCGCCGCCGCTGCCTGTGCACCGCCGCAGGGTCCCATCACGCTGGGAGCAGCGTGCAGCTTCGGAATTCTGGGCGCCACCCCTTCCGTCACCAACGTTGGCCCCACCAACGTGACCGGAGATATAGGGATATTCCCGGCAGCTTCGATTGTTGGATTTCCACCGGGAACGCTGACCGGCGCAAAGCATGCAGGCGATGCGGTGGCCCAGACGGCACAGAACGATTTGACCACTGCGTATAACGCCGCAGCAGGCGCAGCGGGCGGAGCCGTGCTGCCGCCAGATGCAGGAGGGCTGACCCTGCCCGCCGGCGTTTACAGGACAACCAGCGCCCAGCCTTCGCTGGGAATCACCGGGAACCTCACGCTTGATGGTGGAGGAAATCCGAATGCTGTATGGATCTTCCAGATCGTGTCCACTGTGACCACAGCCGCCGGTAACAGCCAGATCATACTGATCAACGGCGCCAACTCTCAGAACGTGTTCTGGCAGGTTGGCAGTTCAGCGACCCTGGGGACCAACACAACGTTCGCAGGGACCATCATGGCCCAGGCATCCATTACGTTGACCACGGGCGCCACGCTCAATGGCAGAGCGCTGGCGCGGACTGGCGCGGTCACATTAGACAGCAATCCGGTGAATGTGCCTCCATGTCCCGTAAACCTTGGGGAGTCCATCCATTTAAGGCCCGGTCACAAAAGCGTTCAGGCTGGGAAGCACGATTTCACGTTATTCAAGTTCGGAGGAATATTCGCATGTCATCTCACTTAAAGGGCCATCCTGGTCGTGTTTTAACAATGCTGGTGGTATCGATTGCTGTCCTGTGCGTGTGTAGCGCCTTGGCCACAGCTCAGGACCGGCCTGCTCCCAAGTGGGAGTTTTACGGCGGGTATTCCTTCCATTATCCTGGTGCGGATGTTCACGGTACTCTTCCGTTAGGACTGGTTCCGTTGACCAGCCGCCTGGAATCGAATCCGCGCGGCATTGGCGCCAGCGCCACCTATAACTTCAATCGCTGGGTGGGCCTTACACTCGATGCCAGCGACCACTGGGGCAGCGGCGAAAGCACGCTGTTCAGGAGAATTGACGACGCTGCCTTCTCCAACCTCTCCCTGGGCCCCAAGTTTACCTTCCGCAGCAGGCATTTCTCTCCATTTCTTGAGGCGTTAGTGGGGGACCATCGGCTTACTCCTGATGCTTTCCACGATATCGACAAATTGGGGTTCATGTTCGGCGGCGGTCTTGACGTCAACGTGTCCCGGCATGTTGCTTGGCGGCTATTGCGGGCCGATTATGTAATGTCCAATTACCGCTTTGGCCCTCGCTCCACGACTCCAACCACCGACCTCAGCGGCGTGAGACTGCAGACTGGCCTTGTATTTATGTTCGGGGGAGGCGGAGCAGCTCCAGTACCGCCGAGCGCATCCTGCTCTGTGCAGCCTGCCGAGGTCTTTGCGGGTGAGCCTGTGACCGCGACTGCCGCTGGATCAAATTTCAATCCTAAGCGTACGCTCAAATACAACTGGAGCGGCAATGGCGTGAAAGTTGCGGGCAGCGACGCTTCCACGCAGATTGACACCGCAGGATTGCAGCCCGGCACCTACCAGGTCACCGCCAATTTAACCGATGGCAGCAAGAATGGCGTCGCATCCTGCAGCGCCAGGTTTACCGTGAAACAGCCGCGTCCGCCCACGATTTCATGCTCCCCAGACCCGGCCAGCGTGCCCATAGATGGGACCTCAACCATCACCTCGAATGCCGGCAGTCCTGATGGCCGTGGGCTGAGCTACAGTTATACTGCCAGCGCCGGCACTATTACCGGCAACACTTCCACCGCTACCCTGGACAGCAGGGGCGCGCAACCTGGGCCAATTACTGTGACCTGCAATGTGAGCGATGACCGGAATCCGCCGCTCGCTGCTTCCGCCACCACCACCGTGAACGTGCAACCACGACCAACCCCAACTCCCAAGCCGGATGTCAGCGCTATCGAGAGAAGGCTTGCGCTCCACAGCATCTATTTTGCGACGGCCAAGCCTACCGCGGAAAATCCTGACGGGGGCCTGCTCCCCAGCCAGGAGAAAACTCTCACTACGCTCGCCAGTGACTTCCAAACATACCTGCAAAGTAAGCCGGATGCCCGCTTGACTCTTGAAGGCCATGCCGACCCGCGCGGTTCCGTGAAATATAATCAGGCGCTCTCCGAACGGCGTGTCGACCGCACCAAGCGAGCTTTAGTTCAACTGGGCATTCCCGAGGCCAACATCCAGACCAGGGCGCTCGGCAAACAGCAAAACCTGACCGACGCTGAGGTAAAAACAGCAGTGGAACGGAACCCTGAATTGAGTGCGCAGGACCGGCAGAGGGTGCTCAAAAATATGACAAAAATCATTCTGGCCAGCAATCGCCGTGTGGACATCACACTGAGTAACGCTGGTCAGGCATCCCAGGAATCCGTACGCGAGTACCCGTTCAACGCCGCGGATGCCCTGACGTTACTCGATACCAGCAGTGGGACCAGAAAAGCCGTAAAACCCAAAACAGGAAAAAAGAGAACCACCAAGAAGCAATAGCAGTTCGCCCCGATGATGAGCCGAGTAGGGGGAAACGCAATGAGCGCGTTTCCCCCTACTCGGCATTTTTGCGCTGCCAAGAGTAAAGGGCATTGGGCAGAAGCTCCGCTTTGGTACGAGTTTGTGCTCCGGTCCCGGGTGTCTGTCTCAAGCTGCTGATGTTCAGCAATCCTGGAAGTGGTCAAAATTGAACACTTTCTCCGGCCCCCATGCATCTAAACTTAAAGCAGATGGCCCAAACTACCCGCATATTGCCAAAGAAGATCAAATTTGATCCAAGAACGTTTCTCGCCCAGAACGGCTTGGGAAGGACTGTTGTCGAGTTACAAAAACGCCAGACCGCATTCACCCAGGGTGAAGGCGCGGATACGGTGTTTTATATCCAGAAGGGCCGGATCAAGCTCACTGTGATTTCCAAACGCGGAAAAGAAGCGACTATAACTCTGCTGGGCGCCGGCGATTTTCTGGGGGAGGAATGCCTGGCCGCAATCCAGCCACAGCGCATAACCACCGCCACCGCCCTTACATCCTGTACCCTGTTAAAGATTGCCAGACAGGAGATCATACGGGTGCTCCACGAAGAAAAGGCGTTTTCTGAGGTATTCGTCTCCTATCTACTGTCCCGCAACATACGCACCCAGGAAGACCTGATTGACCAGCTCTTTAATTCCAGTGAAAAACGGCTGGCCCGTGCCCTTTTGCTGCTTGCGCGCTTTGGCAAGGAAAGCTCTCCTGAGACCGTGATTCCTAAAATAAGCCAGGAAACGCTGGCGGAAATGATTGGCACTACTCGCTCCCGCGTCAGCTTCTTCATGAACCGGTTTCGCAAATTGGGATTTATCGAGTATAACGGGACCATGAAGGTGAACAGTTCCCTGCTCAATGTAGTGCTTCACGATTGAACCCATTCCCGGATGCAAAAGCCCCGGCCCCGTTATTTAGTCCGCATGATCCAGCCTCGAACCATGAGCAGTGGCGAACAGGCCGGCCCACACTTACTTAGGCAGGCTGCGGCACAATGCGGGGTTACCGCGTACAGATCTCACCGCCCGGGTACAATGTTGCAGATCACATATGGTAAAACACCTTTTATGACTACTCTGCTGTTTACAATCGAGGTTTCTGCCACCTACCGTGGCACGCGGGAAATCTACTCGGCCCAGGTCATGGCTTGCAATGGCCAAAAGCTCTATCAACCGGTGGAAGCGCTCTCCATTTCCGAAGCAGTAGAGAAGATCGTGAAGCAAATGCAGCAGCAGGAACACGACCATAGATAGATCAAGTGTATAAAACGCGTGCTTGAGTTTTGCACCGGGACACATCCCCGCCGCGTACCGCTGGGTTTCATTCAGGCCTGGAGCAGCAGCATTATTGGCGAGTAGTCGTGATTTGCGGCGCCAACCTGTCCGGAGTAGTGGCCGCCTGGAACTTTTTCGGGTCCGTGCGCCAAACGTAAAAGTACTGGCCGTCGGTGGAGGTGGCCACGGAGATGTTTTTCTGCCGGGTGGCCCGGTTCAGGGCCGAGCGGACATTCTCCATCTTCTCTCCATTCAGTCCGTCCAGCGGAACCAGAACTGCCCTCTCTATCTCCAGCCGCTCAAGGTCTTCCAGTATCCTGGCAACGATCAGGTTGTGTTTCCCTTTGCGGCCGTGGGGAACTGAGGCGATCGCCTTGTTGGCGAAATTAAGCGCCTTGCCGTCATGTACTTTCTTTCCGTTTCCCCCGTTTCTGTTTCTACTGCCCGGCATGCGCACCTCCGATTTCCACCTTGGCGTAACGTTAACGTAGCGACCATTAACAATACGCAGTATACACGTAAGCGAACACGTATTACAAATATAAATCCCTGTAGCGCAGAAATTGCCTCCGTAGCGCAGAAATACCCTTGCAATGCGAAGGTTCCAGTAAATGGCAGATGTCTCTATCCCAAGGACTCCCCTTAAAAAAATACGTCTTTTCGATCCCAGTGCCTTCTTGGCGCAGGCCGGCCTGGGCAGGGTGATTGTCGCTCTGAAAAAGAAGCAGATTATCTTTTCACAAGGAGAGCGGGCGGAAGCCATTTTTTATGTCCAGCACGGCAAGGTCCGGCTCAGCGTTATCTCCTCGGCTGGCAAGGAAGCCACCATCGCCTTGCTGGGCGAAGGGGACTTTTTAGGAGAGGAGTGTATTGCCAACTCCCAGACCATACGGATGGCGACGGCGGAATCAATTACCGGGGGCACGGTGCTCAAGATCGAGAGAAAAGAGATGGTGCGCGCCCTGCATGAGCAGCATGCGCTCTCCGACATTTTCGTTTCCTATCTCCTGTCCCGCAACCTTCGGGTCCAGGAGGATCTGGTGGACCAGCTTTTCAATTCCAGCGAAAAGCGCCTGGCCCGGACCCTGCTGCTGCTGGCCCAATTCGGCAAAGAAGGTCCCCCGGAGACGGTGATTCCCAGAATAAGCCAGGAGGTGTTGGCCGCCATGGTGGGCACAACCCGGGCACGGGTCAATTTCTTTATGAATCGCTTCCGCAAGCTGGGATTTATTGAGTATAACGGCAAGCTCCAGATCCACCGCTCGCTCCTGAGTGTGATTCTCCATGACTAAGGCCGCTAAGCCGGCTATACTTTCGCCGCCGCCCTCATGGGGCCGGGAACAGTTGCGGGAATTTTCCCTTCAGGCCGTGGCGAAATAATGGAAAGAGAAAAATCAATGATATAGCGGACCGTGCTGGTGCAGAACAGGCACGGAGTCTCCTGGATTTTCTGCAAGTCTTCCGTTACCACGCTCAAGGGAAAGGAGCGCAAGCACTCGGTGCAGGTCAGCACCACGTAGGGGATCCCGTGCGAATCCTTTCCGTTTCGCGGTATCCAGACCGGCGCCGATTCTTTCTGATGGGCCACCGCCCGGGCCGCCGAGGTTTGAATCAGGTCGGCCACCGCTTTTAGAAGTTCGTCCGGATTGCTCCTGCCCTTGGCATAAAAGACATCTGCAATGACTCCGCCCGGCACCGCATCTCCATAGTGATACGCTCCGCTCATGGCAATCACCGGTATCCCGGGGAAGCGGCGCCGGACCACCGACAGGAATTCGAACCCTGACATTTGCGGCATATTCAGGTCGGAAATGATTACCGCAGGAAATGTTCTTCGCAATTGCAAGAGAGCATCAAAGCCGTTTTCGGCAAGACTCACCTCATATCCAGCCATTTTTAGCACCAATCCAATGCTGTCTCGGACCGCCGTATCATCATCCACCACCAGAATTTCGCGCCGGGCATGGGTTGTCATCGGGACCTCCTCTCCCCTGGTTGGGGAAACACTTCTCACCAGAAACGAATTATGAGGTTCAGCAGCTTGCAATACTATCCCAAATTGCACAGCACCTTTGGACATGCCCTTTGCATCTGCAGTTTGGTCTGTAAGAGAGGTTTTTCGTGCGCAGCAAGGGCTTAAGCGAGTTTTGTTAGGCTAGCCGCATTGACGCGGTTTTCGTTAAACCGTCCTAATTTGATCGGCCGTGAAAACAGCAGCCAGGATTATCACCGGGAAACCGAGGTGATAATCCCGGATCCGTTTACTTGTCTTGTCCTTCGCGAGCTTCCTGCACCTTGGCTTTGTGGGCAGTATCTGCCACCGCTTTCATGAAAGCCCTGCCGATCTTCGGTGTTGCCACTTCTCCCTGAAGAACGGATTGGAACGACACATTGCGTCCATAGACCGAAGTGGTGGAATCGCTGTCCTGCTGCACCACAGCGCCTTCCAGGGTCAAGCCCGCAAACACTCCTTTGGAGCGTGAGTAGGTCAGCATCTCTGTATCCAATTTCCAATCAGTGCCGGCGGAAGCATGGCGGCCCACTGGTCCGGCTGCTGCCGATCCTTCTCCGCTGATCTGGAACTTGCTGGTGAGCAATTGCTGCATGCCCTTGTCATTCATGATCAGCATGATCAGGTCTACGCCTTCTATGCCAATCTGCAGGCCCGCGCTTCCCCCGCCCACTGATATAAAAGCGGGAGCGCTCCAGCCGCTGGCCGTGCGGCACGTTGCTACGCCGCGACCATGCTTGCCGCCAAAGATGAAGCCGCCTTTGACCAGGTGTGGGACCACCGCAATGCACTTGGCGCTGTCAAGAACTTCTTCAGGTATGCCCTTGTCCGGCGCGGAAGCCATCTGGCTTAAGACGTCGGTTGCCATCTGCAGGCGTTCGGCCACGTCTTTTTTCTGCTCGCCCGCCCACGCCAGACTCCCTAAACATCCCATTAACAAAAACACCATTAACTTCTTCATAGGTATTGCTCCTTATTCTGTTGTGCAGCGATAAATTAATTTTGGAGGCGCCGGCAAATTGCTCAGCTATGGTGGAGTTGAACCTTCCGGTCTTCGGGGAACAGCCCAGTTCTGGCTGAAATGCTGAACTGCAAGGCATAAACGCCTCGTACGCTGGGCGCTTACGCCAAACTGCGACCATTGCAGTATCCAGTATGCGATGGCAACGCAAGTCAAGTCTGTCTGCTATTGCTCAGGTTCCTGATCGTTGCGGTGCTAGTGCTCTGACCGTGTGATTTTTAGGACATAGCCAGCGAAGCTGGCGGCCTTCTTCGAGCCCACAGCACAAGCTGTGGGTATAGAAATAGATTGAGGAGCAGAGCTGGCGAAGCCGGCGCCATAGCTGTAATGCACCCTCATTTCATCGGAATGCCTCGATTCCTATGGGTTCTGCACCCCGGCGGAATGGCCGGCGCGCGCCATGAGCAATAGTGACCACTAATCTTGCGTTATGTGTGCAATGCTTAGGTGTGAGTTTTGAAGTACCACCTTCCTATCCAATGGCAGTCCACTCACCAGCAAGGCCGTGAAGATCCAATCAATGCACGCTCACGGCGGCCCTTCATGTTGGGGAGTCCCAACCAAGTGGTGGTTATAGACTCCTGTGATCAGGCGGCAGCGCCGCAGGTTCACACGATACTTCTCAGATCGTGGATAGCGTATCCGGGAAACACGTAATGAAAGAAGGAACCACAATGAAACTGGTAAAAGCCTTATCCATCCTATTTTGTGTTGTCGTGGCCTGTGCATTCCTGATACCGGCGGCAGCAGCCGATGAATGGAACAACCGCACTACGGTAACATTCAGCGCGCCGGTGGAGGTCCCCGGTGTAGGCGTTCATCTCCTGCCTGCGGGCACCTATCTGTTTAAGCTGATGGATTCTCCGTCCGACCGCAACATCGTCCAGATCTTCAACGAGGATGGGACCCACTTGTTCACCACCATTCTTGCCATCCCGAATTACCGTTTGCGCACCACGGATAAGACCGTAATGACGTTCGGGGAAAAAGCGGAAGGTCAGCCCGAAGCTCTCCGCGCCTGGTTTTATCCAGGAGCAAATTGGGGCCAGGAGTTTGTATATCCCAAGGCCAGGGCCATGGAACTGGCAAAGATCATCCAGGAGCCTGTTCTTTCCACGCCCATCGATCTGGGTGTAGCGCCCATCGAAGCGCTCAAGACCGCGCCCGTGGAGGCCATCGCGCCTACGGGAGTTACCGTTCCATTGACGAAAGTTGTTGAACTACCCCCGGCGGCCACCCAGCCGGCTGCCCAGGTCAAGAGCTTGCCGCAGACGGCCAGTTGGTTGCCGCTTTTCGGCCTCATGGGCCTGCTGTGTGTGGGCACAGGACTCGGTCTATGGTTGTTTTTCAAACGAGGTGAAAATCAACTTGCCCGGGTTTCCAGCCGCGCAAGCTGATCTGACTGCCATGGGAAGTGGTACCGAAGAGTACCACTTCCCCCCTTTCATGCTTGCATGCCCCGCAGGCGTTCAGATGTAGTACAGGCCGCACATGCGCGAGACAAATAGCAAAGCCATGACTTTTATAGCTCTATTGTCCTTCAACTCTTTGCCGGCTTCCCAGGCCGCTTCATGTTGATACTCACCTTATGACAAAACCTTTCTCTTCCACACCACGCCCTGTCTTCACGCCCGCATATCTCCTGCCGTTTTTTCTGGCCATGCTGTGTGGCCTTTCCCTGTCGCAAGTACCCTCTGCATCACAAGAGCGGCCGGACGCCCCATACCGGATCAAAGTCAATTCCAACCTGGTAGTCTTGCACGCAACCGCCCTGGACCATAAAGGCAGGCTTGTTTCCGGACTGGGCCAGGAGAGTTTTCAGGTCTATGAAGATGGAGCGCTTCAGCAAATCAAGTATTTCAGCCAACAGGACATTCCGGTGACCGTAGGCCTGGTGATTGACAACAGTGGAAGCATGAGAGCC
>QHVI01000132.1 GCA_003223515.1 Candidatus Angelobacter sp. Gp1-AA117
TCAAAGTTCCGATGGGCGTGGTCGAAGCTGTGAATGGAAACATCAAGAATTTGCTACGGCGCGGGCGCGGTTACAAGAATCTGCACTATCTGCTGCTCAAGGCCCAGCGTATGGCGGTTACCAGGACGGAATTCGTAGCTTTCAGGAAAGCAGCCTAAAATGCCTATTCCCACTAATTCTCGCGCAGAGCCCTATTATATTTGTAGTTTTGCCCTATAAACTTGCTTCGAAGTTCATCACGCAACATGCTGCGACTGGAAACATCAACATAGTAAGAAGTAACTTTGGCTAAATCAGTTCTATCGTGGGGATCGGTTGAAGGGAACCTTGCCTGCTCTGCCAGAAGTTCGGCTAGAGCAGAACCACTGGGAAGAAGCGGACTTTCCTCACATGACTTGAGCATGGATGCACCTGCACCCAGGAACGGCACAGCATTGCCAGTTCTTAGTGCCTTGAGAATTATTCCGTAAGGAGGTTGTTCAGTACTCTCAGGCTCAGGCTTAGGGATAGTGGTTGCCATATGTTGGGAAATGTGCAAAGTTTAGCAGTTCTCAAGATTTCTGCAACTAGTTTCAGCACACAACATAGTTGGAAGTTAGAATCTAGCCTTTTCTTCTTGCTTCTCTGCTGCTGTTTTGATATCGAAGTGGAGCGGGACTCGCCAGACCAGATCACCTAACATGTAGGCGACATGGCTATTATTCATCTTAGCACCCATGAGAAGTGGCACGTCTACCACACGCTGGCCCAGATCATTCCGTATACTGTATTTCCACCTCAGAAATTTCGAACAGACCAAGCCTTTCCACACCCAGAGAATCCGCGAGTATCAGGGACTCTCACGAGAGCTTCAATCGCAGATCAATGGCGAACTTCTGGAAGAGCTGTGCAAGCTGGAAGATCAGGATTCTTTCCGGTACGGCCAGCTCAGGGCCGCGCGGGAGAAGTATCTCAAGGGCGAATAACCAACCACGCTGTACCGAAGAGGGCGCAGAGGGAGATCAGGCTGTTTAGTGAGAACGCCTTGATGCCAGCATAGTTTGAATGAACATTCTCGGGATTCTTCGCTGCGTCCTCCCTCATGCGTCGGTCGGACTTGCTCAGAATGACAAAACATAAATTCTGATCCGATTCTATTCAGCATTATTGCGGTATGAATCAGGGCAATTGCATGAAAGATCTTATTTGGGACACCCCCTTCGCTTCTGTCATCCTTACGCTGAGCGAAGCGATGCGGAAGGATCTATGCATTTCTTCGATTCCGCTATGCTGCCTTTTACGAAGGTTTATTAGGCAATGCAAGACAGATTGGCCCAAAAGTTTCATGCGATGCCCTGCGGTAAGAATAGAATCTAATCGTTATTTCCACACAAAAAGGTGTTATAAAATTGCGATGCCTGCCATTGGCTTTTCTACGGGAGCACTAGCCTTGGGCGATGTGCAGCACGCTCTCGCGTTATTGCGTAGCACGACCGCCAATGCCGTGGAACTTTCCGCATTACGGCAAAACGAATTGCCTGCGCTCGTGAATCTTGTGAATGAACTGGATCTAAGTCAGTTTGAGTACATTTCCGTCCATGCCCCCAGCGCACTGGAGCCGGAGTATGAAGAGACCGCGCTCGAACTTCTGGCTGTGTTTCAAGAGCGAAACTGGCCCATTATTGTCCATCCAGACGCGATGCATGATATCGCAGAGTGGAGGAGATTCGGCGAACTGCTCTACATCGAGAACATGGATATTCGCAAGCCGATCGGTCAGACTGCTTCGCATTTAGCTGCGATTTTTGCTGAACTTCCTCAGGCCTGCTTATGCTTTGACATCGGCTATGCCCGTCAGGTTGACCCCACGATGAGCGAGGCCGCGCAAATTCTTTTGCAATTGAAAGACCGGCTTGGGCAGTTACATATAAGTGAAGTCAATGCCCAAAGCAAACATGACCGTCTTTCCCTTGAAGCCGTAATGGCATTCCGCCGGGTTGCCAGCCTGATTCCGGCCGATGTGCCGGTCATTCTGGAAAGTCGTGTTGACGAAACAGAAGTCCAGCAAGAAATAGACAATGCGATTCGCGCCCTTGATACCCGAGTGGCCCTTGCTATTGCTGGGGACTGAATCCAGCTAGTCGAAACAGACAGGGTCAGATCAAAGCAGGGCTGCGTGGCTCCGTTACGCTATGTAAGTTCATGCTAAACTCCGCCCAATGGCTTCCACTCCAATTCTTGATCGGCTCAAGCCTCTTCCTGCGCCGCAGGGTGCGGTTGTC
Source organism: Candidatus Angelobacter sp. Gp1-AA117 (assembly GCA_003223515.1). Lineage (GTDB taxonomy): Bacteria > Acidobacteriota > Terriglobia > Terriglobales > Acidobacteriaceae > Angelobacter. The sequence goes on from QHVI01000132.1 coordinate 2,262, forward strand.
CCTGATAAGAAGAAGACCCGCCTGCGCGACATAGCCATTGTGTCACTGGTGATTGTGGGAACAGCTCTTTGGATCACCTTTATGATCGCGTCACCGTATGCATTTAAGGTCAGCCAGGTGCTTGGAGGATGGATTGACCGTTTGCTGCCTGTGAATTCGTCCAGCGTGCCTTCGGTGCTTACGGTTCTCTGGTATCTGGGTGTTACGCCGCTGCTAGCGATTTCTTATACTCTGATTATCCATGAGTGCGGACACCTGCTGGCGGGCCTCTGTGTGAATTTTCGTCTCCTCACAATCCGCGTTGGCCCTTTGGAAATCAGACCACCCTTTCGGGTTTCCCTCACCCGTGAGTTCGAGCGTGGCCCGGCTGGAATAGTAAAAATGCTTCCCAGTACGACGGCCTTTCTTCGTCCGCGAATCGCCACCATGGTGCTGGCTGGACCGGCGGCCAACTTGGCTACCGCCATTCTTCTGCCCCGGTTTACAGGTGAATCTGCGATTAGCGCCTGGCTCATTTTGCTTTCTTACGTTATAGGGATCAGCAATCTTGTGCCGTTCCGGGGCAAGAATTTTGATTCGGATGGAAGGCGCCTACTCATGCTGGCACGTGGCGGTGCTCAGCCCAGCCGGCAACTGGCGATTTTGAAGTTAGTCACCGACTTCAATAACGAGGTGGAGCCGAAGGATTTACGCCCGGAATGGATCGCTATGGCAACTGCGATCCGTGATGATTCGGCGCAGACTATGATGGCCCATCTTCTGGCTTACAGCGCAGCCTGGTACAGATCCACGGTTGAGGAAACTGGACATCTTCTGGAGATCGTGCTCGAACATGCAAAACATGCCACAGGCGAAGTACGGGCCGGGCTCATCTGTGAAGCAGGTGTATTTCAGGCACGCAAATGCGGAAGTGCAGATCTGGCCCGTGAATGGCTGGCCGACCTGCACAAAGAAGAACAATCTCCCGTTTATGCTGTTTACGTGGAAGCAGCGATTCTTGAAGCCGAAGACAATATTCCGAGGGCTTTGGCAAAGCTGGACGAAGCTGAAAACCTCGCTCTCGCCCTGCCCAATGGTTCAAAAAAACGATTGAAGCTGAAGTGGTTGAAGCGCTGGCGCTCTGAGTTGCAGACACTGCCAGGCAGTGTGCCGGTCTCGCGATGGTCACACAGCACCTAGCTAGGGAATAGCAACTCCAGTAAGGGCATGCCTTATCCAGCGATGCAATTCTTCGGTTGTAGCGGTCCCCTGAATTGATATTCATCTGGATCTCTGATCTCAACGCTGGTTCCAGCCTCTGCTTTGGTCTACGCTTTGGAGAATTATCCTGAATTTGGCTCCAGATTTTGTTCTTCTCCCCCTTGACATTCAATATCTTTAGTAATAGTCTTATAGCGTCATCACCCAGGTGACACGCTGTATCTGCTTTTTGAAAACTTAATATGATTGGAACTACGCACAGGCCAGGCAATCGTGTGTCTTGGTGTACAGTCATTGATTAACAACACTTTGCACCCGGTGATGGTGTGGGCGTGCTGTTAACTTGCGTCCGTCGGGTCCTTTGCGTTGCATCAGGGTTTATTTCCGTTGTTGAATTGTGTCCGCGGTTGCGTTGGTCAGAAATCCTGTTCCGCTTCTGTTCCGGAACACGAAATGGCAACCGGAACACAGCATCTCACTGCAGCTAAAAGACTTATCACCGTTTGTTCCGTGTTCCGCTTCACCTCAGCCAATTGGGATTGCTGGTTATAACGCTCCACATTGCGGACATAGGCATTGCGGCTGCTAAGATATTTCTGGATGATGACCCGCCTCTTTTCCGCGATCCTGATCGTCATTCTGACTACTTCCACACTCGCGCAACCCAGGCCGCAGTGGCGGACCTACATTTTTCCTGACGATGGCTTCAGCATCACCCTTCCTGCCCCGGTCACTCCCTACAATGATGGCGGCGACCGCCACATTCACATGTATCAAATTCGGCTTGCCGGTGGAGCGGTCTTCAGCTTGCGCGCGGTGCATCGCCTGACCGATTGTGAAACCACGCTGGCCGATCTCTGGGACAAGGCTGATAGCAATAAAGATCCGAACGAACCGGTGGTGAAGGGGTCACTGAAGCAGGTGACACTGGATGGGCTGGCCGGTCTGGAGTACGAAACCGGAACAGCCGGGGAGCGCACGGTACATCGCTTCCACTGTGGCAACAAGATTTTTTATATCTTCAATGCCGGTTACAAAGATAAACGTCCCGCCGATCTGGACCGCATTATCCATTCATTTCACCAGGTGAATCCCGCGCACAAATGATTAGCTCACCGCAGTTCCACCACGATCGGCGTGTGATCCGAAGGCTTTTCCTTGCGACGCGGCTCAAGGTCGATATAGCAGCTCTGCAACCGCGTGGCCACTCGTGGACATAACAGAAAGTGGTCGATTCTGATGCCGCGATTGTGTTCGAATGCCTGCCGGAAATAATCCCAGAAGGTGAATTTTCCGGGCTCGCCGGGATGCAGCGACCTGAACGCATCGGTATAGCCCATGGCGAGCAGCGCGCGATACCGTGCCCTGGGCTCCGGCTGAAACAGAGCATCCCCCATCCACGCCGACGGCTTATGGCAATCGATGTCTTCCGGAATCACATTGAAATCTCCGCCGACCAGAGTAGGCGTAGTCTCGTTGCGCCACCTGTTCATCTGTGGCAGCAGGCGGTCCATCCAGGCAAGCTTGTACAGGAATTTGTCGCTGCCGATGGGATTGCCGTTGGGCAGGTAGATGTTGACCATGCGAATGCCCTCAATCATCACTTCCAGGAAGCGGGCATGGCTGTCTTCCTCGTCGCCGGCCAGGGTGGTGTTGACGGTTTCTATGGGATGCTTCGACAGCACGGCCACGCCGTTATAGGCCTTCTGGGTCACGGCCACGCTTTCATAGCCCAGGTCTTTGAACACCAGCGCCGGGAATTCCGGCCCTTTCAACTCCTGCAGCAAGAGCACGTCAGGAGATTGGCTCTGCAGCCATTGCCTCACGTGCTCCACTCGCGCGCGGATTGAATTTATGTTCCAGCTTGCGATTTTGATAATGTCCTCCTTGCCTTCTGAGCGCGGGCAAACAACTCAGGCGTCTTCATTCTCCGGCAATGCTCCTCAAAATCAGAACGCGGCCCATTCCAATTCAGTTCGCTCACATTCTCAAAAACCGGAACGTCGAGTCTCAGAGTGGCGAGCGTGCGAAAAAGCAGCGCATCTTCCCAGGAGTTGAACAGCGATTCCGAGAGCGACTTTGCCTTGCGCAGCGCCGGGTCCCACTCGCGCCAGTCCCTGGGGATGTTCTCCAGATGGGAATAGCGGGAGAGGGCTGAGCTTGCGGCTTTCGCTCCCCATCCGCGAACGCCCGGATACCCATCTGATGTGTCGCCCACCAGTCCCAGGTAATCAGGAATGGACTCCGGCTTGACTCCAAATTTTTCCATCACCCCGGCTTCGTCATATTCAATCCCACGCCTGCGATCCAGCAGAACAACGCGTGTCCCGGTTACGCATTGGCCGAGATCTTTATCCGGTGTGCAGATTAATAGTTTGTTTACGCGTTGATCCTGAGACGCTTTGGCTGCCGCCGAAGCCAGCGCATCATCGGCCTCGAAGTAAACCATGGGCCACACCTTTACGCCCATTGCCTCCAGCATCTCTTCCAGCACAGGGAACTGGCTGAGCAGATCTTCGGGCACTCCTTCACTGGTCTTGTACCCGGAATAGAGTTCGTTGCGGAACGACTCCACCACGTGGTCGGTGGCTACCCCGATGTGCGTGGCCCCGCCCTCAATCATCGACAGAACGGAACCGAGAACGCCGCGTACCGCAGCGATCGGCCGCCCCGTTGCATCTTTCGCGGGCGGCAAGGCAAAGAAATGCCGGAATAATTCGTAGGTTCCGTCAACGAGGTGAATGTTCACGCATTCAGTATAAAGAAGCCCTCAGCAATCAGCAGTCAGCAATTAGCCCCTAAACATCCTCGCGAACCTTAAGCCGATCAGCGTGAATCAGCGTTCATCAACGGCAAGAAACAAATGTTTCACCACGAACTCATGAATCCCACCCGGTTTCCCAGGTACCGCTCATTCCACCGCGACAACCCGCATTCGCCGGGATCGGAATGGGTAATCTCGGTTACAGCAATCGCCTGGGGAATGACAAAGCATGGAATAGCCAGCAGCCACAGCCAGAACACGCGAAAACCGGCCGAGGCGGTAACGGTCAATAGGTTGAGATTAACTACAGAAAGTGTGCATATAAAGAAGACGTCCCAGGCGCGAAAAATGCGCTTGAAGGAAAGCCGTTGCGGTTGTAAATCGGTTGGAGCTGCACGATCGAGAACCGGTTGGGAAACGTTAGTCATGGAAGCTATTTATTACAAACCAACGTTATGCCGGAAGGGTGATTTCCCTGCCCATCTCGCGGATGGTCCGATAATGGCTGGCTGAGAAGAAGCTGCGCTGTCTGTTTCCCTAAACTCCTGCACTGGATTTTCCCTCGATGAATAGCTGATTTTCAAACACAGCAAAAATACGCTGCCGGTCAAGCTTCAGGTTGCGCGTCAAAAGCCCATTGTCCACGGAAAATTCATCATTGCTAAACGCCACAGCGCCGATGAAACATTGCACACCCAGTTCTTTATTCAGCTCCTGCACATGCTTCCCTATTGCCTGCTCGGTGGCCTCATTTCGAGGCGCGGCATATTGTATGACGGCGCTCAGGTAAGGACGATCCGTGCCAAAGACTACAGCGCGTCCCACCTCCGGCCAGGCTTCCATCTGGCGCTCGATCTGCTCAGGATTCAGTTTCAATCCCGATGAAGTGATGATCACATTTTTCTTGCGTCCCACAATGTGAAGGAAACCATCATCATCGAATCGTCCCAGATCGCCCGTGGCCACATAACCGTCCTTCAGGTATGTGCCTCCCTTATCATCATAATAAAGATACCGGAGCGAAAGATGATGGGGTTTACGCACCAGGATCTCTCCATCCTCGGCAGTCTTTACTTCTGTCTGCGGGAAGGCACGGCCGACTGTTCCCGGCTTCATCGCGTTGGGAGTATTCGCCGTCACCGTGCCTGATTCATTCAGCGAATAAACCACGTAGAGTGGAGTCACAGTTCTGGCAAAGAACTCGACCGCGGACTGCCGGATGGGAGCCATTCCGGTGACAAAGAAACGTATGGTTGGAGCAAATTTGCGCAGACCCGCATTGATCTCATCGATGCTTCGGTTTCTTGCGCCGAACTTCTTTTCCAGCCGCTCAAAAAACAGCGGCGGACCGACGAACACCGTCGGCTGGGTTTGCACGAAGGCCAGCATCAATTCGCCCGGCGAAGTAAAGATCACGTTATGAGGAAATCCCACTGCGCTGTAGACGAGCAGCCGCTGCTGGTAGCTGGAGAGCGGCATGAAAGCCAGCATTGCGTCAGAATTCCGCCAGGGAAAAAGGTCCCAGTATCCCTGGATGAAATCTTCCGTACCAAGGCGGCTGCCCACCAGGCACTTGAGCAGTCCTGTGGACCCGGAAGAAAAATGCAGCGTCAGATCATCCCCTTGCCCGCTGATCCCCGCTTTGCTGCGTCTCTTTTTTCCTGACGGATTGCCTGACAGTTCCTGAAGTTCGCAAATCCATTCCCGCGGAGACCCATCCACCGCTGCCACTTTGTTTACAAACAACAACGCGAGGTCAAACTGTTCGGCGAACTCATCCACATTCTGTTTGGCAAATGGATCAGGGAAACCCACCACTTGGCAGCCAAACTCCAGCACCGCCAGATCCAGAACGATCCACTCATAGCCGTTATCGGCAAGCACGCCGACGCGCATTCCTGGCTGGACATCACAGGCGCGCAGGAACTCAATCGCCTTCTGAACGTCAGAATAAATCTGGTCAAAGGTATATGTAGTGGCCTTGCCCAACCGGTGCATGGCAATCCAGTTGGTGGTATTTCCACGCATCGACGGAATAATGTTGGCGAGTTGCATCACTTCCCCAGAAAGTTGTTCAGGACTGCACTTCAGGTATTCCGGCAAAGTTTATATATCGATTGCCGTCATCGGGAAGCACAGCCACGATGATGTCGTCTGGTTTGTAGCGGGCGGCCACGGACACAGCCACCGAAGCGATTGCTCCGGAAGAAGGCCCAACGAATATGCCTTCTTCTCTTGCCAGGCGCGCGCGAGTTGCATCTGCAGATTCCAGGCTCACGGAAACGATGGTGTCGATCTGCACGCCTTCCATGATCGCGGGTTTGAACGTAGGCCCCACACCATGGATTTTTGAGCACCCCATCGGTCCGCCGGAAAACAAAGGAGCGCCTTCCGGTTCGGCCAGCACCACCTCCACGTCCGGATGATGCGCCTTCAGATAAGAAGAGACTCCGGTAAACGTGCCGCCCGAACCGAAACTGGCGACGAAGGCGCGCAGGCGCGGACCGGCATCACGCACGATCTCACGTGCCGTAGTCTCCGCGTGAATTCGAGGATTGGCAGGGTTGGTGAACTGGCTCAGCACAAACACATTGGGATCGTCTTTCGCAAACTGCGCCGCCAGATGCACCGCCATCTCGAAATTTTCTGTGAACACCATCTCCGCGCCGAGCGAGCGGGAGCTTTTCATGAAAACGTCAATGCGGTCGTTCTCTTCCACAAAGAGCACTACGCGGTATCCCTTTACCGCGCCAACCATGGAAACGGCCAGCCCAAGATTGCCGCTGGTGGCCTCTGCCAGAACCATCCCCGGCTTCAATTTCCCCGCCTCTTCCGCTGCCGTGATCATGGCGTAGGCGGCACGCGCCTTCACGCTGCCACTGGGATTGAACTGCTCCAGCTTGGCGTAGACGGTTCCGGCGCCTTCAGGCACGATGCGGTTCAAACGCACCATCGGCGTATTGCCGATCATATCCAGAATGCTGTTGAAGACTGGCATGTATCGTTATTCCTTCACCTGTCCTGTTTTATCTGCAGCCAGCCAGGCGCGCACATGTTTCGGCGTCGAAAACATAGAGAGATGCGTCTCTCCGTCATAGAAGCGCAGGCCGGAAACTTTACGCCCGTCAAGGCGCTCATTGACGAGCGTAGCATCCATCGAGGCTACGTTCAGGCCATGTGAACAGAACAGCATTCCCCATGGAATCCCAAGACTCGGAGCTGACGCTATTCCCAATCCGACTTTCGGGAAGTGCAGTTGCGCAACCGTGAAAGCCTCCCGCAAGGTTGAAATGGATTCTGCCACCGGCTGCACTCCTCCCCCGGCGATTGCCAGGATGCCATCTTTTGCCAGGCACTTGGCTGCCGATTTCACCACGTGCTGATAAACGTCCTTCTCAGGAGCGCCTGATTCGGAAGGCTCCGGTGGATCGGCAATCACAACGTCAAACTTTTTTCCACCCAGAGTCGCGTCATCGAGCGGTGAACTGTAGAGTCCCTTCACTCGTGGATCGGAGAATACAGCTCTTTCAGCATATGGGAGTTTGCCATCCAGCGCGTCAAGAATCTGCCTGTCCACCCAGAACACCAATACTTCTTCCACGGTCTTGTGCCGCAACACTTCGCGGATAATCGCTCCGGTGGTGCCGCCGATACATAAAACCGACTTCGGTGCAGCATGAGCAATCATGGCCGGATGAATCAACGCTTCGTGATAAACCCATTCATCATTCTGGGTCGATTGCAGGCGGCCATTTTTCAGCAGGACGCGGCCATAAGCAGTCTCGAGCACTGAAACGCGCGCTAGGCCAAGCGACATTTCGGCCACCACGTTTTGCACGCGGTGCGCATGAACTTCTGCCACACCCACGGCTTCAACCAGCCACTCCGCGCCGAACTCGCGCGGCTCAGGCAAGGCTGCTTCCCGCACGTGATTGATGGAGCTATCAACCGGCATTGGTATTCATCACAAAGATCACCAGCAAACCATCCTGGGTATCCAGGTGAACATTCTTCGCAAAGTAGTCTCTCGTGCCCACTATCCGGCAGGGGAATTGCACAGTATTGCTGTAGAGCGGACCGAATTTTTTGAAATAGCCCCGGATCACAAAAGCTTCCGCATCCCACTCGCATTCCGGCGAGAGCGTTTTGGCCAGCTTGGCCGCCATCGCGCGAACATCCTCAGGCACGGGCTTCAACTGGCCGTCTTCCGTGATCTGCGGATACCACGTAGAAACCTTCAAGTCACCGCTGCTGAGGTGGTCAAGGCAGAACGCCTTCATTGCTTCATACACAATCGGATTGGGCGTGCGGAAGATCGCGTATGTAGTGGGCGCGACGGTCTTGAGCCAGTCAGCGGACAGCAGGGCCGTAGATGAGAGAGTAAGAATACCGGCGCCCTGATGCTTAGGATCGGTGATGGCGATGTGAATCCACAGGATCGGGTGCTTGTCATCCAGCCAGAAAACATTCAGCGCAATGAAGTGCGCCAGTTCATTCCCGGCATATACCAGCACCATGCGATCGTAATCCTGGGGCCGCGCGCCTTCGGTCTGGTAATAGTTTGCCCAGCCCACACGGCCCGGCACGTAGCTGCTCCAGTCGCGCCCGCCGCTGGCTTTTACGGAAAGATCGGTAAATTCCTGCGAAAGGACGTTGCATCTTTCCACGCTCAGCGCTTTTGGCTGGTCGATCACTTCAACGCGATAGGCGCTCTGGCTCGCCGTTGGTGTTCCTGCGGTAGCTTGTGTTCCTGCAAATTGTGTCATGTGTGTGCCATGAAGAGACCGTATCCGAGAAGACCAGACTCAGTGGCGTCTGTCTCTGCCCGGACCAGCTCAAGATCAGATTGAAAGTACTCAGGGCCTGCGATTTCCTCGATTTGTTTCTGCAGCTTCAGCCGCACCTCAATGAAACGGCGTTGAAGAGCTTTGTACGGCTCGGTCAGGTCATGAATGAAGATGTCGCGAAATCCAGCAGCGCTCAAAGCAAAGTAATAAGAGGCAAACGTTTCTACCGAAGGAGCCGCCCATTCGGTGGTGAGCTGGCGGTAGAGATCGGCATCAATGGCTCCCAGCCGGATCCGCTCCATGAATGCAATCCTTCCACCTTCTTTCAAGAGCTGACGGCATAACGGGAAAAATGTACGCGGAGACAGATGGCACCACGCCCCCAGTCCAATCACCGCGTCCACCGGACCAATGGCGGCGCCAACTTCGAAAATGTCACCCTTCACCAGCTTGATCTTTTCAGACAAACCGGCTTTCTGGATGCTGGCCTGGGCCTTGGCAAGATGCGATTCTGAAAGATCAACTCCGGTAATCCTGCATCCGAGGGTTTTGGCTATGTGGATGGCAGGGCCGCAGCAGCCGCAGCCTGCGTCGAGCACATGCGTGTCCGGGCCAACGCCAGCACGCCGGGCCATGGCAATGATCTGGTCGGCCGTATTGTCGCTATATTGGCCAATATATTGTTGAGGGCCAAAGACTTCAGGAAAAATAAGGTCGCGTACACGCTGACCTTCCGGCAATACATTATCGTAGAGGCGTTTTACTTCCTGGGGAAAGTGCCCGGCATTCGGTTTCATTGACGTACCCGGTTTTGATCGCAGACATGATTAAAGATATATAAATATCCGCTTGCCGAAAGCCATGCGATTCAAAATGAGAGTGCATTTTCACACGGCAAATTAGAGATTGTCAATTAAATCACCCTTGGTTGTGCACCAGCGCTTTAATTTCTTTCATTAGCTAAACGGGGCATTCCGAAAAGGGACATTTCTAAAGAGTTACGACAACGAGATTCGGTACTGGGCCAAAAGTGGTTGCTCCCTTGACTAACGGAATGAAAATCATGGTTTCCAAATTGTCCGAATTAAATGCTCATTGGGGCACCGCATATCGTCCCAAATCCAAGCTCCAATCTCGGCTCTCCGTTCTTCGTCGGTCATGGAGAGAGTCCCTGTTGCGAATAGTGGCAAGCGAAATCTGCAATTCTTATCGTCGCATTCGAGTAATCCTAAAAACTCCGTCTCTGCGACATGGGCCGGAGATACCACGCGGAGTGTTTTGTCATGATGGGGAGAGCTTCTATCAGGAGAATAGATTTCAACGCGCTTGCATAGAAAACATGGCACAGCTAAAGAATGAAAACTGTTGGTTTGGATACCTTGAGGCTCAAATGGCCGCCCAAGCGTTTCAGCGTGGAGCACGATGGGGCCTTTGCAGTTCTTACAATGAAACTCGTAATGAAAAATCATTCTTGCTAATCCCCGCAGGCGGCAATTCTATGCCGCCTGAAGCAACTCAGCAAGGGTTTCCGGTTTTGACTTTAGGGACTGCTGCAATGACGGTTCCGCCGCCGTACCACTCTGGGCCTGCTTCTGTACGCCCGTAAATCTTCTGCAATTGAGCAAAATGCACATCAGCGCCAAACCACTCTTCCACAGCGCCAACATAGCCGCGAAGTGCATCAGTGGTGATCTGGAAAACTCCGGTAGTGCGTTCGCTCAGATCGCGCACAAACTGGTATGCGCTAACCGTGTTCCTGGGGCCGATGTGAAACGAGAGAATCATCTTGGATTCAGAATCCAGCGCAAGCCATGTCCAAGCGTCTCCCCAATCAGCGGGAGAGTCAACAGTAACCCGCTTTCCGTGGCACCCTACCATCGCCCAAAGTTCGTCCATTTGCACAAACCTAGGACGGATATTGCGAACATACTTGTCAAACACCCGCTTCGCCTTTTCTGCTGCCGTGACCATCAGGGAAAGGATTGTGCCTTTGTGCATTCCGGTAATGCGGGAGATGGCGCGAATGCTCATTCCCTCAAGCATCATGGAAAGGGCTTTCTCAGCGGTTTCCAGACTCGTATAGTGACCACTGATTTTGGGCTGCTGCTCAAGTGTGAAAACGGAAGAACAGGAATTGCAGCGGTAACGCTGTACGTTGTTGCGGACTCCAAACTTTCTGACTTTATCGTGATTGCACTTGCGGCATGTCATGAGCTTTTTCCTCTTGAGTTTTGCGGGGAAAAAGCTAGAATTGAAGTGAAGGCCAACAATCCGGCTAATCCCCGCGATTTTGGTTTAGCCCCGCAACCTGTTTCCGCAGGAAGCGGGGTGCTTAGTCAGAGCATCAAATCATCACGGTGGTGGTTCTATCGTGATCTCGATGGCCTGAGCGGTGATGCGGATTTTGATTCTCGCTCTGCGCATTGTGACCACCTCCAATCTGGAAGCCCTGTTAGCGCAGGGCTTTCGTATTTCACTCCAAACTTATTTCTTATCCGTTTTGCGGAGTCGCTCAAGTCCTGCGCGAACTCCGGTCATGCGGCTGCTCTTAATTTTCTCCGCCGATTCGTCTGTTTTCTCGGCGAACTGATACAGGTTGTGCCCCGGAGAGAATGTGTGAATTTTTGCTTCTCCTCTATCTACAAGACGAGCAAGCGTCTGATGAATGGCAGCCATCGGATTTTTTTGCGTGAGAGATGTACCGCGATTCAACAGTTCATCTCTCATAGCAGTGGCAGAATAACAGCGGCTCGGTTCGAGCTTCAGAATGGCGCGTATGGCATCAGTGAGTCCGGCTTCAGGCCCAAACCAAACATTACTGCGTTTAACCAACGGGGCAAATCCTCTTATGCCCTCTTCAAGTTTGTTGATTTCCTCTTCAATCGCGGCTTTCTGCTCGTAGAGAGTTTCGAGCCTCTCTTCGGCAGTCTTTAGCCAACCTTCATAGTCGAATGTCATAGTGAAAGGAGACTATCACGGTGACTATCACATGTCAAGAGAATAGTTATCACAAAGAATGGCAATATGTGATTGCGGATGCAGAGGAAGAAATTGCAGGAGCCAAAAGGCGGATTATGGCTCTTAAGGCTTCGATACGGAGATTCCATGAACAGATGAAGGCGGGGAAGCCTCTCCCGGAAGGTTTAAAGAGAGTCAAAGAAAAAGCGGGGATGGATTCAGCGTCTATCCCCGCTTAGGACTATTACTTTGTTACATGACTACGTTCGCGGAATCTTGCTGCGGACTGCCCTGTACCGCTTGATGACTTTCTCGTTGCCCTTTGGCCACTCAGAAAGAATGGGAAACGCTACAAGGGCAGGCTCAATAATGAACGTGAGTGTTGTCCTGTCCTGAAACGTGATGGTGATGGCGAAAAACTCCAGATCGGAAGAGAGTTCGATGTCGGTAATGATCTTGTCTTTGACTTCATCGAAGTTTGCGAGTTCGCGGAAACTTGAGTGTATCCGCTGCGGGTGTGTACTCTTATTGTCAGCCATTGCATCTCCTTGTGGTGCTTTGGTTAGGGGTGCGTCAGTGTTTACGCACTGGCGTTCCCCGCTGACTGTATACAACACTCCCCTAAAGGCAATGGCGGTTATAACCGCTGCAACCTAAAATAGCCCAGTACCCGAGATTCTTTTCGCTTGACAACCTGTTTTTAATCGGTACTCTTGTTGCCGCAATCATTACAAGGGGCGACACCCAGGGCCGGAGCTTCCGGCCCTTGCGGTTTTCTGGGCGCGGTTCCAGCTTCCTGAGTTCGCTGGGGGCTGGGTCCTGAGTGTTTCTTGCGCGAGACTCAGTTTTTCAGTTTGGTTTCCATAAGCGAACCCTTTGAACGGCAGTCCAACAGGCATCACGGCTCATAATTACGTGGAAAGGCTTGGTTCCATGATCAGAACCTCTGCCGGTTCACAGTGGCCAGTGCTCTTTTGTCCAAGTGGAAACCTGGAAACCGCTGATGGATCGTGGATGCAAGCCTTTGCAGCGTGGTATAGGATAGTCTGGCTCGAACGGCCACCGTTGGGGCGAGCAGCAAAACTGAGGAGAGCACAAATAAGTTCGGCACTCTGTTCCAACTGAGAGGAGAGGCGTATGGACGAAAAGAAGAAAGGTAAGGGCGTATCGCGAAGAGACTTCATCAAGATCACGGGAGCCACGGGCATCGCAGCCAGCATGGGGACAACCTTCCTGTTTCCGGAGCGGGCAGCTTCACAGCAGAAGACATTGAAGATCATCCAATGGAGCCACTTCGTTCCCGCCTTTGACGATTGGTTTTACAAATCTGAAAAATCATTCTGCAAGCAGTGGGGCCAGAAGCATAACACTAACGTTACCGTTGACTTCATCAACCTTGTCGATCTTCCTGCCAGGGCGGCATCAGAAGCACAGGCGCAGAAGGGACACGATCTGTTCATGTTCCTTTCACCGCCCGCAGCTTATGAGAAACAGACCCTGGACATGACGAATGTGTATAAGGAAGTGGAGAAGAAGTGGGGCAAGAAGATTGATCTGGCCCACAAATCCACCTACAACCCCAAGACCAAACGCTACTACGCATTCTCAGATTCGTACGCGCCCGATCCGGGAAATTACCGCAAAGACCTGTGGGCGGAAGCAGGTTTTCCCAATGGCCCGGACAGCTATGACGATCTGCGTACAGGCGCCAAGAAGATCAAAGACAAGCGTGGCAATCCCTGCGGCCTGGGCCTCTCTCAGGAACTGGATACCAGCATGGCCATGCGGGCCTTGCTGTGGTCGTTTGGCGGCGCCGAGCAGGACGAAGCCGGACACGTAACCATCAATTCCAAGAATACGATTGAAGCCCTGAAATATATGAAGGCCCTCTACCAGGAAAGCGAAACGCCCGAGGTGTTCACCTGGACGCCGCCTTCCAACAACCAGGGCATGCTTGCCGGAAAGCTTTCTTTTGTGGCCAATGCCATCTCCATCACGCGCCAGTCAGAGAGGGAGCACTTGCCTATCGACAAGGACATTATGATCAGCAAGGCGCTGAGGGGACCGGTGCGCCGCATTGCCGCCGAGCACGTTATGGATTGCTACGTGGTCTGGAATTTTGCCGAGAACAAAGAAGGCGCACAGCGGTTCCTGATCGATTACGTCGACTCTTTCCATGACGGTTTTGTTGCCGGGCAGTTCTATAATTTCCCCTGTTTCCCCAAGACTGTTCCCAACCTGCAACAGGAAATCTCCAACGATAAGAATGCGAATCCGGCCAACAAATATGCTGTATTAGGCGACGTGCTGACCTGGGCCACCAACGTGGGTTATCCAGGATATTGCACCGCGGCCATTGATCAGGCATTCAAAAGCTGGGTGATCCCGACCATGTTTGCCACTGTGGCCCAGGGCAAGGCGAGTCCGGAAGACGCGGCCAAGGCCGCTGAAACCGAGTACAAGCGTATTTTTGAGAGATTTAAATAGAACCGAGGATTGAATGGCGGTTGTCGAAACACGGAACCTGACCAAAGTATTCAAAGAAGGAGAATTAGGGGCCGTCAACGATGTAAATCTGGTGACCAATGAAGGCGAGTTCCTGGTCTTCCTGGGACCATCAGGCTCCGGGAAGACCACTCTTCTGCGCATGATCGCCGGCCTGGAACATCCCACGGCCGGCGAAATTCTCATTGGCGGACGAGTGGTGAACGATCTGAGTCCCCGGGAACGCCGCATTGCCATGGTGTTCCAGAGTTACGCTCTCTACCCGCATCTCACCGTTTACAGAAACATTGCTTTTCCACTCAGGGCGCAAAAAACCATCAAGGTCCCTGCCTCCGGAAAATCGCTCGGATTCTTTGGCCGGATGCAGGAAAGGCGTCGGCTGGAAAAAGAAAAAGTCCAGTGGGCGGCTTCGCTGCTGGGGATCGGCGGCCTGCTGCACCGCAAGCCCCGTGAACTCTCCGGGGGTGAGCGGCAGCGGGTGGCCCTGGCACGCGCCATCGTGCGCGAACCCTCGGTCTTTCTGTTGGACGAACCGCTTTCCAACTTGGATGCGAAGCTGCGCGCTTCAGCACGCGAGGAGTTGGAGCGTTTTCACCGCAGCATTGGCACTACCAGCATTTATGTGACCCACGATCAGGTGGAAGCCATGGCCATGGGCGACCGGGTGGTGGTGCTGAACCAAGGATATGTTCGCCAGATCGGTACTCCCAAAGAGGTCTATGACCAGCCTGCCGATACCTTCGTCGCCACGTTCCTGGGTTCACCGCCCATGAATCTTGTGGAGCATGATGAGCTGATCGTGGGCTTTCGCCCGGAACAGTTCCGCCCGGCGGCACAAGTTGAGGGCGACAAAGTCTCATTTCGTTTGCGCGTGGAAAATGTGGAGTATCTGGGTTCGGAGTGGATTGTTGCCGGAATCCTGACCGGGGGACGCATGGAAGGGAAAAAAACCATCGCCCGCATGGCTTCAGCGCAGTCACTGGAGTTAGGCCAGACATACGATTTCGCCGTGCCCGAACGGGAACTGAAATTCTTTGACCGTTCCAGCGAGAAGCGGGTTGCGGCCAGGGCCCTGCAATGGCAATGAAACCCGCTGGAGACGCTGAGACGCAGGCGAAGAAAGCGCCCCCGCTGTCATCCAGCCTGGACAAGCCTGGACAATTGCGCCCCCGCTGGAAAAAAGTGAAGTCCGCAGGCGCGGCCACCAGTCCATTGCTGGGCGCGGCCATGTTCAGCCCGGCGGCCCTTTATATCCTGCTGCTGATAGCTGTTCCGTTTTTTCTCGCTATTTTCTATGCATTCAGTGACGCCCGCATCGGCAGCACCGAACTGCATTTCATAGGGCTGGAGAATTTCCGCAGCATCATCCATAGCCCCAGCTTTCAGAAAGCGGTAACGAACTCGATCATTTTCACAGTGGTGGCGCAGGCCATTGTGCTGGTCTGTTCCAACATTCTTTCGATTGCGCTGGAAAAGCCTTTCCGGGGGCGCGGCCTGTTGCGTTTTCTCATCCTGCTGCCCTGGGTCGCTCCGGTTTCCCTGGGCACGATTGGATGGAAGTGGATACTGGATTCCATTTACAGCGTGATTACCTGGGTGCTGGTGTGGCTGGGTTTCGCAAACAAATTGGATCCGCCTTACTGGCTTGGCCAGGAAGGCCTGGCGATGGCATCCGTGATCCTGGTGCATTGCTGGCGGCTCATTCCGTTTGCCACCGTCATCCTGCTGGCCGGCCGTACTGCTATCCCTAAAGAAATTCCTGAAGCCGCTTCCATTGATGGCGCTGGTTTCTGGCGGACCCAGTTCCAGATCAACCTGCCCATCATGACGCCCATTCTCAGCGTTGCCGTGCTGTTCGGCAGTATTTTTACTTTTACTGACATTGCCGTGGTTTACATTCTGACCAATGGCGGCCCCTACGATTCCACGCAGACCTTGCCCATGCTGGCCTATACGCAGGGAATTCAAGGAAGCGACCTGGCCGCGGGCGCAGCCGTCTCAGTATGTCTCATTCCCGTGCTGGTCATCATTGCTTATTTCATGTTGCGCATGGCCCATCGCGCGGAGGTGGTGTGATGAAGAAGCCGCTGGGCATTACGCTCCTCTCCATCCTGCTGCTGGTGGCGGCGGTGGCATTGCTGGTACGGACCCTGCAGATGCACGTGGGCGGGTTTATGGGCATAAGCCGCCTGGTGGTGGTGATCGCGTTCACGATCATGGCGATTGGCCTCTGGATGCTCCACAACAGCGCCCGCATCTTTCTGGCATTCCTGCTCACAGCGGACATCCTGAGTGGTTTGGTGGCATTGGGCGTGTATGCGCTGCGCCGCTCGAATTACCGGCTATCCCTTTGGTTGATCGCCCAGGTTGTTATTTCCGGCGTGCTGGTGTGGTATTTGCAGAGACCGGCAGTGCGCCAGGCATTTGGCGGCTACAGCGTGTGGCCCAGGACCGTCCAGATGCTGGTGCTGACCATCTTTACTGTGCTGCTGGCATTCCCGTTTTACTGGATGGGTGTTGCCAGCTTCAAACAGAACCTTGATCTCTACGCGACTGAAAATAATCCTTTCATTTTTAATCTGCCGCCCACGCTGGACCACCTGAAGTACCTGTTTGGCCAGACGGGGTTCGTGCGCTGGCTGGAAAATACGGCGCTGGTTGGAATTATCGTGGTTGCCATCACGCTCATTCTGGCGGTGCCCGCCGCCTATGCATTGGCCCGCCTGACCGGACGCTGGGGAGAGCGGCTGGGTATCGGAATCTTTCTTACTTATCTGGTGCCGCCCACCCTGTTGTTTATCCCGCTGTCGCGCGTGATCGGTGTGCTGGGGCTTCAGGACACGCTTTCATCGCTGATATTGGTTTATCCCAGTATCACTGTGCCGTTTTCCATCTGGCTGCTTATGGGCTTTTTCAAGTCAATCCCCAGGGAGTTGGAAGATGCGGCCATGGTGGACGGACTCACGCGCTTTGGGGCATTCATCAAGATGGTGGTGCCCATTTCCGTTTCCGGCATTCTTACGGTGGTGATCTTCACCTTTACGCTGGTCATGCAGGAGTTTATCTACGCGCTCACGTTCATCTCGCCCGAGTCAAAACAGATGGTGGGATTGGGCATTCCAATTTTCCTGGTCAGAGGCGATGTCTATTATTGGGGAGCATTGATGGCCGCCTGCCTGGTCACCAGCATTCCTATCGCGTTCCTGTACAACCTGTTCCTCGACAGGTTTATTGCCGGGTTTACGGTCGGAGCGGTGAAGGGGTGAAGAGAATGGGTAATGAGTAAATTGGTAAATGGGTAAATGAAACAAGGGAATCAAAATTTACCCATTTACCAAAATCGCGGGAAAGGCCGCGTCCGCTGGATTTAGATTTAGCCCGCTTCGTAGGGGCTTTTTTCTTGCGATCTTTCTTCAGTTCCTTCTGCACTGCCGAATAAGGCACACTCAGCAACTTGGTCATTGCGTCATCGAATCGCTTAAATTCGTTTTGATCGGTTCGTAATTGTCGGGAACCTTAATTCCGGTATTTTTTGGCATAAAGACCTCTGTTAAAATTGCGCCCATTCACAGCATAGTCGCTAGGTAAATGACGTGCGCGGTAAATACAAACGTAAGAAGCAAAGACAACAGACTCTGCCAACACCTAACACGCCCGCCATACCGTCCAGTACACACCAAGAAACGTCCAGCACACAACAAAGCAAGTCCGAAAAAGGCAATAACGAGAGGCACCCTATGAGATTCTTGAAACCGTTTGTACTTCTGACGCAATTCGTCTTTCGATATTTCAAGGGCATTCTTGAAACGATTGCTGTGGTCGCTGGAGTTGCTGTACTTGTAGTTTATGCACTCCAACTCAACGTCATGCAACATCAGCTTCGATTGGATCAACGGGCTTGGATTGGATTCACTCTGCCATCGAATTTCCCGCTCGAAGGGGTTGTAACCACTCCTGCCACCTTGCAAATAACTAATTTTGGCAAGACAGCCGCGAGAGAAGTCAATGGGGATGTAGTTGCTACCGAACTTATGAAGGGTGAAGACCCAGATCTTGATTTTTCTATCGGCCATCCCCATAACCGTTTTTATCCTGGTGTTATTTTCCCGAACTCGAACTCCCCCCTCGCGATAACAATTCCGGTTCAGCGATATGGGGCCAAAACCCCAACACCGATTCCTCCTTCGGAATTGCGGCAAGACCTTGAAAGTGAGAAGGGCTACATCATTTTTTACGGCCACATCGCGTACAAAGATATTTTCGGCAAAGAACATTGGACAAATTTCTGTACTGGAAGCGGGAAGGCTATTGAACACGGCACCTTTGACATTCTTCGGAAGTGCATCCAATACAACGATGTTGACCATGATTAGGTCAGACAAAAAAGCCCGCCATTGCTGGCGGGCTGAAGTGTGACCGGGGAGTGTTGTTCGCTTCGCTGAATGTGACTGCGGACTGATTTGTACTTCTTGAGGATTTCCTCGTTTCCGCCTGTCCAGCCTGAGTAAACCGGGAAGGTGAAAGCGCAAGGCTCGAAGGTGAAATTGAGGGCGGTCTGGTCGGTAAAACGAATCGTGATTCCGTAATACTCGTGGCCGGAATGAACTTCCACGGCTTGCACCAATACTGTTCACTTAACGAGAATGAATCGGTTTGATCAACAGCGTCGCTGTGTCGCCCCTATGGGGCTCTTCTCGCATTTGCCAATTAACCCAGCCCTTCCGGGCTGGGCTAAATTCTTTCGCCCGCGTTGCGGGCTGACTTTAATGCACTGTTTCTCGCGTTAAGTAAACAGTATTGCGGCTTGCACGATCTTGTCGCGGACTTCCGGGAAGTCGCCCAGTTGGGTTGTGCGGGTGTGTTTGGAACGGTTACTCTTGTTCTCAGCCATGAAAAAATAGCGAAAAAGCCGTGTCATGCAAGAAAACTTTGCGCTAAAAACGTACGGAATCGAGGCATTCCGATGGAATGAGGGTGCACTACAACCATGGCGCTGGCTTCGCCAGCTCTGCTCTTTGTCTGTTTCTATACCCACAGCTTGCGCTGTGGGCTAGAAGAATGCCGCCAGCTTCGCTGGCTCTGGAGTTTCTACATTTTTAGGCCGCTGCGGCAGCGGCTAGGGAGCGATCTGTAAGCTCAATGCCCAGCGGACGAAGGAGTTCCGGGTGTTCCACCATCTCTTTTCTAAGCAAGGTGATTAAGTCCAAGCAAGAGGGGCGGC
>QHVI01000043.1 GCA_003223515.1 Candidatus Angelobacter sp. Gp1-AA117
AACGCAGTGATGTCTACGCTCCCTTACCGAAGTGGAGACGACACGCCCGCCGCCCCTCTTGCTTGGACTTAATCACCTTGCTTAGAAAAGAGATGGTGGAACACCCGGAACTCCTTCGTCCGCTGGGCATTGAGCTTACAGATCGCTCCCTAGCCGCTGCCGCAGCGGCCTAAAAATGTAGAAACTCCAGCGCCAGCTTCGCTGGCTTAGATCCATTGAACAGCGATTCCCAGGCTAAAAGAACTTGCTATTCGAAGTACCGCGCCGTGGTGGTATCTGTTTCCCAGATGGTCACGTCTTTTACGGAGACACGTCCGCTGGTGACCGACTTGAGCCGGACATTGGTCTCGTCATAGACATACCTGGCAAGGTTTTCGGCCGAAGGATTCAGTTGCGTGAATGGCTCAATATCATTCAACATCTGGTGATCAAGCCGGTCGATGACATGCTTCATGACTTCTTTCAGGTCTTTGAAATCGAGAAGCAGCCCGGCTTTATCGAGTTCGGCGCCGCTGAGCGTGACCCGGACCTTGTAATTATGCCCGTGCGGGTTCTCGCATTTTCCCTTGTAATTGCGCAGGTAGTGTCCTGCGGCAAAAGAGTCTTCTACGGTAACTTCGTACATTGGTCCTCTGCTGTCTATTGTAAAGCCCCTGCACATTCTCGTGAACCACAGGTGCAATCCGAGCAGATACAGTTGTGATTTACCACAGCGTAGCGAAGCCGCAGCCAAAGGCAAAACCTTTGCAACACAGAGGAAAGGAGTAAGCAGAGGAAACGGAAGTCAGGACACATTTACGAAATTTCCCATTTACCCAATCAGGTCAGGGGTTGGCTGCTACGTGCTACGGAGTCACCGTAGCCATGGCGTTGATGAAGACGGCGTCGCTGGGCAGGGCGCGTTTCTCGATCCAGGTTTCCAATTCGTGCTTGGCTTCCAGAGGCAAGATCTGGAAGCGGATGCCGGCGCGGCCTTCGATAGTGGTCCAGATGATTTCGCCTTTCAGGTCGAGAGGCTTTTTCGAGCCGGGCAGAAGAATGCGTAATTTGGCGGCGCCGCCTTCGTCTAACTGGCGGGCGCATTCAATGGAAACGCCACTCTCACTGATGCTGGTAACGGTGACCGGCAGTTCGATGGCCGTATCGACGAGGATGGCCCCGCTGGCGCCGTGCAAATTACGGCGGTGGCCGCGCCGGTCCAGCATAATGAGTCCCTGGGCGGCGCGCATGCTGCGTGTGAGCTGTTCAGCAGAAACCGGTTTATCAAGAGCGAAGTTGGCACCCATCTTATAGGCCTGTTGTACTGTGGTCTCACCATGCAAAAGGGCGAGCACGATGCTGTTGCGGTTGACCTTGCTGGCACGGATTGCCTGCAGTATCTGAGGAGCACTGGCGACGTCATCACAATCCACCAGCAACGTATCAAATCGGTGCCGGTTGATGACAGGCAGGGATTCTTCTACGCTGGAACTTGCCTGAAGATCGATATTGAGCGCGTCAAGGGTAAACGCAATGGTGCGGACGGCTTGCGGGTCTCGGGTAAGTAGAAGGGCTTCCAACGGTGGCATATAGGAAAGATCAAAGGTACAAGGGCTTGCCGGGGGACGCCACGTCACCAACGTAACCAGGAATATCTGTGAGAACCACTGCTTACTTATCGCTCGGATCAAATCTGGGCAACCGTGAAGCCAATCTCAATCATGCAATTGAGCAGATTGAAGAATCAGGAAGCGTCGTCGCGCGCTCCTCTTGGTACGAAACCGAGCCGGTGGAGACCACAGAAGAGCAGGGGTGGTTTTTGAACTGCGCTGTTGCTCTGGAGACAGAGTTCATGGCACCGGAGTTGCTTGCCCGCGTACTCGCTATTGAGCAGTCGATGGGGCGCAAGCGGATCACTGCGAAAGGGCCGCGCATTATCGACGTGGATATTCTGCTGTTTGGAGATGCTGTAATCGACACGGCTGATTTGACAGTTCCTCATCCGGGTATGCATACACGGCGTTTTGTACTGGCGCCGCTGGCGGAAATCGCTCCGGAGATACGGCATCCGTTGTTGAACAGAACGGTGCGCGAGTTAGTGGATGCGCTGCCTGGGGGACAGGCCGTACGGAAAGTCAAAACCCAGGATCTCACCACAGATAACACTGATAAACACTGATTTATGGGCACTGCTGAAATTGCGGCGCTGCTCGCGCCCTATATCGAACTGGACGAAAAACGGCTGGCCGGTATATCGATATACATCAATGTATTGCTGAAGTGGAACGCCAGAATGAACCTGACTGCGGTGCGCGATCCGCGGCAGATTGTGCAGCGGCATTTTGGAGAATCGTTTTTTGCAGCGCGAAAAATGCTGGGACCCGAGGATGCATTGACGATCGTGGACTTAGGCTCCGGAGCTGGGTTTCCAGGATTGCCGATTGCCATGTGTGTACCCAGATCAGAAGTCACCCTGATTGAGTCGCAAAGTAAAAAAGCTGCATTTCTGAACGAGGTGATCCGAAGCTTGGATCTGAAGAATGCACAGGTGTTCAGCCAGCGGGCAGAGAGCTACACGGGAACGGCTGAACTGGTCACCATGCGCGCCGTGGAGAGATTCGAGGCAGTGTTGCCCACGGCAGCCAAGCTGGTTAAGCCGGGAGGGAGGCTGGCCCTGATGATCGGGGCAGCACAGGTGGAGTCGGCCGTTACGTTGTTGCCAGAGTTAGTGAGGCAGGAGGCTATACCGGTCCCCGGAGGGCATTCGCGGGTGCTTCTGGTGGGAACCAAGATAGTAAAAGTGGAGTAGATTGTGAGTCGGAGTAGGATATTGTGCTTGTCACGGTGTCCTCAAGCCCATCTTTATGGCATACAGTGGGATTCTGGGTGGGAGGAATCGAGTTTGGCAACATTCCCAGATTTCGGAGTGTTCCACGTGGAACATCAGATCAGACACGAGACGACGTACAAGCTTCTCACATTCACACAACTTGCAGTAATCCCGCACAGCCGGGTACGGCTGTGCCACACGTTTCACAATCGCCTCAATTTGATGTTCCACGTGGAACGTCAAATTACAGAGACAAAATCAAGCTTCGCATATTCGCACAAACCTTGCGGTAATCCGCACAGCCGGGGGTGGCCGTGCCACACGATCCACGATGTGGAATTCTTCTGTGGGAAATCTATGATTTGCACAGTGTTTGCACATGACCTGCACTGAAATGATGGTATTGCAGATTTGCCTCGTCTCCGCTAGAGTCGATTTGGCTCTTCTCTCCGTAAAAACATCGCCATGGGACGCGTAATCGCCGTTGCTAATCAGAAAGGTGGGGTGGGAAAAACCACTACCGCCATCAACCTTGCCGCCTCTTTTGCTGCTGCTGAAGTGAAATGCCTGCTGGTGGATTGTGATCCCCAGGCAAACTCGACCGGGGGACTGGGTTTTCAGCGTGATCCAGATCGCCTGAATACCTACCACGTGCTCATGGCGGAAGCCACGGCTGAGCAAGCCGTCCAGCCAACTGAGCTGGAGGGACTGTTCCTTGTGCCGTCGCACAGAAACCTGATCGGCGCCAACATCGAACTGGTGGCTGCGGAGGAGCGCGAATACCGCTTGCGCCATGCTCTGGCTCCGATGCGGGACAAATTCGACTTTATTGTGCTGGATTGCCCGCCAGCTCTGGATCTGCTTACCCTGAATGCCTTGGTAGCGGCTGATTCGGTGCTGGTTCCCATGCAGGCGGAGTACTTTGCCCTGGAAGGCGTGAGCGAGCTGCTGGACACGATTGAACGGCTGCGCCAGAGCTTCAATCCTGATCTGCAGGTGGAGGGCGTGGTGCTCACCATGTATGACGACCGCACCAACCTCGCCCAGCAGGTTACCCAGGAGCTGAAGAAGTTTTTTGGGGAAAAGCTGCTAGGAACGACCATACCCCGGAACATACGGCTAGCCGAAGCTCCCAGCTATGGCAAGCCGGCGCTGCTTTACGACGTCCGTTCGCGGGGCGCGGAGAGTTACATCAAGCTGGCAAAAGAACTCATGGATCATCTTCCCAAACAGCCGGCAACCGAATTTTCAGGTGCGAGTGAGGCGTATAAGTGAACGAAACCACCGACAAGCGAAAAGCATTAGGACGGGGATTGGAATCCCTGCTTCCCAGCCGCCCTGTGGCCGGCACAACGCCACAGAAACCCGAGGGTGGTGGCCGGTATATACCTGTGGATCAGATTGATCCAAATCCTTACCAGACGCGGCGACAGATCAATGAAGAGAGCCTGCATGAGCTGACGGAATCTATACGGGTTACGGGAGTAGTTCAGCCTGTAGTTTTGCGTCCAGCGGGCAATGGAAGATTTCAGTTGGTAGCGGGCGAACGCCGGTGGTTAGCTTCAAAGCGTGCCGGGAAGGCGACGATTCCGGCGGTTGTGCGCGAGATCTCCAACGCCCAGGCAATGGAGATCACCATCATCGAGAACCTGCAGCGGGAAGACCTCAACCCTGTGGAGCAGGCTCGTGCCTTCGAACGCCTCAGCCGCGAGTTCAACCTCACCCAGGAGCAGATTGCCGCCCGCACCGGCAAAGACCGGGCTTCCATCGCCAACTTCATCCGGCTGCTCAAGCTGCCCCAGGATGTGCAGGATCTGCTGGAGAAAGGCACTATCTCGCTGGGACACGGCAAGGCCCTGTGCGGACTTGTGGCGCAACCGGAACAACTGAACAAGGCGGTGCATGAAGTCACCACACGAAATCTTTCCGTGCGCCAGACGGAAGAGTTTATATCGAAGATCATCAATCCAGAATCAGCGGAGCTAACGCAGGAAAGAGCCGCGAAAACGGTTGATCCCAACGTTCGCGAGGCGGCACGCAACCTGGAGCGCATCCTCGGAGTGAAGGTGGATATTCAGGATCGCAAAGGGAAAGGCAAGATCATCCTGAAATACAGCTCGCTGGAGGATTTTGACCGCATTCTGGATGCGCTCTCTATGCAGAGTAAAGGGTAGTTAACCACAGCCGTGGCGAGCCACAACCAAAGGCTTTCACCACAGCGCAGCAGAGCCGCAACCAAAAACAAAAATCATTATGGAGCGCAGCCGCCCTCGGCTGCGAGGGATAAATCTTTCGTGAGTCGAGAAGAATTTGGCGAACAGTAGTGCAGAGGGCGCAGAGGACGCAAAGGTAACAAAAGTAGTTTGACGTGTATCGCAAGGAATGTATATAGATATACGTCTATATAGTAGCGCCAGGTTCGCACTTTGGATTCCTGCTTGTACAAACAGGTCAAGAAAGGTTAGTGCCGCAACCCGCTCCAGTTTTCGGCGACTACGATTGAGTTACCGGGATTGGTGGGATCGTATTTGATGGAGGCAGGCAGACCCACGCGGCAGGTGTGGAGATCCACCAGGTGGCGCAGGTGGGTGACATCCTGAGAGGCTTCATAGCTCACGCCGGCAACGTCATACTGGAAGATAAGCAACTGCACATCGCCTGAACCATTCATCTTCAGCTCGTTCGCGTCAATCACGGTTCCATCGGTGATGCGGCCGATTTCACTGATGCGCATACGGCGCTCCCGCTCCCGCTGTTCGGGAGTCTTGCGATGGCTGCGTGCCCAGGCGCTCGCGGCAAACGCGAGGCCGGCGGCAGCGAGGGCAAATGCAGGGATAAGACGAAGTGCTGAATTCATACAGGAACGCCTCCCGGAAGAGACGTTTTTCGGGCCAATATCTATTGTGCAGGATAAACCGCCCTGCGTTACAAAAAAATCCGCAGGAACACCTATATCATCCGCCAGGCGGCGTTCTCTCACTGTAATTCATGGTTAGTGATGGAGCATCGCCCTCGTGAGAATTTGGGTAAGTGAGTAATTGAACCCAGGTTCTGCGCTCTCATGCATCATTCCTCGTCTATAACCGGGTTTTTCAGTGCGCCTATGCCTTCGATGGAGACTTCGACTGCGTCACCGGCAATCATGGGGGCGATGCCGGCAGGAGTGCCGGTCAGTATTAAATCGCCGGGCAGCAGAGTCATCACTCCGGCGATGTAGCGCATGACTGCGTCGAGTGGGAAGATGAAATCCAGCGTGGTCGCTGACTGTCTTACCGTGCCATTGAGGCGGGTTTCCACGCGCACACCTTTCCAGGGATCAATGGCGTCCGTTACCCACGGGCCTACAGGACAGAATGTATCGAAGCCCTTGGCGCGGGTCCACTGATCGTCTTTTTTTTGGAGGTCGCGCGCAGTTACATCATTGGCGCAGGTGTAGCCCAGGATGTACTGGCGAACGTTTTCCTGAGCGCCCATTTTGCGGCACTTTTTGCTGACGATCACTGCCAGCTCACCTTCAAAATCCACGCGCTGGGAAATTTTCGGACGCGCGATTTTTTCCTGGGGCGCAACGATGGAGGATGGCGGTTTGAGAAAAATCAGGATCTCTTTAGGGACTTCATTGCCCAGTTCTTTGGCATGGTCGGCATAGTTGCGTCCGACACAGATAATTTTCGAGGGCTGCACCGGCGCGAGCAGTGATACGGATTCGAGCGGTTGCGGGGTGACGCTGCGCGCCTGCTTGAGATCAGGCACGCCATTCGCGAGCGGCAACAGGTGGGTGATGCGATCATTTTCAATCAGGCCGTATTGAGGGCCGTCAGGAGAAGCGAAGCGGCAATATTTCATAGATTCCGTGTCCCTTTTCAAAACTGGAGACTAAAACAGTCATTGGTATTGAATCTGGAAGCAGCGTTCATCAGCGGCAAAAATATTTATGGTTGTGGCACGCTCTCTGAAGTCTCCTGAGATTTCGCGCTCTCGTTGCCGCGTAAATCCACGGCAGAGACGGAATAAAAATATTTCGTGCCCGGTTGCACCGCGCTGTCGCGGAAGGCAGGGGCTTTTACCAGATCCTGATTGATCTTGACGGGCGGTGCGTTTTCCGTGTGCCTGTAGACATGGTATCCAGCAAGATCAGGCTCGGTACTGGGGTTCCAGGTTATGTCGATGAAAGACTGCTGGCCGGTATTGGAGAAGACCGCCTGCAGTCCAGTTGGAGCCGCAGGAGGAAAGATGTCATGGGCTGCAACCTTTGTATGGGGCGAGTCGGCGCCTTCCACCTCACCTTTTTGTCCCTTCGGACTCTGCCACGCAGTTACCGGCACCACCCAGTATTCATAGGTCTTTTCCCATTCGATACGCTGATCGATCACGCGCATGGCTTCGTTCCCGGCATTGACCTGGGCAACGGTGACTGGTTGCTTCGCTCCTTCCTGAAGACGCATGATCCGATAAGCATACTGAGGGTTGAGGTGGGTGGCCCTTTGCGGGGGCCAAGACTGATTCCAGGAGATGCTGATGCCTTCAGGAACAACCTGCGCCTGCACACTGGCCGGAGTTGCGGGCGTGAGCACCAGGGGGACCGCTACACGGTTCGACGGCCCTGCACTCTTGCCCGAATTGTTTGCTGCTTCAACGGTATAGACGGCAAAGTCATTGTCGACGTTCGATTGGAGCACCTGCGTTACCGCGTCTTTATAGGTAATCTGCTGCTGCTGGTCTTTCAGGGCAGGCTTCAGAGAAATCTCCGCCAGCTTGTCGGGCGCTGATGTGCCGTTGCTGTTTTCGATGTTCAGCAGTGCGCGGAAAACCGTCATCTTCCCGGATCGTTTGAGCAGCGCACCATCAGTCGTTTCCTCGGGCGCAGTCCAGGTGAGGGTATCGGTGTCGCCTTTGCGCATAGCATTCAGATCGTCCACTGGTTTGGGAATATTGGTGGAAGGCGGCAAGGGAGCTCCCGGTGTGCCACAGCCGGCAACGGCACACATGACCGCGAAGAAGATAAGAAAAGCTGAGACGCGCATGAAGCAAGAATTCTACCTGAACGGGAAATCCGGGAATCGGATCATCCGGTCTTCACCGGCAAGATGAAGGCCTTTGATGTGGAGATGGATAACTCTTCCAGTGAACTGGTGGATTATTTTCTGAAGAAGGAGATTGCGGAAAGAGTATGAGGTGCTATTTGCGCCGTTCAAGCCATGTGATGACTATAGTGTAGCTTTTTAAACCCGACATCCTTTCAAGATGCAAGAGACAGGTATTCCGAAGCCGCAGAACACAAGGGCAAGCGGCGAGATTATAACTCGCTGGTTATTACCTGGCAGACTATAGTCGGTTGTGTTATATGCGTTACTCAGGAAAACTGTCGAGGTATGAAACGACAGTCAAACCCGCCAAAAGACAACACCCCGGCACAGGCTTTCGGTCAGGTGCTTAGAACCCTGAGAGAGGCCGCCAATATGTCCCAGGAGAAGCTGGCCGACAAAGCCGGCTACAACCGCACCTTTATCGGACTGCTGGAGCGGGGCCGCCGGAACCCTACACTGCCAACCATTATCGACCTGGCGCACAGCTTTAATCTGCAGGCCGCTCAACTGGTCCGGAAGGTGGAGACCCTGCAGCGTAGAGGCATTTTCGCGCGATAACGCACGGCGCTCGTCAGGGAATGACGACCGGAACGAACCATGGATTGCACTAATTTCGTGGTAAGGGACAAAGTCGTATCTTCGCATTGAAACACTGAGAAGTTTCCTTTTACGCAACCGGAGCGAACGCCCGGTTTCCACACCGCTGCAAGCCGCGTCAAAACGAAATCTTTATAGAGCGCAGCCGCCCTCGGCTAATGCCACTTACTTAAGCATGGGACTGCTCAACAGCTTGGGAAAGAGCGCAGAAAAGGTCACAATAAGCCGAGCGCCGGAGGCGCGTGATTATTGAGCCCACGTCGGAAGACGTGGGAAAAGGTTAGATCGAAGAATAGAGCCCCGTTAGGGGCGACACAATCAGGCTCAATTGTCTTAAGTAAGTGACATTAGCCGCCCTCGGCTGCGGGGAATAAATCTTTCGTGAGTCGAGAAGAATTAATTAACGAATAGCAGCACAGAGCAGAAAACGAATTCATACGGCCCCAAGGAATACACGAATATGCGAAATGACATTGGGGAATTGATGATGAATAGATGAAATGCAAAGCGAAGGGTTACTCATGCGGACCTCCTGCGGCTCCGGTCTTCAGATGTTGTTGTAGCCGCTGGTTGAAATGAAGATAGTGGAATGCCATAAGCAGGCGGAGAAAAACGCTTAATAGATTGAAAAATTTTTGGTGCCGGGAGGGGGAGTTGAACCCCCACGAGGGGTGAACCTCGGCGGATTTTGAGCCCGCTGCGTCTGCCAGTTCCGCCATCCCGGCTTTGAGAAGGCTGGCTGAACTATTGTAGCTTACCCGATGCCTGTACGCCGGGCAAACTCAATGACAAGCAGAGCAATCGCATGGTAATTTCTATTCCTTTCATGCGATTGTCCTGCAATGACGAGTCATGGCAGGGAAACCGCTTAGCACTTGCGAAGATCCTTCCGCGTCGCCGAGGGGCGGCCAATGTCACTTACTTTGCACATTCGAGCATGAATTTAAAAGAATTTTCGCACGGGCGGGCAGCAGCGGGGCAGATTCCTCCGCCCTACTCACGCGCTGAAGAAAACGCGCGTGAGCTTAACGGGCGTTCGGAATGACATCTCTCATTGGGATACAGCATGGTGTCCCTAAAGTAAGTGGCATTAGCCGAGGGCGGCTGCGCTCCATTAAGATTTATTTGCTCAGGTTTATTTGCCTGGGTCGCTCAGTCGCTCGGCGGTACCAGAATAACACCCCTGTAAATCTTTACAGCCAACTTTATCCGGGAACCGTGTTTCTTGTATAAGTATGTCTCAACCCCGGAGGCTGGATTTGAAGCGTTGGAAGGCAATCTGGCTGGTCATCATCGTGGCGCTGTTTTGCATTGCAGCGCAGGCACAGAATCAGGGCCAGAGTGTGGATGCGATTCTCGATGATAGTTTCCGCTCGATGTATAACCTGCAGTTCGATCAGGCGTTGAGCAAAGCGGAGCAGGCCAAGCAGGTCGATAAAACTGATCCGATGCCGTGGGTGGCGCAGGCTTCGGCGATTCTCTTCCGCGAATTCGACCGGCTGCATATCCTGCGCAGTGACTTATTTGCCTCGGATGATGCGTTCTCTTCGCGTCCGGCCTATAGCTGGGTTCCGGCGTCGCGCAAGCAGTTTGACGACGCAATTGCGGGAGGAGAAAAGATTGCGCAGGATCGGCTGAATCGTGACAAGAAGGATGTAAAAGCGCTCTTTGCGCTGGCGTTATTCAACGGGTTGCGGGCGGACGATGCGGCGCTGATCACCAAGCGCAACCTGACGGCACTTTCCTATACCAAATCTTCTACCGGATATGCCGACAAGCTGCTGGCCATCGCACCAGATTATTACGATGCCTACATCGCTACCGGAATGGGCAAGTACCTCATCGGCGGCAAGCCGGCGCCAGTGCGCTGGATTCTGCGCATTGGCGGACTGAAGGGCGACCAGGAAGAGGGTCTGAAAGAACTCCGGCTGACGGCTGAGCGCGGACGCTATCTTGCTCCCTTTGCGCGTATTCTGCTGGCCTTCGATGATCTGCGCCACAAAGACAAGACCGCCGCGCGCAAGAAGTTTGAATCATTGCGGGAGCAGTTCCCTAGTAACCCGCTCTTCGCCCAGGAGATACAGAAGTGCAACGGCGTTTCAGTTTCCGGCGGGCAGTGAAAAGCGTATTTGGCATTTACCGCAAAGGACGCGAAGGACGCAAAGGAAACAACGGCAAAATCCTAAAATGTCTTTGATACGGCTGCCAGGATTTTTCCATTCGAGGGCTGCTGCACGAAGATCACACAGTGCAGATTCTTTACCTGGAAATCCTTCGGCAAACTGAGAACGAATGGGCCCGGCTCAAACCTTCCATCCTTCATCTGTCCCAGCACGCGGAATTCGCGGACCACGGCGGAGTGGTGGAGCTCGCGTCCGTCATTTTCACCGGCCGCCACCTTGCTCATCAGGTTGTCTTCAGTAACCGCCAGCAGCACATCGGCAGGTTCCGGGCTGGAAGAAGTCACGCGCACATGGATCTTGCCCGGCTCCATCTCCAATAGCTGTATCACGGCTTGTTCAGGCTCTGTGGCCGCTTGTGCGATTGCCTGCTGTGCATGACTGGAATCGTTACCGACGAACTCGGTTGCGCCGTCCACAACCATCTGTGGCGTATAAGGTCCTTCGATCCTGAATCGTGATGCATACTGCTCCTGCCGTTCGGTGTATGCATGGGAGGAGAAGCGATCACGCCACCCCTGGTGATCCCAGTAGTCCACATGAAAACCCAGAGGAATGATCACCGCGCCATTGGCTGATGTCTGCTGGCCCATTCGACTCAGCAATGCATCTGCCGGAGGACAGCTTGAGCATCCTTCAGAGGTAAACAACTCCACAACCACTGCCTTTCTTTTCGCGGGAGGCGGTGCGGCGGCGGGCTTGAAGATGAAAGCGCCCAGCAGAGTGACCACGGCCAGCAGCAGAATGCTTTGGAGCCACGTGACGGGGTTTTTCATGGATTCATCTTACGCCTTTTAACCGTAGCGGGTCCGCAACCAAAAGCAAAACCGTTTGCAACACAGAGGAACGGAGTAAGCGGAGGAAATGAAGTCAAAAACCTACCACGGAGGCACACTGAGAGCACGGAGAAAAGCTCTTGAGCAAGACGCCCGGGAGGCTAAGCTTCCCGGTCATCCTCTTGGTACTTCGCATACCACTTTCAGTGTGTTCTAATGCGGGCGATGGAGGTGAGTATGCGCAAGCTGGTTGCAGCATTGGTGCTCCTTGGATGTATCAGTTTTATAGCAGTAGCAGCCGACCGCACGGACGCTCTCAAGAAGGCCGACCAGGATTGGGCCAAATCGGCACAAGCGAGAAACATCGATCAGTTTATGGGCTTTCTCGGCGATGACGCGTACATGTGCGGCACCGACGGCAATTGGGGTCACGGCAAAGATTCCCTGAAAGCCGAGTGGGCCAAGCTGTTGAGTGACCCTGCTTTCAAGATCAATTGGACCGTAGACACCGCGGAAGTATCGAAAAGCGGAGACCTTGGATATACGCGGGGAACTTTCGAAGGCAGCCAGGGCAAGGACTCCTTCTCCGGCGGCTACGCAACTATGTGGAAGAAAGACAAAGACGGGAAATGGCGCGTTGCCGTGGATATCGCCACCCCGAGAACACAGCAGTAGGAGTGCAACCAGAAAGGATGAGCATTTATGAGCAATGGCTCTATTGATGATGCTGTAAAGTGGCGGCTGGATACGCTTGTCGATTTGTATAAAGCCCACCTGGATTTATATACGAAAGGAATGGCTTTATTTCTTGCAATTGCAAGCTTTACAGTGAAAGCTGCTTTCGACAGTGCTGAACATAGGCATATGCTTGCATCAATCGGTATAGCTGTCACTGTTCTTGTAACAATTCCAATAGCATTTGCTGCTTTCTATGGTAGAAGTCTAAGTTCCGACATTCAGTCGTTGCCCTCTGAAATAAGGCCGAAGTCCCTAAACACACTAGCTCTCACAGGAATAATTTACACGAGCATTATTTATGTACTATTGTTGCTAGCGGTCTTTATCGTGTTGAATTGCTATTCATGATTACTGCGGTGTTTAAACACGCATTGGCACAATATCATTGCTTGCGATCAGTGAACTCTCCAGCATAAAGATCAAATTCGAGTTCCAACTGGTCTTTTACTTTAACGGTGCCGCCAGCCGCCGAAACCGGCTTGATGCCGAAATCGGTCTGGTTCAGCCTGGCCGTGCCGTGATAATGATCGGCATCGCTGCTGACTTCAAAGCTGACTGGCCTGGTGACTCCATGCAGCGTCAGGCTGCCGTTTACGCGGTAATGCTGCGGCGAGCTCTGCTCGATCTTTGAGGATTTGAAACGGATCTCCGGAAATTTTTCGGTATCCAATACATCCGGGCCCATCATGGTGCTTTGGATTTTGGCGCGGTCGGAGTCTGAAACTTCTTTGTCTATGACCTTCATCTCGCGGCTGAGGACGAGAATTTCAGCGTTGAGAGCTTTGGTGTCGATGGTCGCTTTGGATACAGGTGCAGTGATGATGTGATTGTGACCCAAGCCGGAGAACATTCCTGTTTTTCCAACATGAATAGTAATCAGCGAGCGCTGGGCCGCAGCGGGAACAGCGGCAAACACCAGCGCCATGAGCAAAACGCGCAAGGCAGAGATGCGGAAAGGCATGTGGCTCCTTCGCGAAGTGGGCAGAAGTATTGTAGATGATTTACCGCGAAGGACGCGAAGGAGCAAATGCTGAAGGGGTGTAAAATAGAAGGTTACGCAATCCTTCCTGCTGTTATCAGATCACTTAAGGACGAAAATTATGGCTACCGTTGAAACCACCAGAGGAACACTCTCCCATCTGACCGGCAATCCACTGCATAAGCCATTCCGTAATGAACCGCTTACGAATTTCAACAATCCTGAGAATGCCCGCCGGATGCGCGAGGCACTGGACAAGGTAGGGGCCGAACTGGGCCAGGAATATGACATCGTCATCGGCAAGCAGTTGATCAAGACCGATAAGAAGATCAAATCCATCAATCCTGCGCGCCCTGCGCAGATCGTGGGCATTGTGCAGGAAGCGCAACAGGAGCATGTGGACATTGCCATGAAGTCAGCGCTGTCTGCATTCCAGACATGGAGGTTCACGCCGGTGGAGCGGCGCGCCCAGTTGCTCCATGATGTGGCTGGCATTCTGCGCGAGCGTAAATTCGAATTTGCCGCCTGGATGGTCTACGAGGTGGGCAAGAATTGGGCCGAGGCAGATGCCGATGTTGCCGAGACGATTGATTTCGCGGAGTTCTATGCGCGCGAAGCTCTGCGGCTCTCGCAGGTAGAAACCCCGGTGCAGTTGCCCGGCGAGCATGACACGCTGATGTACATCGCGCTGGGTGTCGGCGCGGTCATTCCGCCGTGGAACTTCCCGTGCGCGATTATGGCCGGTATGACCATGGCTTCCATCGTGTGCGGAAATACGGTGGTGATGAAGCCCTCGCATGATTCTCCGGTGATTGCCGCAAAGTTTTTTGAAGCGCTGCAGGAAGCGGGAATGCCTGATGGCGTCGCCAATTTCTGTCCGGGCACGGGTACTGGATTCGGACGTGGGCTGGTAGCGCATCCGCAGACGCGCTTCATTGCCTTTACCGGCTCCAAGGAAGTTGGTCTGGATGTAAACCAGCGCGCGGCCATCACGCAGCCGGGACAGAAGTGGATCAAGCGCACCATTCTGGAAATGGGCGGCAAAGACAGCATTGTTGTGGAACACGATGCCGACCTGGACGCCGCTGTTGAAGGTGTTGTTCAATCGGCGTATGGCTTTTCCGGGCAGAAGTGCTCCGCCTGCTCGCGCGCCATTGTGGATGAAAGAATCTATGACATTTTCGTCGAGCGCCTGCGGGAACGTGTAAGCCGGATTGCTGTCGGTGATCCGCTGGAGAACAAAGATATGGGCCCGGTGGTCAGTGAGAAGCAGTACAAAAAGATTCTTGAGTACATCGAGATCGGCAAGAAAGAAGGCCGGCTGATCGCAGGCGGCGGCAAGGCGACGGAAGCCGGCGATGGTTATTACATCCAGCCCACCGTGATTGCGGACGTTTCACCCACCGCCCGCATTGCCCAGGAAGAGATTTTTGGCCCGGTGCTGACAGTGATCAAGTCACGCAACTTCGATGACGCGCTGGAGATCGCCAACAATACCGAGTTTGGCCTGACTGGCTCACTGTACTCCGCCTCGCGAGAGAAGCTGGAGCGTGCCCGCCATCAGTTCCACGTGGGTAATCTCTATTTCAACCGTAAATCGACAGGCGCGATGGTGGGTGCGCATCCCTTTGGCGGCTTCAACATGTCGGGCACCGACTCCAAAGCCGGTGGGCCGGATTATCTGCTGCTCTTCAGCCAAGCCAAATCAGTGGCCGAAAAGGTGGGCGATGCCGGGCCGGTCACTCATAACATGCATTCCCAATCGGAACCGTCGCGCTAGGCCTTCCGGCCAGCATGAATTCTGGCCCAAACTCCTGATTCTCTTGGAGTTTGGGCTTTTCTGGCTCGTAGATAAAAGAAAATGCAAGACATAGCCGGGCCTGAGTTGACTTTGGCTGAATTGCTGCATCAAAATAATGGCAGCATGGGTTTGTAGTAACTCCCCCGCGAGATGACGCGCTCGCACTGCTCGCTTCAAGCGTCAAGGACGCGTTTATATGGCGAAAATCCTTTGTGTGGATGATGAGCCCCATGTAGTGACCCTGAAATGCGCCATTCTGGAGGCGGCCGGTCATACGGTTACGGCTTCCACCTCTGCGCGCGATGCCATGGAAAAACTTCAGAACAACACCTTTGACGCCGTGGTGACCGACTGGCGCCTGGGTGATGCCAATGGCCGGGCCGTAGTACAGGCGGCTAAAGGCAATAGCAGCATGCCCGTGGTGGTGGTCTCCGGCTACGTGGCGGAAGCTTTTCAGGCTGCCGAACCTCTCGCTGATCTCTACCTGGAAAAACCGGTGAACCCCGAGGAACTGGTCACTATTGTGAATGAATTGCTGAAGAGCAGCGAAAGAACTACGCCGGGCAGGTAAAACTTCAATACAAAAAATCAAGGGGCAGGCCCGTGGGCCTGCCCCTTCCATTCTGGAGAAAATTTTACCGCGTTCCCGCTGCTACCGAGGTGGCGGCTGCCTCTGCGAGGATGCGATGGTGAATCGTGAAGAGCGCCAGCTCAAGCCGGTCAGAGACGCCAATCTTGTCGTAGACGTTGCGCAGGTAGTTCTTGATCACCTGCTCGGTTGTGCCCAACTGGGTGGCAATTTCTTTGTTCTTGTATCCCTGCACGATCAAGGCGACGATCTTGAGTTCCTTGGCGGTGAGGCGGTCCCGAACGCGCGCGCCCACCAGATCGTTCTCGGCAGTTTCCTTGCTCTCATTGGTGTCCTGCACCCAGCTTTCGCCCTTGCTTACTTTGCGAACGCATTGGACCAGCGCCTCACCGCTTACATTGCGGTAAATCACGCCGTGAACGCCATTGGAGAGATAATGCCGGGAGTCTGCGCCATTGTCAGCCACCAGCACCAGCTTGGTCTTCAGCTTGCGCGCGGTTTCCACCACAACCTGAAGGTTGGGCTGCATGTCTGCACTGAAAATCAGTACCGAGGCGTGGAACTTCTCGATGGCCATCATCATTTTTTCCGGCGTTTCCGCCTGAGCCACAATGCGTAAATCGTCTTCGACCGCCAGAACTTTGGCCACGCCCGTCCGGAAGATAGCTTGGTTATCAGCCAAAATAATCTTCAGCATTATTTGGTTCCTTTACTGCGAATGAATTTGTACTGGTCGATGACGCATGCCACGCCGTTCTTGGTCTTTTTGCCTTTGCCGGTCTTGCCGTTGGCTTCTTTGCGAACCACGCGTCCGGTGCAGTGCACCTCAACATCTTTGGCTGTCCCCAGAACCTTGGCTGGCAGCGTGATGTCAAACTCAATGGGTGAACCCACAGGAAGATCAGTATTCGCCTGGATGTAAACGCCTGCGGCGCTCATGTCGGCCGTGGTTCCACGATCGGCTGCTGTGGCGCCTTTTTGCCGGATGCGGATGGGCAGCTCCAGCGGAAATCTTTTGCCTGTTCTTGCTTCTGACAATTTGCCTCCTCACGCAACTCAACCTGGAATCAAACGGTCTTTGTTGCTGCTCTTGTACTTCGGGGAGAGATGTTGATGGTTTATATCACGAAAAGCGGGCCAAAAGACAGATGATTCATCTACTTAGGCAATATCCCCTATGGCATGCGGGGACGGAAACAGGCCAATCACACTGATTTTGATATGAATATCAATGACCAGGAACTTTATGGAACGCCGCCGCCCTCGCCAGCGCGCGGGAGGATTCCCCGGCATGCGATTTGGACTTGTGCGTTGTAAATAAAAATGGCAAGCGGTTTTTATGTCCGCTTGCCACGCTTAATTGAGAATGATTAGTCGCGGGTGAACATGCCGGTGAACGAATAGCCGAGAATCAGGCCGATGAAGGCCATGGCCCCGGCTGCCGGCCACAAATATTCGCGGGCGTAGGGTTTCACGTCCAGCTTTTCTTTCACGGTCTGTTTCACGCTGTGCCGCAACTCGGTCACGGTGTTATGAATCTGGCGGCGTTGGTCTGCGGCCCGTTTTTCCAGCACGTCAACAGGAATACTGGAAGTCATGCTGCCCTCGTTTCATTCTGGATCCATACCTGATCCTGTTTGAGCACCTTCAAGGTGCGCTCCGGCGCCACGCTTACGGAACTAAGTTCGCTGTAGCCCATCCATCCGAGCACGATGCCGCCGATGAAATACATGCCGGCAACGATCAGCCCGGCCCACAACCACGAATACGGGTTGGGCAGGAAGAGTGCGTGGAGCAGAGCGACGAAAGCGAAGGTCAGCACCATCCAGCCGGAAAGCAGCAACGCAGCGGCTACCGCCAGCAGCGGGATGGATGCCTTCCACCTGCTCATCTTTTCGTTGATCTCGGCCTTCAGCAGTTGCAGCCGTGTATCCAGAAATTCTTTGAACTCCTCTTTCGTTTCGGACAATAGAGTGCCGATCGGTTTCTCAGTATTCACGGTTTGTCCTCCAGATTCTCAGTCCAAC
Source organism: Candidatus Angelobacter sp. Gp1-AA117 (assembly GCA_003223515.1). GTDB lineage: Bacteria > Acidobacteriota > Terriglobia > Terriglobales > Acidobacteriaceae > Angelobacter. The sequence continues at coordinate 17,584 of QHVI01000043.1, forward strand.
GCCCAGCAGGAAGCCTGCAGCCCCGCCGGCGAGAATTAGCTGCAGCGGGTAATCGCGTTGGACGGCATTGGCGCGCAGCCGCGTGCGGTAGTATCTGGTGCGCACCTGGGAACGCAAGTCAGCGGCTCTCTCGGCAGCAGTCTGGCGCAACTCATCTGCGCGCGAAGCTGCCATCTCGCTCCATTCCTGGGTCTTGTTCTTTGCCAAGTCGATAAGCTCCTGCGTTTTGTTTTTCGCGAGATCGGTCAATTCCTGGGTCTTGGTTTTTGCCATGTCGGCGAGGTCAGAGGCTTTGGTTTTGGCGGTATCGGTCAGGCCGGTGATCCGGTCTGTGGCAGTGCTGCCGCTTTCGCTGAAGCGTCCTTGCGTTCGGCGCACCATGACCACCACTTTGCCAATGGCGGTTCCTACCTGACTGGCGCGCTCTTCCAGCGCAGTTCTGCTCGCCTGCTCGGGCAGCAGGCGCTCTGGGTCCGGCGGATTGGCCGGATAAACATCAAAATCCGGAACATCCGAACTCCGGTGCAGTGGTTCGGCCATACGGAACTCTCCTTCTAAGGTTTCAAAGCCAGGGGCGGGACATTCATTAAGATGTTGATTTTCGACAGCGTGTTTTAAGGGCGGATAGCATTAGTTGGAACTGGCATGTGTGCCGGAGCACGGGCGCGAATTTGTCGAGAGTTCCAGAGACTTAATCCTAAAGTACTATGCATCACACGGCCAACGGTGAATAGCATAGAGCGCCAAAAGCAAAATCATCGCATTCCGACATATGAATTCCCGTATTCCGTCCATGTGTCACTATGGAAATCTATAATAAGCTCTGCCTAGTGCTGCAATCTTCCTCTGTAAGCCCTTGATAAACCAGAACTTGTCATGAATGGCGAATGGCATCTTTTATGCACTTGTGCCTCTGTGGCAATTCTGGATATCACGTTACAAAATTGAAGAAAAGGAAAGTTGGATAAGGAGCAATCAAATGAGCAAGAGAATTTTGCTTGGTCTACTAATAACTGCTCTCCTCCTGTTCCTGGGACTTCCGGGCTTCGCCCAGGAGTCAACAGTGAAAGGAAATCTCGCAGGTGTGGTGCTTGATTCATCCGGTGCGGTGGTTCAGGGAGCTACAGTCACTCTCGCCGGGCCGACCGGAAACCGCACAGCCAAGACTGACGTTGACGGAAAGTTCATATTTGCGGCACTCACTCCCGGTGTTTATGGTGTCAAAGTAGAACAGTCGGGATTCAAAGCTGCTGATGTGAAGGGAATCGAGGTAGCCACAGGCCGTACTTCCAGCCTCCGCATGCAATTGGAGCCGGGTGCTGTAAGTGAAACGGTCGAGGTGAGCGCGACTGCCGTAACAGTTGATACAACGTCGACCGCAACCGGCGCCAACCTGAACGACGCGTTTTACGCTTCAGTTCCGGTGCCGCGCAATGTTTCTGGATTGTTTTATGTTGCACCGGGGGTTGCCGACAGCGGACAGGCAGGACGGGCCAATCCGTCTATCTCTGGCGGTTCAGGACTTGAAAACCTCTATGTTGCTGACGGCGTGAACATTACTGACCCGGCATTCGGCGGTCTCGGCATCTTTACCCGTACCTATGGTTCAGTGGGCACCGGAATCAACCTGAGCTTCATTAAAGAAGTACAGGTCAAAACTGGTGGCTTTGAGCCCCAATATGGCCAGGCGACCGGCGGCGTAGTGCAAATTGTGACTAAATCTGGTGGCCAGGACTTTCATGGCGCAGTGGGCTTCTTCGGAGCGCCAGTGAGCACCGAAGCTAACACTCGCCAGATAGATTTGTTCCGTAACCGTCACGTAGGCCGCAGCTTGCTGACCAGTTCAGCAAATCCCGGCGGCACTCTGCCCGCCTCGGGACTTGGAGTGGGACCAGGATCCTATGACATTGATGGAGAAATCGGCGGATATGTCCCCGGGTTCCGGAAAAACCTATTTTTCTTTGGCTCCTACAATCCGACGCTGAACACCGATTTTCTAGTGCCGCCTCAATTTGCAGGTGCTCCGTTAATTACTGGTGGCGTACAGCAGCAAGTGGGACTCTTCACATTGCTACATGGCAAGCCTATCTACATGCGGGCCTTCACTAATAACTATGCCGGTAAGCTGACCTGGAAGATAGGTAATTCGCAGACGTTGGAATCCTCAATCTTCGGGGACCCGACTTCCACCAATAGCACCGCTTTCCGGGTAGTCAATGCTCAAGATACTAGTGTATTCAGCAGCCAGAATTACTCAACCCGTAACTGGGTAGTTCGCTACAACGGCACCATGTCACCCACCTGGCTGGTGAATGCCAACTTTACCTGGAACAACAACCAGTTTACCGAGAACCCATTATTTCCCAACACCTTTAACGTCACCGACCGCACCTTTGCCAAACTTTCTCCAACACTCTCAGGTTTGGGTTTTGTAGAAAACCACAAAGCAGACAATTTCGGGTATGAAGTGGACACTTCCAAGACGGTTCACTTCCTCGGGCAGCACACCTTCATGCTGGGTGGCACTGAGGCGTTCTTGAATTATGACGATATCAAGAGCCGCACTGGCGGTACCTTCGCCGTACCGGATCTTGGCGCAGTGCGCAATCAGACAGTTTATGGCTGCCCCGCCGCTACCGGCAGCGTGACTTGCCCGCTCGGCTTCCTGACGAATGCCACTTTTAACCTGAATTTCAGGCCGGGCTGCACTCTCTGTCCCTCGTATACGGCCCCGGATGGAACAACGGTTGGCCCGGTGGCCGCAACTGTCGGCCGTGGCGAGTATGGCCCGCCGGTTATAGGAACAGAAGGCCTGTCAATGTCAGCTTTCGTGAATGACAACTGGACCATCAACAAGTTCCTCAGTTTCAGTCTGGGCTTGCGCTGGGAACAGTACCGGATGACAGGCGAGACTGAACACTACACTTTCACTGATAACTGGGCGCCCCGCCTGGGTATTGTGTTAGACCCATGGGGCGACCGTAAGTCTAAGATTTACCTCAATTGGGCCCGCTATAACTACCAGATGCCGCTGGATGCCGCTATTCGGTCTCTGAGCAATGAGTTGGATCTGACCGGATTGCGCTTTGCTCCGGTAGTCAATCCTAACAACACCGTCACCATTATTCCTGACGCCGCTCACCTGCTGAATGGCCTCGTAGGCGGCTCCGGTGGCCGGGCGACTCTCTCGGCCCAGGCTGGTAACAATGGAACCATCACCGCAGGAAACATTGAAGGCTTTGCTCCAGGCACTAAAATGCAGTATGAAGATGAGTATGTTGCCGGAGTGGAGCGTGAACTGGGCCACGGCGTCGTGGTGAGTGCACGCTACATTGATCGCCGGCTCCGTCGGGTGGTTGAAGACATGGGCGGCATCTCACCTGAAGGTTCAAACTGCTGCTTCACTCAGGTGTTCCTCATTGGAAACCCCAGCAGCACACTGGACATCTTCACCAATGAACCTCATGCAACCGTTCAACCTAAAGGTGCGACCTGCCCCAGCGGACTGGTTTCTGACTCTGACGTGAACGGATTCGCGTATACAAGCGGGTTGCAGGCATGCTTCCCCAGCGGCGTTGGAGTCAATGGACTGGATGCCGGTTCTGCTGTACCTGACGGCATCGCTGACGGCTTCGCTAATCCTGTCCGCAACTATCAGGCCGCTGAATTCGAATTGAACAAAGGATTCAGCAGGAACTGGTTGATGCGGTTGAACTACCGTCTGGCCTATCTGCGCGGAAACTATGAAGGCGCCTTCCGCAACGACAATGGACAAACCGATCCCAGCATCAGTTCGCTGTTTGATTTCACTGCCGGTGTTCTGAACTTACTTGGTGACCAGTTTGCCGCAGGTCCGCTGAATACAGACCGCCACCACGTAGGCAATCTTTTCTTCAGCTACACCTTTGATCACTCCTACTTCAGAGGGTTCACTGTGGGTACGGGAATGCGCATCCAGAGTGGCACTCCGATCAGCGAGTTCGGCAATCACCCCGCCTATGGAAACCAGGGCGAGGTACCGTTCGGCGGACGCGGCAAGCTTGGACGCACTCCTGCCAGCGGCTCCATTGATTTGCACGCTGAATATGCCCACAAGATGACTGAACGCTGGACCCTTCGCGCGGGTACTGATCTCTTCAACGTGACCAACAGCCAGACAACCACGTTTGTTGATCAGTTGCGGGACATCTCATTCTCAGCGCCAGGATCCAACTCTGATTTCCAGAAGCCTTTAGCTTTCCAGAATCCGTTCTATGCACGGTTCTCGGTCAAGCTGGAGTTCTAACCTCGATTGCTTTTAACTTCAGGAAGGGCCAAGGCCCTTCCTGAAATTTTTTTGGGCAGAAAGAGAATGCCGTAGAATAATTTTGGTGGGGACTCCCCATGCGCAGTTCTATACAAATTGTTCTCATGCTCCTACTGGCCGGCGCTGCTGCGGCCCAGAAAACAGGCCAAGCACTTACTCCTGCTGAAATTCATGGCCAAGTGCGGATGGATAATCGTGCCGCTCCCGCGGGAATTCTGGTGTTATTGGATATGGCCCCTAACCGGGATACGGCTCCCGCGAGCACCGGTGAGTTGGGGCGCACCGTAACTGATTCCTCCGGGAAATTCCGCTTTGATCATCTGGAAACATTAAGCCGCGCTGGCGGCACCAAGCTGTTTGCCGTCAGTATCCGTTACCCCGGATACAAAGACACATTCCAGGTGGTAGACCTTTCATTTTCTTCGCGAGGCTACTCAAATCTCGAGCTGAAACGGGATACCAGTAAAGACATGCCCAATACACCGCCACCAGGAGCGGGTAACACTATCTCCGCCCGCCAGCCGGCTTCATCGGAAGCACAGCAGGCATTGTCAAAGGGGCAGGACCTCTTATTTACAAAGCACGAAGCTAAAAACAGCCTTGAGTATTTTCAGAAGGTGGTGAAAATTGATCCGCAGTATGGGCCAGGGTATGTACTCCTGGGTACTGCTTATATGCAGTCTGGTGACTGGGCCGCTGCGCAGGCGGCCTTTGAGAAAGGAATGGCTATTGATCCTGCAAACGCGGCAGCGTTTCTAGGCGTAGGAGCTGCCCTGAATGAGCAACATAAGTACGACCAGGCCAGGAGTCCACTCCGGCATAGTCTGGAACTCAATCCGGACTCCGCGGAGGCCCATTTTGAACTGGCGCGTTGTTACTGGGCGCTCAATGACTGGCAAGATGCCGAGGGACACGTTCGCAAAGCCATCGAACTGAACAAAGATTATGCCGACCCGCATGTTCTGATGGGAAACATCTATCTCCGTCATCGTGACGCCAACTCTGCATTGTCAGAGTTCAAGGAGTCTCTGCGCCTTAACCCTGAGGGTCCACAGGCCGGCAGTATCAGAGACATCATCGAGAAGATTGAAAAAGCACTGGCCCAACGTTAGAAACAACTTTAGGATCGCAACCGCGTTTTAGAGGGTGAGCCGGTCTCCAGACCTGCATGGAGTGCTCTTGTTACCAGTTTGTTTGTTCGCGCGGGTGCCCTGCAAGCGGTACACTAAATACAGCTCAATCTTTGTATATGAATTTACGCAAACCCGCATTTTTCGCTTTTATTTTCATTCTTGTTCTCTGCGTTCCTGCGGTCCTCGCGGCAAAAACTTCGGTCAAGGATTTGCCGCCCCGCTACCGCACCTGGCTTACTGATGAAGTCAATTACATCATCTCCAATGATGAAAAAGAAGTGTTCCTGCAACTGCCCACCGATGAAGACCGCGACAAATTTATCGAACACTTCTGGGCGTTAAGAAACCCCACTCCTTCGGCCCCTGATAATCCCTACAAAGATGATATTTACCGCCGGATTGAATATGCCAAGACATATCTGCATGGGGTGCATACAGACATGGGCAGGATCTACATCACCCTGGGCGAGCCAAAACAAAGAGGTAAATACTATGCCCGCACTGAAGTGCGTCCCATGGAGATCTGGTTCTATGAGAATGTAAATCCGGCGCTGCCCCCATTCTTTTATGTCGTATTTTTTGACAAGGACAACACCGGTGATATGCGGCTATACAGCCCTTACATGGATGGCCCTGCAAAACTGGCTACGTCCGTGCTGAATGTCAACAACAATAAAGCCTCATTTAATGCTATTGATCGTGCTCTGGGCCGGGAGGTGGCGCGCACCACCCTCTCCTTGCTGCCCGATGAGCCTGTGGACATGCAGAATGCCCAAGCCACCCTGCAATCTGACGTAATGCTGAGCATTATCAAAAACCTTCCCAACCATCCTTTGACCAAGGAGATGCTCAACCAGAAGCAGTTTGCGGAGAATGTCTCCCACCGCATTGTTCTCAGCGATGAATATCTCGACGTGATCACCGTTCCCCTGCGGGACTCAGCCGGCAACTTCAACCTGCATTACCTGTTGCGACTCCACCGGCCGGCTGATTTCGCCATCGGCCAGGCAGACAAGAAGTTCTTTTACAATGTGGATTTTTCCGCCAGAGTGTACGGCCCGGACGGCAAGCTCATCTTCAAGCAGGAAAAGGAAGTAACCAAGTATCTGGATAACGTGGAAGCCGAGCGCGTGCGCAGCAGCCTTTTCGGCTACGAAGGCTGGCTGGCGCTGGCCCCCGGTGAATACAAAATCGATTTCCTGCTCAGCAACAAGCTCAACAAGACCGCGTACCGGGCGGAGCGGAAAGTTGTTATACCACGCGCTCCAACTCAGGGGCTGCGCCTTTCTGATGTAATTGCATTCTCTGATGCCCAGGGGGTCGGCCCGGGACGCGACTACCTTCCCTTCACCATGGGCGGAGTGAAGTTCACGCCGCTTTCCGGTGACGAGTTGACCTTTGTTCCCGGACAGAACATCAACATCTTTTACCAGCTATGGGCCCCCGCGGCAGATCCCAGGTCGTTCCAGGGAAAGACCATTCAGGTGGATTATGGTTACGGACGCATGGGTGCTGCGGGCGATGCCAAGACCGTCCATGAACAAGTGGCCAAGGAGCAATTTGATCCCTTTGGCTCAATGGTCACCGGCAAGAAGATTTCTCTCGCTGATGCCGCGCCAGGGAATTACCGCATGGTAATTTCAGCGGCCGATCCCGATAATCCACAGAAGGTCTATTCTTCGCTGGCCTTCCGCGTCTACTCCATGCCCAATACCGCGCCTCCGTTCGACGTCTACGATCCTGAATTGGCGGACGATGTAGCCAAAGGCGTCCCTGAGTTCGACCGCGCTCTCACTTCGCTGGTCTACGATGACAAGGAATCCGCAACCAAATGGTTCAAGGCGGCACTGGCAAAGAACCCCGCTAATGAGGTAGCGCGCTCCCGCCTGGCCGAACTGTACTTTGCCCGGCAGGACTATGCCGATGTGGCTGCTCTGTTTGCACGCAATCCCATTACCGCCGAAACCGACGAAGAGGCCATCTTGCGCGCTGCTGAAAGCATGGCCAAGACCGGAGATGTCCCACGCGCCATCTCCTTCCTGGAGAATGCAGTGCATCTGCGCAACAACAGCGGACCGTTGTACCTGGCGCTGGCCAGCTACTACCGTGGCGCAGGCAACACCCAGAAAGCCAATGAAATGGAAAATAAAGGCAAAGAGCTGGCCAGGCAGTAAGTCGCGGGATTAGCGCATTGTCAGCACTACTTTTCCCGTGGATTTTCTCTCCCGCAAGAGATTCATCGCTTGTGCCACCTCACTGATATCCACCTGATGAGACACATGCGGCTTGAGCTTGCCTTCTTCAAACCAGCGCAGAAGCTGGGTGTAGGAGTTGCGCAGCAGTTCGGGCTTGCGGGCCTGGTACGACCCCCAGTAGAACCCGATCACATCCATGTTTTTCACCAGCAGAATGTTGGCAGGAGCCTGCGGTATGCGTCCGGAAGCGAAGCCAATCACGATCAGCCGTCCGCCCCAGGCAATGCAGCGCAGGCTGGCGTCGAAGACGTCACCACCCACAGGGTCGTAGATTACATCTGCGCCGTGCCCTCCGGTGATGGACTTCACCCGCTCGCGCAGATCTTCCTGTGAATAATCAATCAGGTAGTCCGCGCCATGGTGGCGCGCAATCGCCAGCTTTTCTGCGCTGCTGGCGCAGGCGATTACTTTGGCGCCCATTACCTTGCCGATCTCTACGGCGGTCAGGCCAACGCCACCGGCAGCGCCATGCACCAGCAGCCATTCACCGGGCTGAAGATGGGCGCGCCAGTCGAAAGCCCCGTATGAAGTGCCATAGGTGACCGGAAAACCCGCTGCCGTAGGAAAATCCATGGCGTCAGGAATCCTGAAGACGCGCTGGGCATCAACGACGAGTTCTTCCGTGTACCCGCCCACTCCGCACAGCGCCATCACCCGGTCACCTGTCTTGATGTTGCTTACTCCGGAGCTCACCTCGGTCACAGCTCCGGCAATTTCCATTCCCGGAGTAAAAGGAAAAGGCGGCTTTTCCTGGTATTGCCCGCTGACCAGCAGCAAGTCGGCAAAGTTGATTCCTGCCGCGTGTACAGCAATCCTCACCGAACCTTCTTTCATGGAAGGTGAAGGCACATCCTCTACCACCAGCTTTTCCGGCCCACCCCACTCTTTGCACAAGACCGCGCGCATCGGCTCTCCCTTCTGTATTAATTGCTCAGAAAATCAGCACTGAACTGGATTATATTGGTACATCTCCTCCGTTCAGTCGATTCACGAATTCTGTGAGCACACAGGCATAGGAACAGGACCGGACTTGCATGGCTTTTGAAAACGAGAGCAACATTCGCCAGGAGATCTGCCGTTTTGGCACGATGCTGCACGAGCATAACTTCGTGGCAGCCACGGACGGGAATATCTCTGTCCGGCTGGACCAGAACCTGGTGCTTTGTACCCCCACTTCTGTGTGCAAAGGGATGATGAGGCCGGAAGACCTGGTCCTTGTGGACATGCAGGGCAAGCCCCAGGATGGCAACCGGAATCCTTCCAGCGAGTTGGGTATGCACCTTCTGTATTACAGCCTGCGGCCTGAGATTCGCGCAGTGGTACACGCTCATCCGCCCACGGCCACCGGTTTTGCCGCCGCCGGCCTGGCTCTGGAAGAGCCGCTGGTTGCGGAGGTAGTCATCACCTTTGGCAAGATTCCCCTGGCCCGTTACGGCATGCCCGGAAGCACAGAATTAGGGGAAGCGCTGAAGCCCCTCATGATGGAGCATGACGCAATTCTGATGGCGCAGCATGGAGTAGTGACCTGCGGCCACACTCTTCTCAAGGCCTACCTGAACATGGAGTGCGTGGAGCATTACGCCAAAATCGTGATGGTTGCGCGGCAACTGGGGTCTCCGCAGGCGCTCTCGCCTGAGAACGTGCGCAGACTTATGGAGGCGCGGGAGCACTATGAAGGAAACAAGCCGCGAAGCAGAAAGGATTGGGAGCAGTGATGCTGCCCCTCTGCTCAGGTAAAACTGCAAAATCGGAGTAGTGGAACCACCTCTGGATGCACAGGGAATTGTTCAAAAATGAGTGACAACAAAAGGAAAAGGGTGGCCGAAGCCACCCTGATCGGGAAATCCCTATAGCGTTACAGCAATTGCACGTTCTCTGCCTGCCAGCCTTTTGGGCCTTTGACGACGGTGAATTGCACCGGCTGACCTTCTTTCAGGCTGCGGAAACCGTTCGCCTGAATAGCGGAAAAATGAACGAAAACATCCTCGCCGTTCTCCCTGCTAATAAAGCCATAGCCTTTCGCGTCATTGAACCATTTAACTGTTCCTTGTTCCATTTTGTTACACGCATTCCTTGTATCTTGAATTAGCGCTACTTTTTCGGAAGGTAGTGCAGGCAGGTTAGTGCAGATTGCAGAACCGCTGTACAACGCTCTCGAAACAACGCAGTTTCATTATACCCACCTAATCCAGAGTTGTCTCTAGAAAACCGGCTATAAGCTCTTAGCTTTTGGCTTTTAGCTCCTGTGATCCGGTTTCAGGTACTCTCTTACAAAGGCTGCATTTTCTTACGTTTAGAAGTAACAGAACAATCACGCAAGGCAGACATGCAAAGTTTTAGGCTTGATTTTGCCTGCAGATACCCTGGGCGGCTGCTCATGATAGTTTTCTCTTATGCCCATTACTACCATCATTGAACCCTTCCGGATCAAGAGCGTGGAGCCTATCCGCTGCACCAGCCGGATGCAGAGGGAGCAACTCCTGCGGCGAGCCCATTACAACCTCTTCATGCTGCCCTCTGAAGACGTGCTGATCGACCTGCTGACCGACTCCGGGACGGGTGCCATGTCCACGGAGCAGTGGGCGGCCATCATGCGTGGTGACGAGAGCTATGCCGGCAGTCCCAGCTTCACCCGCTTTCGCTCCTCTGTGCAGGAGATTTTCGGCTATAAGCACGTGATCCCCACCCACCAGGGCCGGGCAGCGGAGCGCATCCTGTTTGGCACCGTCTGCAAGAAAGGCGACATTGTCCCCAACAACACCCATTTCGACACTACCAGGGCCAATATCGAATTCGTGGGCGCCGAGGCGGTGGACCTGCCGATTGCGGAGGTGCAGCAGCCTTCCAAGCCGCATCCGTTCAAAGGCAACATGGATGTAGGAGCGCTGCAACAACTTATTGCACGCGTAGGGAAGGAGCGCATTCCACTGGTAATGCTGACCATTACCAATAACTCCGGCGGCGGACAGCCGGTCTCCATGGAGAATGCAAGAGCGGTAAGCACCGTATGCCGCACGCACGGCATTCCTTTTTACTTTGACGCCTGCCGCTTTGCCGAGAATGCCTATTTCATCAAGCTGCGCGAACCCGGCTACCAGGACAAAACTCCCAAACAGATTGCGCAGGAGATGTTCAACCTGGGGGATGGCTGCACCATGTCCGCCAAGAAAGACGGTATGGCCAACATCGGCGGATTCCTCTGTACCAATGATGACGTGCTGGCGCAGCAGGAAAAAGACCTGCTGATCCTGACCGAAGGCTATCCGACGTATGGCGGTCTTGCCGGGCGCGATCTTGAAGCCATCGCTGTGGGTCTGCAGGAGGCGCTCGACGAGGACTACCTGAAGTACCGCGCTGCTTCCACCGCCTATCTCGGCAATCACATCTCTGAACGCGGCGTACCCATTGTGCAGCCTCCGGGCGGACACGCCATCTACCTTGATGCACGCACTTTTCTGCCGCATGTGCCGCCAGAGCAGTTTCCGGGGGTGGCGCTAGCCAATGAACTTTACCTGGAAGGTGGCATCCGTTCGGTAGAAATCGGCACGCTGATGTTCGCCAAAGCGGCGCGCATGGACCTGGTGCGGCTGGCGATCCCGCGCCGTGTCTACACCCAGAGCCACATTGATTATGTTGTGGAGGTAATCCTGGAAGTATGGGAGCACCGGGAGCAGATCGGCGGCCTTAAGCTGGTTTCTGAAGCGCCCTTCCTGCGGCACTTCACGGCGCAATTGGAACCACTGAGAACATCCCGAGCATAGCGAGGGAAAACCGCAGAATTGTATTTCCGGGGCCACTGATGAACGCGACTGAACGCCGAAACTGCCTGCATTTAACTCCACGCTCAGTTCTGCGCTTCCGGAAAATCTTATTCGTATAGCGATTTCCACAGAATTCGCGCGTTGAAGGTACGAATTCTGTTGTCTGCGGTATACATGAAGAACTATTTTGCTCGTATGTTCACGGCATCCCCGAAAAAAATCGGAAGAAACGACCGATGCCTATGCGGCAGCGGGAAAAAGTACAAGCATTGTTGCCTGAATGAGGTGAACCAGACTGAGGGTGCGTGGCGCAGCACACATCTCGGCCTGGACCGGATGGGTCAGGAGTTGCTGAGATTTACAGTCAAGCGTGGCATGGATATAGAGGCAGCATGGGAGGACTATAACCTCGATTTCGACGGCGGCCCCTTCGATCCCCGGTCTCCGGAAAACGCGATTTTTGTCAATTATTTCCTTTACCGCTGGTGTCCTGCGGAGGACAAAGGCGGGCCACTGGACCGGAGTGACACCATTCAGGCAGAGTTTACGCGTATCATGGCGAGCCTTGGCCAGCTCGAAGTGCGATTGTTTCAGGAATGCATGACCCGGCCTTTCACGTTCTATGAAGTGCTCGCCACCGATCCCGGACACAGCATGGATTTGCGCGAGATATTTACTGGTGAAGAAACCCGTGTCTTGGAACACAAAGGATCATTAGTGCTCCGCCGGGGAGATATCGTTTTCGCGCAGGCAGTCTCCGCCTCCGGTATTTCAGTCCTTACTTGCAACGGTCCAACCGTGGTTCCTCCTTCTGAGAAAGGTCCGATCATTGGCCTGCGGCTTTTGATGCGTGACCAATTGAACAAGCAAATTTTATCTCAGACGGACGTTGCTCTCTTCGAGGAGAGCATCAGGGCACTCTACCTCAAAAACCGTGATTATATGCATGCGCCTCCAGTTCCCATCCTCCGCAATACCGATGGAGAAGACCTGGCAATCCACACCATGACTTTCGAGGTTGGCTCTGCGCAGCTTGCCTTCGATCTGCTGCACACGCTGGCGGTAGGCGTTTCTAAAGAAGATCTTCTGGAACGCGCCGAATACGATGATCAAGGAAACCTGAGGGCGATAGAGTTCGATTGGCTCAAGCTGGGCAACCAGCAGATGAAAAGCTGGGAGAACACTATCATGGGAAAGATCAGGATTGAAGACCGCAGCCTGACTGCTGAGGCCAATTCAGAAAAAAGGGCCACGCGATTGCGGAATGAAATTGAGAAGCGGCTTGGCTTGGCCGTCACCCACAAGAACACCGTGGTAGAACCTTACGAAAAGCTGCTGGAAAAGGCCAGGAATATTGATCCAGCCACGAATGCGAGGCACAAAAAAGAGCAAGCTGAACTCATGAAAGATCCAGGAATCCGGGCCCAGCTTAAAGAGACGATCCAGAAAGAAGTGGACCTGTGGATCAACAGGAAATTGCCAGCCCTTGGTGGCGTTACTCCACTGCAAGCTTCAAAAAATCCTGATGGCAGGGAATTCGTGGAATCTCTCGTCATCCATTATGAGCGGCAGGTCGAAGAGGTGTTTCCGAAGGAAGTCCGGCCGGATCTGTCTTATGTTCGTAAGCGCCTGAAGCTGGATGGGAAACATCCTGCAGCTCAATGAAGTCACGTTACCGCACTCCAGGATCGAGAACCAGGATAGCGCGAGGACACGGGAGAGCGATCATAGCATTGATAAGGAAGCTTCCAGGTGAATTGCACTGAGCAATTACTTCACGTATACAAACCTCGACTCAGGCACACGGATCGTGTGAACGTATCTTCTTATATCATCGATTTTCTGGTCATAAAAAGTAGAAGTAACCACCGCCTGCAATTTGACCTTTCCCGAAGTACGTATCAGCTTTATTTCTGAAGAATCGACCTCATCCGCACCCTCTATGTTGTCCAAACGCTCTGAGGGAAAACGGCGTTTCCATTCGTTTCTGAAGCTCTGGTCCACATCTACTTTTCGGTATCCTGAAGGTGATGAGAGGACGAGCAGGTTCAGGTCGCTGGTGTCATCACCGCCATGCCAGCAGAAATCGGGAATGCCATCTCCGTTGATGTCTGCCTCCTGCACCAGGCCATAGACCCACCAGGTGGCCTCGTCGGTACCAACCAGGACGCGGAATAACTCACGTCCGGTGCGTTTGTTAATAATTACCTGGTAGAAGCGCTTTCCTCGCTTGAGCAGTTTTGGGCGCGCTGTGCGAGTTTCGTCGTGTATCAGATTCGTCCTGCCCATATTGCTCTCAGGAGGAAAGAAGTCAAATGAAACTGCTTTGGATTGTGCGGACGCTGACAGGGTGACAAAAAGAAATGCAATAAGAAAAACGCTTTGCGGCAAAGAAATGCTCATAAGCTCTCCATGTTTTGAGCCAGGACAGAGTGTGGCGGTTGCCGCCGCTGGCCACCGGGTCCTTTGAATACAACCTGAATTGTAGCCCTGGTTGCATCGAAGTACACTGTTTCTATGTTGGGATTTACATTTTTCCTGCTTGCCTTCCTGATTTCTCCCCAGAACACCCCCCCGGCGCAATCCCGTTTCCTCGAAGTCAAAGTGGGAAACAAGGCGCTGCTGGAGATGATTAGCGGAACGGAGCTGGTCCTGCCGCAACTGCGTGTTTATGACCGCAAGGGGTTTCAGGTTGCCGAACTGGACGATGGGCCTTCCTTTCCCGCAACCTTGACCAAAGTCCTGCAGTCGCCTCCGAAAGCCCTCGGCAAGACGCTGCAATCGGAAACAAAGATCCTGGTCGATAAAACTGGAAAGCCGCTGAAAGACCTTCCCGATGCCGACTTCACTATCGTGGAATACTGGGCTGAATGGTGTGAATCATGTCACGCGCAGGTTGCACAACTGAAAGAGGTGATTGCCTCACAACCCCGCCTGTCTATTACTGTGCTTCACGCTGAAGCTGATCCGTTGAAAATTCCCGAACTCCAAGGGAAGGTGAAACAGCAGAAAGACAAGTAGTAGTTTCCGTCAGCCCATCGGGGCAGTACTACTTCGGTGGCTGGATCTATTACAAAAGAAGCCGGTATTTTTTAAAGTAGTTTGCGGATATACTCAGCCGCAATTACTCTCGCGAGGCGACCTGTGGATAATCCCCAAGCAACTGGAACCGCACCGGCAGGACCGGACGCGGAATTCGAAAAGCTCTACGAGCGCGCACAACAGCATTTAAACCATGAAGAGTTTGAAGAGGCGAACAAAGCTTTCGCCGATGCACTCAATCTTTCTCCCCGGCACGCTGGAGCGCTTTCCGGACTGGCTGTCTCGCTCCGCAAGCTGGACAAATATGAAGAAGCGCAGCACGTGCTGAACAGGGCACTTTTTCTGCACCCCAATAACGAGCAGCTTTTGATGGAACAGGGAGCATTATGTCTGCACCGCCGCAATTACGAGAAAGCTCTTGAGGTCTTTGTGCGTCTCCCGCTGGGTATTCCCGAAAGTGAGGCAGCTTTGAAGGGCAAGGCCGAGAGCCTTCGTCGTCTTAAACGTTATGATGAAGCATCCCAGGCCATCCTCCAAGCACTGCAAAGTTTCCCCCAGAGCAGAATTATCAGGACTGAGCAGGCATACCTGCTGGCGGCACGGGACCGATTTGACGAGTCCATTGAAGCTTTTCTGAATGGCAATGATGAATCAGCACTGATCCAGGAACTTCAAAACAGTGCAAGAACCACAGTTTGGGAAAACCTGGTAGGGGCAGCCACTCGCCGTCTGCCAAAGAGCCTGTCATTTTTGAACCTGCGTGCCGGCTTCTTTCTGCAGGAGCAACAGTATGACAAAGCCCTGGAAGCCTTTCAGTCGGCACTGGCGATTGACTCTTCGAACGCTGAAGCCCATCTGGGCAGGGCTGAAGCACTGCGGAAACTGGCGCGATTTGAAGAGGCAGTTAAGGCTATCAATGAAGCTCTCACGATGTATCCGCAAGATCCAAGAATGCTTCGAGAGAAGGCCTGTTTGTATTACGACCATCAAAAATATGACGAGGCGGTCGAGGTACTTCTGGAGAAGGATCACGAGGATGGCCTCATAACGTTCGTTAAAAGCCATTTTGACGGAATTGATTTCAATAAGGCGCCCGATCCTGCAGTAGAAACTTTCCTGCAAGCCGCAATCGCGCGTCTGCCAAAAAACGAAAAGCTATTACAAAAGTTGGGAGAATACCATCTTGGCTATAAGCAATACAGCCAGGCCGCAGAAGTCTTTGGCCGGGCCGCAGAGATTTACGGCATCAGTCAAGACAGCCTGCAGGAGATATTAACGCAGAAAATCCAATCTCTCCGGCTGGCGGGTTCTGTGGAGGAAGCCTATGCAGCCATAGCAGGAGCACTGTATCGACTCCCAGGAAACAAAGCTGTGATCGCTGAACGCGCCTGGTTGTTCTATCAACGGAAGGAATATGACTCGGCGGTCTCCGATTTTGTGGAAGCCGGAGAAAAAGAAGTCCTTCGAAAAGAGATTACCTCGCTCCGGGGAAAGCTAAAGCTTGAGGAGCGTGCCCGCTTGATCGAGGCTGCCCTGACGAAACTTGATGGTGACGTGCAGCTATGGGTTGAACGAGGATGGCGCTATTACGAAGACCAGCGCCAATTCGAAAACGCCCTGAATTCATTTGACGAGGCGCTGAAGATTGACCCTGATCATGAAGATGCATTGGAAGGAAAATGCGCAATATTGAGATTGGAACGCAAGTTCCCCGAGGCCCAGGCCGCCATAGAAGAGGGTCTCAGGCGGCATGCAGAGAGCCGGGAATTGCTGATCCAGCTTGGGTGGCTGCAACATAGCCAGTGGCAGTTGGATAAGGCAATTGCGACGTTTGACCGGATTCTGAAAACGCATCCTTACGATCAAGTGGCAATTCAATCGAAAATCCTGGCGCTCAAGGAGGGCGACCGAATCCCCGAGGCCGAAGAGGTCGCGAATGAAGCCCTCGGGAAGGACGCTTCTAATGCGGTTTTTCTATGTGAGCGTGGGCGCCTGTACTATGAGCGCGATGATTTTCAAAAAGCCGAGGAACATTATTCGAAGGCAATAGCGGCAGATCCAGATTACCTGGACGCCTATTTCAATCGTGTGGAGGTGCTGAAGAGGCTCAACCGCTCGGATGAAGCTCTGAAAATGCTTGAAGGATTGAAGAAGGCTCGCCCAGACGATATGGGTGTGATTGGACAGTTGGGCTGGTTTGTCCTGGGTGCTGGAAATTCGCTGCGCGCCCGGCAGGAACTCGAATCCTTGTTGCGACTCGATCCGAAGAGCAGCTTTACCAGCAACTATATGGGGGTGCTCGCGTTTTTCGAGGAGCGCTATGATGACGCTGAAGCCGAATTCCAGAAAGCCCTGAAGCTAGAACTTAATAATGACATGTACCACAGCAATCTGGCTTGGGCCCTCGTTCGCCAGATGAGAGAGACCAGGAGCGAGACGAAATCCCCTAAACATACATGGCTTGAAAGCCTCGGCCAGAGTGCCGGGGTGATTGAGAGAACGCCGGCAAACGCAAGCGAAGGACTTTTGCGGGAAGCCGAAGAACATTGCCGCGCTGCACTCCAGATTTCGCCAAATTCCACCGATGCATACGGTTGCCTGGGAATCATAGCTTTCAAACGAGGACGGCTCATCGAGTCTGAGGATTTTTTTAAAAAATCCATCGAGATAGATGCCAAGGAAGGCAACTACGTTGATCTGGGTGCTTTATACGCTCAGATGGGACGCTATGACGAAGCCCTGATTGTATTGGAGAAAGCACGGACGTTAGATCGCACTGATATGCGAGCGCGTCTGGAACTGGGAAACGTTTACTTACAGACTGAAAAGCTGAAGGAGGCCATCCATATGTTTCGGGAAGCAATGGCGGCCAGTCCTGATAGCCCGGAGCCCCCCCGCGCATTGGCATTGGGGTTGATGCGCAATGCGGAATTCACAGAAGCAGGACGGGTGCTTAGAAAAGCTATCCGCTATTTGGATCAGTCCAAGCGCTGGCAACTGCATTTGGCATTGTGTCAGTTATTGTCCGATCTCGCCGATAAGAATGATGACCAGGATCTGTATAACGAGGCGCTCAAAGAGGCGTCCACTGCGATCCTGTTAAAGCCAGAGCACGCGTCTCCCTATTTCTATGCTGGTTTAGTGCGTTACAAACTGGAAGATTACGGTCGCGCGCTGAAGCACTTCCGTGAATGCTTAAAGAGAGATCCCGATCATTTCGATGCTGAGCAGAATGCGCGCCGGGTTCGTGCACTGCTGCAGAGCGAGCGCGTGCGCGCCCAAAGTGGCCTCTATGTAGGTGCCGTGCTCGGAACCATGTGCGCAGGCCTGCTCGCTACGCTTTGGATCCTTTACTTCAAGACCGATAAAATTAAACCCACAATGCTCGGCACGCTCTCCCCAATTCTTCTGGGGCTGATCTTCGTTGCCTTCCTGATGCCGTGGCTCAGTAAGTTGAAGTTGCCCGGGGTGGAAGCCGAATTGAGCCGTCCGAAAGAAAAGGTCTCAACTGGGCCAACCGGTTCGGTCAGCTTTGGCAGTTCGTCGCTGAGCGCCGGTCCGCAGTAACTTAGAGCACGAGTTGATCAGTTACACCAACTCTCTTACCTTATCGGATATCTGCGTGGCGATGATCTTTTCGCGGTTGGGTTCGCCGCGCAGCAGGGATTCGGCAAACTTCGTGGCCTGCTCGAATGTCACCTTGGCGGGCATGGGGGCCTCAAATGGATCTACCACGGCTTCAATCACTACCGGTCCGGTTACATTGGCCAGTGCGCGGTCAAGCGTAGCGCTGCATTCTCCGGGATCATCAATGCGAAAGCCGGTCGCGCCGCAGGCCTCGGCATACTTGACGAAATCAATAGGCTGCAGGTCTACTCCGTATTCCGGATTCCCAAGGAAGACCATCTGCTCCCACTTGATCTGTCCCAGAGTGTTGTTCTTCACCACCACCACGATGATAGGCAGCTTGTACTTCACGGCTGTGACCAACTCGGCCATGAGCATGCTGAAGCCACCGTCACCGACAAAGGCCACGCATTGCCGCTCCGGATAGGCCAATTGTGCGGCAACCGTATAAGGCAGGCCGCAGGCCATGGTGGCCAGAGTTCCTGAGCATGAATACATTTGTCCGCGCCGGGCGGAAATATGCCGTGCCCACCAGGTCGTAATGGTTCCGCTGTCAGAGCTGACAATGGCATCATCGCGCAGGCGCTTTCCCAGTTCATGGGCTATGACCTGGGGCTTCATGGGTTTCTCCATGTTGCCGGCGCGTTTCTGCATCAGCTCTTCCCAGTCTTTCTTGCCCTTCTGCGCCTTTTCCAGGAAGCTGCGGTCTTTCTTGCGTTCTAGTAAAGGAAGTAGGGCTTCCAGAGAGCGGCGGCTGTCGCCGACCAGTCCCACGTCTACTGAATAACGCAAACCGATTTTGATGGGATCAAGATCGATCTGCACCGACTTGGCCTGGCCCGGCTTGGGCAGGAACTCTATATAAGGAAACGACGAGCCCACAATCAGCAGCGCGTCACAATTTTCCATCGCCTCCTGCGAGGGCTTGGTTCCCAGCAGGCCAATGCCGCCGGTCGTGAAAGGACTGTCATCCGGCACAGCAGCTTTGCCCAGCAGAGCTTTCACGATGGGCGCGCCCAGTTTGTCGGCGATCTGCTCGAGAGCATCAGTGGCATCGAGGGCACCCTGCCCGGCGAGAATGACAACTTTCTTTCCCGGGTTGAGAACGTCTGCGGCCCGGCGCAGGTCAGCTTCATTGGGCAGACGAGCGCTCTTGGCTTTTACATCTGAGGTGTGGCCGGGCACGTTGCGCTTGGAAGCATGCTTGCGGTCGGCCTTCATATCCTGAAAGTCAACCGGGAAGGTGATATGTGCCACCTTCCTGTAGCCCAGTGCGGTTCGGCAGGCAAGATCGGTTACATTTTCAACGTGCGATGGCCCCATGACCCGCGTGTTATACGCAGCTACATCCATGAACAGCCGGTCGAGAGCTACATCCTGCTGTGTGAACGTGTCGTTCAGGTCATGAAAAGGAAGGCCAGTGATTGCAAGCACCGGCTGGCCGTCCAGCTTGGCATCATAAAGACCATTGAGCAGGTGAATGCCTCCGGGGCCGGAGGTAGCCAGGCAGACGCCCAGCTTTCCGGTGTACTTGGCGTGAGCACACGCCATGAAGGCTGCGGCCTCTTCATGCCGCACCTGCACAAACCGGATTTGCTCCTGATGGGTGCGCAGCGCCTCCATGATCCCGTTGATTCCATCTCCGGGAATGCCAAAGATAGTGTCCACGTTCCAGTCAATCAAGCATTCGATCATTACATCAGCAGCAGTTTTCGCCACGGCGGCTTCTCCCTCCAATAAGATTTACTTGGTAGGATGCAGAGCATGGCGCCGCTGTTTTCGTCGGGCGAATACCCGATCTGCTGCGGGTGCAAGTAACTGCTGAATGCGATTTCCGGGTTCCTTGCGGCTGAACAGAGCGTCACAATGCGCCACGTGACTTTTCTTGCAGAAAATTTTTGGCGCAATTGATCAAAAGAAGCAGCGGGTTCTTGTGCTCTGCTATAATCATCAGTTTTCACCAGAGCCTTGCAGTGCGCTGGTGATGACTTTGGGATTTCTGGTCGCGCATTCCTGCTGATTTCGTTGATGTGCGATGGTCCCTTCAGAACTAGCTCATGGCCCAAATATTTCACCGCAGTGCAAATACTCTAGCTCGTGCGAGCATTCTCGGTATTGTTCTTCTTCTCTCTGCGGTAGGAGCCGCGCTGATGCAGTTGCAGCGCTCTCCCTACGTTACTGGACAACATATTGCGCCCGACCAACCGGTCCCTTTCAGCCACCAGCATCACGTGGCCGGCTTGGGGCTGGACTGCCGTTACTGTCATACCTCGGTCGAAGAATCTAGTTTTGCCGGGATTCCACCCACAAAAACCTGCATGAATTGCCATGCCCAGATATGGACGACTGCCGCTTACCTGGAGCCGGTGCGCTACAGCTTCAGAACGGGCAAGTCGCTGGAGTGGACGCGCGTCCATGATCTGCCGGACTTTGTCTACTTCAATCACAGCATTCATGTAAATAAAGGTGTGGGTTGTTATAGCTGCCACGGAGCGGTAGACCAGATGCCGCTGATGTACGCGGAAAATTCTCTGCAGATGGAATGGTGCCTCAACTGCCATCGCCAGCCGGAGAAGTTCCTGCGTCCGCGTGAGGAGGTATTCAATATGGGATACCAGCCTCCCAGTGGCGAGCATTCCGTGAAAGTGGACGGCAAGGAATACTTTGATCAGGTAGAACTGGGCACGGTGCTGCGGGAGAAGTATCATCTGCGCAGCACCCAGGACATAACCAGTTGCTCCACTTGCCACCGCTAAGGTGGAAAACAAATTGGGAAGCGAATGGCTAAGAAGAACGATACAAATTTGAACCTCATTCCTGCCAGCGCCATAAAACCCGCCAGCCTTGATCTGGATGGGGTGCGGCGCAAGCTGGCAGATGCCAAAGGGCCGAAGTACTGGCGCACGCTGGAAGAACTGAGCAATGAGGAAGCCTTCGGTGAGATGCTGGAGCGCGAGTTTCCCCGGCAAGCCTCGGAATGGCTTGATCCGGTATCGCGCCGCGGCTTCCTGAAGCTGGCCGGAGCATCCCTCGCACTGGCCGGCCTTGCCGGATGCACCAAGCAGCCGCTGGAGGAGATTCTTCCTTACGTCCGCCAGCCTGAAGAGCTGATACCCGGCAAGCCGCTTTTTTATGCCACGGCGATGCCTTTTTCCGGATACGGCATTCCCCTGCTGGTGGAAAGCCATGAATACCGGCCCACCAAGATTGAAGGAAATCCTGACCATGAAGGCAGCCTGAGAGCCACTGATCTTTTCTCGCAGGCTTCTATCCTGGATCTCTATGATCCCGACCGTTCCACCATCCCCACCCACATGGGTGAGGGCACGTCATGGGGTGCCTTTGTCGGCGAAATTCGGTCCACGGTGCTGGCCCAGAAAGCAAAGCAGGGAGCAGGATTGCGCTTTCTCACCGGCGCGGTCAGTTCGCCGACGCTGGGATCGCAGATGCATGCGGTGCTCCAGCAGTTCCCGCAGGCCAAATGGCATCGTTATGAGCCTGTGCACCGCGACAATATGCGTCAGGGCTCGAAAGCAGCCTTCGGCAACTACTACGATCCGGTCTATAACTTTGCCGCCGCCGATGTAGTGGTTTCGCTCGATGGCGATTTTCTCTCCGGCGCGTGGTTTCCCGGTTTCATTCGTTACGCGCGCGACTGGGCCAGCCGCCGCAAGCAACCTGATAAGCAGCCCATGAACCGGCTGTATGTGGCTGAGAGCTCATCGACGACCACAGGCATGAAGGCCGATCACCGCGTGGCGGTCCGTCCTTCAGAAATAGAGAAGATTGCCCGGGCGCTGGCCGCCAAAGTTGGGGCGGGTGGGAGCGGCGAGCAGCTTACTCCTGAGCAGCAGAAGTTTGTGGATGTTGCCGCAAAAGACCTCGGTGAGCATCGCGGTAAAAGCGTAGTTGTCCCCGGCCTCTATCAGCCGGCCGCTGTGCATGCCCTGGCCCATGCCATGAATTCAGCGCTGGGCAATATTGGCCAGACGGTCAGCTTCATTGACCCGGTCGAGATCGATCCGGTGGAGCACACCCAGTCCATCCGTGAGTTGGCGGATGACTTGAAATCGGGCAAAGTGGATGTGCTGGTAGTGATGGGTGCGAACCCGGCTTACGATGCGCCCGTCGATCTGGAATTTGAGTCGCTGCTCAAGCAGTTCTCGGAGCAGAGTGGCAGGGTGCTGATCCAGCTTTCCTGTTACCGGGATGAGACAACTGAGTATGCGCATTGGCACATGCCGGAGACGCATTACCTGGAGTCCTGGAGTGATGTCAGATCGTACGACGGAACCGCTACCATCATTCAGCCGCTGATTCTTCACCTCTATGGCGGCCATTCGATGCACGAGCTGCTTACCGTATTTGGCGGACAGCCCGCTTCCTCCGGTTACGATCTGGTGCGTGCCTACTGGCAGACGCAGCATACGGGAGCTGATTTCGAGCAGTGGTGGCGGCGCAGCGTTCATGATGGTTACATAGCCAACAGCGCCTTCCCGGTACGCCAGGTGAGCGCCCGGACTGGAGCTATTCCTTCCTCTGCATCCGCTCCAGGGGGTGGTATTGAGGTTAGTTTCCGTCCTGATCCCTGCATCTACGACGGCAGATTCAACAACAATGCCTGGCTGCAGGAAACGCCCAAGCCTTTAACCCGCAACACCTGGGACAACGTGGCCATGATCAGCCCGGCGCACGCGGAGCGGCTGAAATTCGATCAACTCAAAGACCAGAACGATCACCAGTCCGATGCTCAGAACATCATCGAGATTGAATTTCAGGGCCGCAAAGTCCAGGCCCCTTACTGGGCGCAGCCGGGACATCCTGATAATGCCGTGACGCTCTTCCTCGGCTACGGACGGCGCAAAACCGGGCGCGTGGGTTCAGGTTACGGGTATGACGCCTATTCAGTGCGGCCCAGCAATGCCCAATACACAGGAGTCGATAGCAAGATTTCAAGGCTGGACAAGCAGTGGCACGTGGCCGTAACCCAGGGCCATTTCAACCTTGCAGAACCGAGCAACAAGGATTTCAGTATCGATCAGCGAGAGCCAGTCAAGGCTGCCACCCTTGAGGAATATCGGAAAGACCCTCATTTTGCAGCTAAGGATAAAGTGACTCAGGAGAACGAGGCTCCGGGGCCCGACGAGACGCTCTATCCTGACTACAGAGGTTCCAACTGGTACAAGCAATACGCCTGGGGCATGGCCATTGATCTGAACTCCTGTATCGGCTGCCAGACCTGCGCGGTGGCCTGCCAGGCAGAAAACAATATTGCGGTTGTCGGCAAAGAGCAGGTGCAGCGCGGGCGCGAAATGCAGTGGCTGCGCATTGACACCTACTATCAGGGTGATGCCGCAAATCCGCAGGCGCACTTCCAGCCTGTTCCGTGCATGCAGTGTGAAAACGCGCCTTGCGAGCCGGTCTGCCCGGTAGGCGCCACTGTTCACAGCACCGAAGGGTTGAATGACATGGTATACAACCGTTGCGTTGGCACTCGTTATTGCTCCAACAACTGTCCGTATAAGGTGCGC
>QHVI01000159.1 GCA_003223515.1 Candidatus Angelobacter sp. Gp1-AA117
AACGGCAGCACACCCAATGCGCCGTCCCACCTCATTGAGTGAACAACCGGAATCCAATAAGGCCAAAGCTCGCCTGCGCCGATTTTCAAGTAGATCGGCGCTTCCTTGAGGTCTGGGCATAGCTGTCAGGCGGAGAACAGAGCCCTTTTATTATTACATTATTTATGCAGAGGTCAATAGTATTACGCTGAAGCTGACGTTGACAATGGACGAAGCTCGAAAGCTTACGTCTCACTTTGAGATTCATGGCGCTCTAGATTCTGCACAAACTAAAAGAGCTCTAGGTGATAAGTCAAAGGAATATTTGCTAAGTTTAGTGCAGCGTAAAGGTAAACGCAGATACTAACATATGGCTGCTAAGTCAAATGGAAGATTAGGATTCGGTCCCCAAAAATATGCTGCACTGCACCTCATTTTAGGGCGCTGGCTCCGGCTCTATGCCGATAGAAGCAAAGATTATTGCTATGTAACTTTTGGCGACACCGAATTAAGAGACATATTTAGCATTCTTTTTGTGGATCGCAACTTAGCTCGAAGTGTGTGGTCATATGAGACGATTGCAGCCAGATTCCAGTTAGCAAAGGCCAGTGCGGTCGAATTGGCGGGGTGCGGTATCAGAGTAAATGTGCAACAGGCTACAGTTTTTTCTCACCGAAGGACATCGGAGTTACCACACATCTTCTTTGTTGATCTGGAAGGAATTTGCGCCTGGGGCGATTATGATTTGCGCTTCGCGGATATGTTTCAGAACGAAATCATACGAGAAGGGGACTGCTTATTAATAACTAGCCACCTTGGCCACAATCGAGGAGCTAACGCAATTCGAACCCATTTTAGTGGAGAATTTGCAGTTCTCGGGATCGACGATACTAATAATAAGAATATCAGAAATATATTTCGGCGGGCCCACCCGACTATGACTCTTTTCAAAGCTCTTTCTAAAAATGGTATTCAATCAGAGCTGGCATTGCGTTGCTTTGGAATCGCCAAATATCGAGACGGAACACCAATGGGGCTGTATGGATATACCGTCATGCCAGGAAAAACCGATCTTAAGGCGTTCGTTAAGGACGACAATATTCATTATTTCGACGTAAATCACGGGCGAGTCTGTGAGGCAGAAACATTCTAGTTATTTCATATAACTGGGGGAGAGTTAGCTATGCGAGCAATACTATTGTAAGCGACGCAGAATGTGGTCAACGAGAGTCTTAGCTGCAATCTTATTTGGCGAATATTCGTAGAGCAGTGTAATAAAACGTTCCCAAATCTTCTGTTGTGACGAAGGCATCTGTTTAAGAATACGGTGTCTTCTCTTCGAAACTTCTTCTTCTCGTAACTTGTGCTGCAGACGCTTGATGATGAGCGTGAATTTGCGCCGGTGTTCAAGCGTCAAAGCAGGATGAGAGGATGCTTTGTCCATGCGATGCAGGATCATAATTGCCTGCTTCTTCAATTTGTGAGATTGTACGGGGCTTACTGCTCCTTGCTGGAGAATGGACAAAATGCTTTTCACTTGGACTTGTAAGGATTCGAATTGCCTAATTGCGTTACGGCTCAAAGAACTCATTCTGCAACAACATGCTAACTCAGAGGCAACCGGTCTGAGCTTATTCAACAAGTCATTGAAATATACATTTTGTTCAAAGTGGTCTCGCCGACCATTAGGCAGAATTCTTTCGTCCAAAACATGAATTTCACCAACAACCCAAGAATTGAATCGTGATTCCGTAAATAGCTCATCCAACAAGTTAGATTCACCAATCTGTATGTTGCCGCTACGCAGGCGAAGACCTTTAATTAATGCTCCACTGCCGATTGCTCCATGATATCCATGCTGAAGAAACCATGCCTTTGCGGCTAAGTGGCCATCGCTATCTTTGATATCGAGGAATTTAATCTCGCTGAAGCGATCCCGGACACCTCTTCTGATTTCAAACTCGTCTGCGTGTGGTCTGTAAATCGGAGTCTTAGAACCATTCAGATAAATCAGAATATTGCCGAGAGATACATGTGCGGAGAGTTCGTCGTGAATGCGCTTCGCGAACGCAAAGTTGGGCGCAAATGGGACAGGAGCAACCTGGGATAGATAGTCGTGTACTTGCCTTGTATCGATAAGATAATCCCCGCTGTGCCGCATGATGCCATTCAGTTCCACTTCGAAGAACCTTGCCGGGAAGCCATCAGTTGTCAAATGCCGGATTCTGACCAAATCCTTAATAAGACCATCAACATTCAGTTTGACCTGAGAGTTTGCGAGTAAGGCTTTTAAGCGACGACAGTCCCACCTTAGCTCACTGACCTGTTTCTCCCCTTCAGCACGGGACCGGAACACCAGTTCTTTGCAATAGCCCAATCCTGCGAGACGACCAACACCGCGGAATCCGCGCGCCTTAGTTCCCCGTTTTTTACTTGCTCCTAATGCGATTAGAGTTTTGGCAAAAATATTCCTCGGAATGCCTGTGCCGTTATCTCTAATGCGGGCTTGTCGATTTTGCGCATCAATGATGATATCAATGCGGCCTCTATTTACGGCAAGAGAGCCAAGAGCGATTGCTTCCTCAATTGAATCCATTGCATTTTGGACATATTCACGGTAAATGGATAATGGATTCACATACATAGAACTGCTGAGCAGTTCCAATACATCTTTTCCTATAATAGGCTGGTCTTCTATGGCCTCCCAATTGCTCTTTACAAGCGCCAGCACAGGCACCATTGAGCTCACGCCAATACTCCTCCGGCTTCGATTGCATTTGCAGGTAAAGAGGGGAATCCCAATTCTTCTTGCAGCCCCGCATCCTCAACTCTCTCATCGTCGGGGACTGCAGGAGCAGATTTCTTCTTTTGCTTTTGTCTCGTCCAAATCTCAGCTTCTTCTTCCTTGATCGGAGGGATGTAAAAACGCAGAATATTTTTTATTTGTATATCACGCGTGCTTGCATCCAGCTTCTTGATTTCACGCGGCTGACAAAGTGAAAGTGATTCTAGGAGTTCTGCTTTTTGAGAGGGGGTCATCTTCACAAATAAAGCCTGAAATTCCTCAAGCTGTGTCCTGCCATCCAGCTTTTCGAACCACTCGCGGTTGAATATGAAATGATGGGGGCGCAACAATAAAGATTTGAATTCTTCAGCAGTATTGCCAAAAGCCCGCCTAAAAAAGTTGGGCGAGCCGCTCACGATTCCATGTGTTGCCTGCAAAATCAATTGCATCGAACGGAGCTGATACCTTTTCCACTTTTCTCCGACATATGACCTGTCCTTGAGGTTTGTTGGCTGATATCGCATTGGGAATGACCAAATCCGAATACCAAGCTCTTCGTTCAGATTGACGTTCAGCCACATGCGCTCATAAAGATCTTCAGGACTATCATGGAAGTTATAAAGCATGTAATTTGAGAGTTCCGTCAACTCGAAGCCATGGGCCATCCGTACCGCCTGCTCGTATTGCTTTCGCAGGCCCAGGTGGTCGAAAGCGATTCGAAGGGGCTTAATGCAGATTGTGGACAGTTCCTTCAGATACACAGGATCTTTACAAAGAATACGGGCATCGACTCCCTGGTTGAAATCAACCCTCCTTTGTACTGGCACTTTTCCGCGCTTGAGCTTCGCGTCGCGCGTAAATCCCAAATCTCTGATTTCAGCAATAATGTCTTTGAATCTAGATGACGCCACAACATTGTTATCCATCAAAATCAGATCTTTCTTAACCCCGTACAGGGCATCAACATTTTTGATCATCGCACTGAGTGGCTGTACTTCTCTTTGGTCTCCTTCCAACTTGGGGACACCACAAAAGCTGCATTTGCGTATGCAACCGCGAGATGCATAGCCGAAATATGCATCATGCACAGGGTATTTATAGTCAGTCTGCTCTAAAATGCTGTAGTCAGGAGTAAGATCTTCAATCGGAGTTCCGCTCACATCATCAGAATAAAAATCTGAGTCTTCATCGAGCTGAAGGGCGATTCTCCTAATAATCCCTTGATGAAGCGAATGCCATTCCATTCCTCTTTGTTGATGAATTCATCATGCATGAGAGAAG
Organism: Candidatus Angelobacter sp. Gp1-AA117; assembly: GCA_003223515.1. Classification (GTDB taxonomy): domain Bacteria; phylum Acidobacteriota; class Terriglobia; order Terriglobales; family Acidobacteriaceae; genus Angelobacter. The sequence continues at coordinate 4,046 of QHVI01000159.1, forward strand.
CAGCAATGCCGCCCACAAAAATCCGGCTCTTCTGATTGTTGGCGACCCGAATGGCAAAATCAATGCTCTCAGCGATTTTTGCAAATTCAAATGAGAATAGCGTTGTAATGTAGATTCGATCCCATGCTTCCATGAGGACAGAGCGGTCCTGTCCCTTGATGAAGAGCACACGGTCCCTCTTGCCTTGGGGGCCGTGGTATTGGGCAATCTTCATTAATCCGAGTGGTGGGTACTTGTTCTTATATCCGGGCTCGATCAATAATATGTTTTTATTAGCCATGCCCGTCATGAGGATCGAAATTTATATCTACTGAAATCGCGTCAGCCGGTCAGTTTAGCACACCGAGAATTTCAATGCACTTGCTATCTTAGGTCTTTGTTGACGGTCTTAATTCCTTTGATCCTAAGAAGGCGCAGAAGGGTGTAATTAAAAGTGCGAGTCAGCTATGCAGCTTGCTGATGCACGTTGCTCCAGTAATCTTCCCAACCATGGTTGGCTCGCAAGATCCGCAGAGCTATCATCTTCCTTAAACTTTCCATTTTCCACCAGCCACCAGCGATCTTGAGCCGATTCTGGAACACATAGCGATGGGCACTTTCGATCTCGCCTGAACCGATAGGCAGGCCCGCAGCCAAGGCATCTTTGTAATTCAGGAAGTTGGAATGATTGCAGAGGTAACGAAAGCAAGCACGAACCGGAGCCTGTGGGTCGGGGATGTGGGTCGGTTCTAAGCAGGGCCGCAAGGTTTTTACGACATCGTTCCAACGATTGTCTTTCAGCCAGTTCTTCTTCTCCTCCATCCAAGCCGACTTCTCGGTTCCGGCAATCACCTCTGCGGCCGCCGCCAGGTAGTCGCACACATGATAGAAATCGAGCAGATACTGCGCTTGGCTTCCAAACTGCGCCTCCATCTGCTCAGTAATCCACACCGCCCCATCCCCCACCCCATGGAACTTCG
>QHVI01000160.1 GCA_003223515.1 Candidatus Angelobacter sp. Gp1-AA117
TACGATGCGATGTCCAAGCCAGACTGCGGTGCGGGCTCTTGCAGGCGCCACAGAGATTCGGCTTTCGCCCACGCAGTCGCTCATACCTATTTTCATCTTTTCTGGGTGGGACTCAAGTCCCATGTCCGACTGCGGTTAAAGCCGTTTGGTTGTGGCTCGCCACGCTGTGGTAAAAGGTTTTGGTTGTGGGCTTCACTACGCCGTGGTTAATCTCGCATTGCAGGTTGCCACCCGGAAGTTCATACCCCCGTCCACAAGGGACTCGTCCTTTACTGACCCGCCGGACATTACCTTTGACCTGCTTATGGCATGACGACAACCGCCGCGCCCCTGTGCGATCTTAATCCATCGTTTTGCCTGCGCTGCTTTGTTGTTCGAATCTGAATAAGGAGAATGACTGTGGCGGTACCCCGGTTTGAATACGAGCTGCCTCCTGCACGGCGTAAAGGCCGCTTCCTGTGGAGCGTCATCGTTCACGCAGTGGCCATCGTAGTGCTGGTTAACGCGGCAAAATGGCTTCCGTCCGCGCACATCACGCCCCGGCAATCTCAAGTCACGCTCTTATATACTCCGCCGCCGGTCACCATGCCGCAGCCGCCGAAAATCATTCCTCCTCCACCGGCAGTACTCGCCAGGCTGACGCCGCCCAAAATCGTGGTGCCGCACCTGGAGACACCCAAGATCGAGATGCCCAAGTTTGAAGACAAAACGGTCAAACTGCCCGATCCTGTTGTTCCCAAGATCGCGAAGATCGCTCCGAAGAGGGATGTCGTCACCGGGGCGTTTGCTTCCAATACTCCGGTCGTGAATCAGGTGCAGCCGAAGAGGGAAGTCGTGACTGACAATTTTGCTTCCGGCAGTTCTGCGCCCCCGACCTTGCAGCGACCGGCGCGCGCAGTCCAGACCGGCGGTTTTGGCGATCCTAACGGTGTAAGAGGAGCCTCAGAAAAGAAAGCTGTATTGACCGTGGCCAGCGTCGGCTCCTTCGATCTGCCCGCCGGCCAGGGACAAGGCAATGGCACCGGTGGAACTCGCGGCGCGCGCGGCACAGTCGCCAGCGCCGGCTTTGGCAACGGTGTAGCTGGAAATGGCCAGGGCGATCATCAGCGTTCGGGAACGGTGGCCCAGGCAGGATTCACCCAGGTTGCCGCGGCCGCTCCTGTGCCGAAAGCACGTACGGAAGATAAGCCCGCAGTCACTCCGGTAGAAATTCTTTACAAGCCCAGACCGGCTTACACACAGGAAGCTCGTTCGCTGCACCTGCAGGGTGTAGTCCTGGTGCGCGTAACATTCGGCGCTTCCGGCGATCTTCACGTTGGCGAAGTAGTGCGCGGCCTCGGGCACGGTCTCGACGAAGCCGCTCTTCGTGCTGCCGGGCAGATTCGCTTTCGTCCGGCTCAGCGCAACGGCGCTGCCTATGAAACCATTGCGCTGGTCCACATCGTCTTCGAACTGGCTGAATAGGTGGAAGCCCCGGACTTTAGTCCGGGGAAAAGAGATTTGATCAACCCAGCGCTTTAGCGCTGGTGCCTGGAAAAAATTTGGAGGCAATATGCGTTCGCGTTTTGTTATCTCAATTCTGCTGATGAGCATCAGCGTTGCCGCATGGGCGATAAATGACTCGCCGGAAACCACGGCTCCCGCGCCGGCGCGCACTGAAGTCATGGCAGAGCGCATCTTCCAGCAGGAAGCGAAGCTGGTCGACACCATGCACAACTACTCTCCGCTGGTGGAAACCTACATTCAGCGATTGAAGCCTGACGCGGACCTGGGCACGCAGCCCGATAAAGACCGCTATTTCCTCGGACGCCTCGCCCTTGGCTCCAAAGGCCCCATGAATACTGTCTTCAATGACAACAACAAGGCACGGTTCATCACGCGCGCGCTCGACCGTCTCAACACTTTCTATCGCATCAACTACCAGCATCTCGGCTTCATGCAGATGGTCTTTCTCAATGACCAGTTTGACAAGGAGCATTACCAGCTCAAGTACATCCGCCAGCAGTTCCTCGGCGAGGTGCGCACGCTGGTCTTTGATGTGCAGCCCCTGAACCACGATCAAACCCGCTTCCAGGGACGCATCTGGGTGGAAGACCAGGACTACAACGTCGTCCGCATCAACGGCACCTATGGCCCCAACACCGAGAGCAAGTTCTATCTGCACTTCGATACCTGGCGCATGAACCTGCAGCCGGGCGTATGGCTTCCTGCCTATGTCTATACGGAAGAGACCGATGCCCAGCGCTTCTCCGAGCGCAAGCTGGCCATGAAAGGCCAGACACGCCTCTGGGGATACGACCTGAAGCACTCCGGCCAGCAGTCGGAATTCACTGATCTGCAGGTGGAATCGGCGGAAGTGACTGACACCAGCAGCCGTGGCCCCAACGAGGCCCAGCCGGTGCAGAGCCAGCACCTGTGGGAGCGCGAAGCCGAAGACAACGTTCTCGATCGCATGGAACGCGCCGGAATCCTTGCGCCCGATGGCGAAGTCTCCAAGGTGCTCCAGACCGTAGTCAATAATCTTGAAGTCACCAACAACCTGAACATCGAGCCTGAGGTGCGCTGCCGCGTGCTGCTCACCACTCCGCTCGAATCATTCACCGTGGGTCACACCATCGTAGTCAGCCGCGGATTGCTCGATACGCTGCCCGACGAGGCCTCGCTCGCCATGGTGCTTTCGCACGAGCTTGGCCATATCGCGCTGGGACACAGAATCAATACCAAATATTCCTTCAGCGACCGCATGATCTTCTCTGATGAACAGGTCTTCCGCAATATCGGATTGCTGCAGAACCCGGGCGACGAGCAGGCCGCCGATCTCAAGGGACTCGAACTGCTGAAGAACTCTCCTTATAAAGACAAGCTCGGCACCGCCGGACTTTACCTGGTGGCGCTCGCCCACCGCTCGCGCGATCTCACCTGGCTGGTAAGCCCGCACTTCGGCAACCGTCTGGCCAGCACCGGCCCGATTCACCAGGCCGCGCAGGCCCAGGCTCCCAAGCTTGAAGCCAAAAACATCGCCCAGATTCCGGCATTACCTCTGGGTAGCCGCGTGAAGCTCGATCCGTGGAGCGACCGCATCGAAATGTTGAAGAGCAAACCGGTAACTTTGCTCTCGGTGCGTGACAAGATGTCATTCGAAGTCACGCCCGTGTATCCGAACCTGGTGATGTTGCCCAATTCAAATACTCAAGAGGTTGCCGCCAAACCTGCCCAGTAGGGGAAACGCTCCTCTCCATTGGTCATCCTGCGGGCCGCGTTCTTCGCGGCCCAAAGGATATGTATTTGGCTCATCTGTGCTGATCTGTCCCATCTGTGTCATCAGTGTTGAGGTTTTATCAATGTAAGTCAGTAAGATCAGCGTCATCACCGGGGAAAGCTGTGCTCTCTTGATATATAGATGGTTCTATTCTGTTTTCAGAGTTGGTGTAGAGCAGCATTCATCAGCAGGACACAGCGGCAGGGGCTGAAGCCCAGGTTTTGGTTGCCTCTGCGGTACGACTAAAGTCATACCCTGTTACTTGCCTCGCCAGTGGACGGTCTACAATGATTCATGAAAACGCTCTAGCGAACACCTCTTTTCGCTTTTTCGGCCTGAACTTTGGCCATGACTTCATGCAGATACACTCTGGCCTGGCCTCTGGTCCTGATGCTCTGGATTTTTGCGGTGGCGGCTTACCGATGTCAACCTATAAAGCGGAAATGGAGAAGGGATCGGGTCATCACCCAAAAACCCTTACCGCAACGCAGCAGAGCCGCAAACCAAATCTGACCACAAACGACACGCGAGGATGAGTAGTGTTCCAATGCATAGGTTCTTCGGCCGCAAAAAGCGTGCGGCCTCAGGATGACAAGAAGTGCCGGTGACCATAGGGTTCCCTCTCCCGCTCCGCGGGATGGGGAGAAACCAAAAAAACGAGAGCACAGCCGGCGAAAGCTGTGCTCTTTTGAGTGGTAGCAGGGTCGAAAGTTGTTTATGGTTTTACTTTGTTGTAGGCGTTGCGGGCGGGACGGTCGCTCTTCAGCGCTTCCCAGGCCGCAGTTCCGCCACCACCCAGCAGTGCGCCGGCGATCAGGCCGTTGTCGCAATCGCAGATGGTCCAGCCGATGCCCATGCCCAGGAAGGTGTTGGAGCCGATCATGCCCCAATCGTGGAACCTGCCCAGAGCAGAAGGATGAGTGTGAAGATACCAGGTGCTGACGCCGCCTCCACCGATCATGGCCAGCTTGGCTGTCTTCGCGCCTCCGCCAAGAATGAAGCCCAGGCCCGCGCCCGCAGCGGCTCCACCCAGAACGGAGAAGACGTATTTGTGGTGCTGAGGACTGATGCCGCTCAGGTCCTCGTTGTTCATGTCCCGCGCAAATGCCGCTGAGCCGGTCATCATCAGCAGGCTCAGACAGATGGCAAGGATCCAGAATTTTCTCTGAAACATAAGGTTAGCTCCCAATCCGATTGAAGAGGTCTTTCGGTTTTGCACAATTGGATGGAAGGAGAGAATCGCGGAGATGTTCAACTCCAGCAGCAGCCCGCGAAAAATATGGTAGAACACCTTTTAACCGCAGCGCGGCAGGCCGCAACCAAACGGCAACACCTTTGCAACACAGAGGAACAGAGTAAGCAGAGGCAATAAGAATCAAACCTTAACCACGGAGACACGGAGAACACTGAGACACGGAGAAGAACGATAAGAATTTTGTGGAGGTGATCCGATATTTACCTTCCCGCCGAAGGCAAAGTCTTATCCGCAGATGCCTCAGGAAAAAAGAAGGTTACGGAGGAGGATCGCTGGAAGTTTCTTCTCAGACCGCGAAGAACTTCAGGATTTACAGTGCAGAGAACGCAGAGAAGCTTTAGCCGCTGATGAACGCTGATTTGAAGATTCACCACAGATCAACACAGATGACACAGATCAGATTAGATACTACGAACTAAATACTTGCTTATTGAGATACGGCTTTTTCTTCCTGCGGAGCTAAGAATACCCAGAGATTGCCCAGAGCGCCGCCGAACACCAGAGAGAGCGCGACAGCCGTGGCATTCATGGCGTTGCCGTTCTTCCAGAGCAGGGCAGAGACCACGGCCAGAGCAGCCACTGAGAAGAGGATCAGCATGGCTACCTTCCACTCTGAAGGCGAGTCAGAAAAGAGGCCGAAAGCCGCTCCCTGGTTCTGCACGTGGGTGAGGCGGAAGAGGCCAGGGACAACATCAATGCTGTCATGCAGTATGATCTTCTGGGCGACGAGCCACTTGGTGGCGCGATCCAGGAACACTACCAAAGCGGCAATCAAGATGTGGTACTTACGCATAGCTATGCAGGCTGCTCCTGCTCAATCTCCTCCAGTGCGGCCAGGCATCGTTCGCAAACAGCAGGATACCTCTCGTTTGTTCCTACGTGAACGGAGTAATTCCAGCAACGTTCACATTTCTGTCCGGGCGCTTTAGCTACTTCTACGTGCAGCGGAGTCTTTCCGTTCCCTCCGGAGGCGTGCTTTACCTCTACGCCGGAGACGGTCAGCAGGTAGCGCAACTCACCCTGATACCGCTCCAGCAGCTTATACAGACTATCAGGAGCATGGATGGTAACCACGGCCTCCAGAGAGCTGCCGATCAGTTTTTCCTTGCGAGCAGCTTCCAGGGGCTTCATGGCTTCATCCCTGATCGCCATCAGCGAATCGAAGTCAGCCCGCAGAGTCTGAGCATAGATGAGGTTCGGCACCTTGCCGGTGATCTCTCCTGCTTGGGGAAAGTATGCCAGATGTACGCTCTCAGGCCGATCTAAAATTTGCGGCAGAAATGGCCAGATTTCCTCGGACGTAAAGGTCATGATAGGCGCTACCAGCCGGACCAGGGCTTCGCCGATGCGCCATACGGCGGTCTGGGCCGAGCGGCGGGCCGGTGATTTGGGCGCGGCGGTATAAAGCCGGTCTTTTAAGACGGCAAAGTAGATGTTGCTGAGGTCTACGGTGCAAAATTCATTGATCTGCTGGTAGATGCGGTGGAACTCGAAGCTCTCATACCATTTGCGCACCCGTTCGGCGACCTCTTCTGTGCGCAACAGCATGTATTGATCGAGCGGCAGCATCTCTTCAAAGTTCAGGGCGTGCAGCTCCGGTTGAAAGTCATAGAGATTGCTCAGGATGTACTTGAAGGTGTTGCGAATCTTCTTGTAGATTTCAGAGACTTTATCCATCAACTCCTGGGAGACGGTCACATCCTGCTGAAAGTCCACAGAGGCCACCCACAGGCGGACGATCTCCGCACCCAGCCGGTTGGCAATCTCTACCGGATCGATGCCGTTGCCCAGAGACTTGGAGGTGGCGCGGCCCTGCGGGTCGAGCGTCCAGCCGTTGGTGGCAACGCCGCGGTAGGGCGCATGCTCGCGTGTGCCTACAGCGCAGAGCAGGGAAGAGTGGAACCAGCCGCGATACTGGTCGCCGCCTTCCAGATAGAGGTCTGCCGGCCAGGAGAGTTCCGGCTCGTGTTCCAGCACCGCAGCCTGGCTGCACCCGGATTCGAACCACACGTCGATGATGTCATTCTCCTTGTGGAACTGGTTGCCGCCGCAGTGAGCGCATTTCGTTTCCGGCGGCAGAATCTCGTGGGGCGCGCGCGTATACCAGGAATCCGCGCCTTCACGGGCAAACAGATCGACCACTGCCTGGTGTGCTTCTTTCGATTCCAGCAGCTTGCCGCAGGATTCACAGAAGAAAACTGCGATGGGCACACCCCAGATGCGCTGGCGCGAGATGCACCAATCCGGGCGGGTGGCGATCATGTTGGAGATGCGCTCTTCTCCCCATGCAGGTATCCACTTCACTTTTTTGATTTCGTCGAGAGAGCGCTGGCGCAGCGTGACGCCCTCGATGGGAGCTTCCATGGAGATGAACCACTGTTCCGTGGCGCGAAAGATCACCGGATTATGGCAGCGCCAGCAGTGCGGATACGAGTGCTCGATTTTTTCCGAGCCCATGAGCGCCCCACGGCTGCGGAGCAGTTCGACGATGTCAAAATTGCCATCGAAGACGCGCTTTCCCTTGTACTCCGGCAAGCCCTGGATGAATTTTCCTGCGGCATCGACATTGGAAGAGGCGTCGAGCCTGTATTTCATGCCAGTGTTAAAGTCGTCTGCCCCGTGCGAAGGTGCAGTATGGACCGCGCCGGTGCCCTGCTCGGTGGTGACGTAGTTGGCCAGCACACCGAGAATTTCGCGGTCGAGGAATGGATGCGCAAATTTGGAGTACTCCAGTTTGCTTCCGGGGAAGCGCGCACTCTCAGTAGCGCCGGTCAATTTGATCTTTTCAATGGCCTGCTTTGCCAGCGCATCGGCAACGATGTAAACCTCGCCCTCATGTTCCAGAGCGACGTAGTCCAACTCAGGATGAAAGGCCACTGCGAGTGAAGCAGGCAGCGTCCAGGGAGTGGTGGTCCAGATGATGGTGCTGACTTTTTTCCCAGCGAGACACGCATCCACGTTTGCAGGATCACTGGTCATGCGGTACTTCACCCAGATACTGGGGCTGGTGTGCATTGCGTATTCAACTTCGGCTTCTGCCAAAGCAGTACGGTCATGGATGCACCAGTAGACCGGCTTCAATCCTTTATAGACTGCGCCTTTTTCCATGAAGTCGAAAAGAGTGCGGACGATCACGGATTCATACTGCGGATCCATGGTGGAGTAGGGGCGCTCCCAGCGGCCAAACACACCAAGACGTTTGAATTGAGTGCGCTGCAGATCAAGATATTTCTGCGCGTATTTGCGGCACTCCTGGCGGACATCAAAAGGCGCCATCTGCAGTTTTTTGCCTCCAAGTGAGGCGTCAACTTTGATCTCGATGGGCAAGCCATGGCAATCCCAGCCTGGAATATACGGTGCATCAAACCCGGCCATGGTTTTCGATTTCACCACAAAGTCTTTCAAAGATTTATTCAGAGCATGGCCTTCATGAATGGCGCCGTTCGCATAAGGCGGACCATCGTGAAAGACATACTTAGGCCGCCCGGCCCGCGCTTTGCGGGTCTTCTCGTACATTCCCATCTTTTCCCATTTTTCCAGCCATTTTGGCTCGTTTTGAGGCAGGTTGGCCTTCATGGAAAACTGGGTTTGAGGAAGATTCAGGGTCTTTTTTACGTCGAGCGGCGGCCGCATGGATTCTCCAGTGTGAATATTCTTCATTATAAACAGTCGTGGTGTGTAAAGAGTGCATGACGTTTTCACCACAGCGCGGACGAGCCGCAACCAAAAAGGCTTTAACCGCAGTCGGACATGGGACTTGAGTCCCACCCAGAAAAGATGAAAATAGGTATGAGCGACTGCGTGGGCGAAAGCCGAATCTCTGTGGCGCCTGCAAGAGCCCGCACCGCAGTCTGGCTTGGACA
>QHVI01000161.1 GCA_003223515.1 Candidatus Angelobacter sp. Gp1-AA117
ATGGTGAGCGTCTTTCCCGCATCGTTCGTCGGTGTGGGTGTCGTATTGATCGCGAAATCGGAGTTAGCGACGGAACCACAAGAGGTAGAGGTGCGCTTCAGGCTCACCGTATTCATGATGGGAAGGGCGGCCGTCGGGGGACCTGCTGTAACGGTGCCGTTGCAGCCGCCGGAGTCGGTTCCGGTCTGGTCAGCAGGAAAGCTCCCGTAGGAAACGCAGTCGGTTCGTGAAAGCGCATTGATATTCAGCGGATTGTTCGTGAAGCACACCTTCCCGCTAATGGGGCTCAGAAGCGGCGGCATAATGAAATCGGGAGTCGGTGCTCCAGGCAAGTTCGCAAAGTCCTGGGTCGCAATCAACTGCGGGTTGGTATCGAGGGGCACACTGTGCGGGAATCTGAACTTGCCGGTTTCTCTTCCCGTGGCGTCGAAGAACACCAGCATCACCCTCGATTGAGTCTCGCCAGCCTGCGGGCCCCATAAGTTGCCACCCCCCTCCTGCTTGATAACGATGAATTGGATTTTGGAGTTGCCGTTGACGCCGGCCATGATCTCCTGAATATGGTTCTCATCGTTGGTCGCAAAAGCGCGACTCGAAGACAGCAGAAGAACCACGCCGATCGCCAGGGTATAAATGAATTGCAGATTTTTGTTGCGGTGAGTCAAGTCCTTGGCCTCCTCTTTTCCATGTTGGGCATACATACCAGATCCTTGCAGCCCGGATTCCCACTTGCCTGAGTGACCTTTAGAGTTAGGGGGATGCTGTTGGAAATCGAGCTGCTTACTCCCGTTAAGTTTGCTTTCACGTCTGATGGAAAGCCTGGATTTTTCGGCAGAAACGCTTGAGGTGTTAGTTCTTCCGAAACAGTGCAAGTTATCTGCACTTGCCCGGAAAAGACAGTGAGCAAATTTTTACCACAGTGGCATAGCATTCGTCGATAACTAGAAAGTAACTAGTGCTCTGACCGTGTGATTTTTGGGACATAGCCAGCGAAGCTGGCGGCATTCTTCTAGCTCACAGCGCAAGCTGTGGGTATGAAAACAGATAAGGAGCAGAGCTGGCGAAGCCAGCGCCATAGCTGTAATGCACCCTCATTCCATCGAAATGCCTCGATTCCTATTTCCATGCGGTCAGAGCACTAGAGCATTTTAGGTTGAGGTGTAGGGAATTCACTCACCCCCTTGTCATTCCGACCGCAGTCCGACCGACGTAGGAGGGAGGACGGAGTGGAGGAAACCCGAGGATGTCTGCTCCACCATGCTGTTACAAGGTGTTCTCACGGAACTGTTGAAAGCGCACGCATAATGCTTGCAAGGTAATGAGCGGAGCGAAAGAACCGGCATGCAACTTGGCAAACCCTACATTATTTTCAAATTTTCGAAGCTGCTCTAGTTTAAGCAATGTAAAGCAAGGCTGCTATGGTGCCAGCAGTACTCTAAGCCTAATCGTTGCAGTGCCGCCCATATCCAAGCTGTCCGGCACATCAGACATATGAGAGATGGCAATATATAAGGACGCGAGATCAACTGTTGTGGGGTAGACCCTCTGGTGTTGCACCAGGAGGTTTAGAGGAAAAGAGGATGTCCGTCCATGTCAGATCATGGCATTTTCGGACATCCCCTAGCGTCTATTAAAGGGGGAGTGATCGTCACCTGTGTTGTGCCCGCGTTCGCCTCGACGACCACCCTCTGGTCGTAGTGGATTTCGGTACTCCAACCACGGAGACCTTATGGCCGTTCGTGTATTGCCGCAGTGGCACGAAGATCTCTGTGTAACGCGTCGCGCCTTGCGTGTACTTGAAGTTGAAGACTTTGCTGGTGGGATCGAAGCTCCAACTTACGGAGATGCCCGTGATCACCATCAGCATCGATCACTCACACTTTTAATAAATTCCACCCAAATCTAACAACATTCGTGAAATTGATCCGGAATCAATTTTTTGAATTGGGGTGGGAGTAGGGGTTGGTGTCGGTGTCGGTGTTGCTGATTGAACACTCCACGTCGCAAAGGATTTCAGCGCGGTACCCTGCACGCTGACTTGCACCGTGTCCTGACCGGCTGCTGTGACAGTGATCGATGCCACGGCTTGACCATTGGTCGCGGTCACGATCGTGGTCGAGGTGCCGTCCGGAGAAATGTCTCCATTATTGAATGTAACGCCGCCGGTCGAACTGGTAAAAGTGACCGGAATTCCGGGAAGTTCATTGGAGGCAGCCAGCACGGTTGCCGTGATCGCCACTTCTTCCCCAACCAGAACGCTTGAAGATGGTCCCACGGAAATGATCTGATCGGGGGGCAGTGCAGGGCCGCTCACCGTTCCTTGTGAACCGATCGCCTCGTTCGAGCTGAGTAGGCCCCAGGCTATAGTGCCTAGGGGGGCAGAACTGGTGAATCCGAACCCCGAGATTTGCGCTCCGGGAGCGAATGACGCATTCACGGTCGCCCGGAACGTAACAAAGTTGCTATCGGAGGAATCCACCACCCAGCCTCCATTGGCAGGGTCTGATGCTGGACTCGAGACAAATGGGTTCTGGATACCGAAAGCTGCGATAGAGAAGGTATCACCGGCTTTTAAATCAGTGTCTATGCCGATGAATGGATCAGCATCGGTACCGGAACCACCCAGCGCGCTCACGTTTAATGTATAGCCCCAATTGTTGCCGTTTGCACTGGCAACTGCGGTGATCGCTTCAGCCGCTAATCCATTTGGCCCCGGAAACAACTGCGTGACCTGGGTCGTGATTCCGCCATTGGTGAATTTAATGTCCCCAAAATTTTTCGGGGCCGGATAGACATCTGTGCCGACAATTCTCCATCGGTATATGCCGCCAACATAAGCTCCGGCCGTCTTGTTCACAGTGAGCTTATTTGTGGCTGGATCATACGAGTAGTCCCAGTCGTTTTTGCCATTCGGAGGCGGTTCGAAATTGAACCAGGTCACCTTGGTGAATTGCTTGGGCTTCCCGTTAGGCAGTTTTGTAAAATCCTTGTTAGGTCTGTTCTTGCCCGCCGGAAATGTGCACGCACCGACCCAGACAGCGTCCTTATCTTTGGCTCCCGCTGGCTTGTAGAGCACCCCAAAATCCGGACCACCGTGGGCTGCATTGGCCTGAAGACACCAGATCTGAATCTTATTTCCGTTCGCATCTGCCTCCTTGTCTTCAAGCAGCCAGCCCGTCTCGCCCGGTTTGCCCGGCACCGGCTTTGCCGCCGGTCTCGGATTAGGGGGCGGGCAGCTAAGTTGAGCGACGGCGGCCTGAGTGACCGCCAGCATCGAGAGCGCCAGGATGGCGACCGCATATCGCGAACGAACGTGCATAGAGGAACTCCTTAATGCGGAAAACTGGAGCGCGGACTTTAACGGATCATGAGAAATTTCGAACGAAGATTTTGTTTTTGTTCGAAATCCGAAAAGTCTTGGACTTATTTAAGCATTCAATGTAATCAAAGCACACTGTTTAAGCTCAATTAACAAGAGCTTGGATAGGGCTTTCCGCACTCGTTCTTTTTCGGGAAAAACGAAATTTACTGAAGAGGAGAAATTTGGGGTGCCTCGGTGGAGACGTTTCTCAGTGCACCGCTCTTCATCTTTGAACAGATAATGGGCGAGGAGATAATTGTCCGGACTCATGCTGACCAGCTGCTTCCCGCAATATCTAAATGGGGTATGTTGCAGAACCAGCGCGGCATTGAATTTGTCTTCCGCTGTGTGAGCCGCGCCTTTGGCCAGCAATTTCCAGCACGAGTCTACCGCGATCCTGATCGCTGCGAGTGATCTCTTTGGCCGGTTTATCTTAGCGAACCCCCTGGTCTTCCTCTGCGAGCGCCTTGAGCTCAGGATTCTGGGCTTGAAGGGAGAATGCAGAACATAGCAGCAATGCGATGAGCAATGACTGGCGTTTCATTTTTAATCCATTAGCTCCATGAGTGTCGTGATAAACGGAAGCGAAACGTTTCACACCGGTGTAGGCAAAATTGTAGCTGCCGAAGCCTCAAGGAAAGAGAGCCTGGAGAGCAAGCCAAACACTTGTTGTTGCTCTCCTTCGCTAATGCCAGGCTTCAGCACTCGATCCAGGTAAGTTTGCCGAATCCTTTCCTGTTGCGCTATCAGCAGTCACCGGGATTCCCGATAGCTGCCAAAACTATTGTTTATCAAGCTTAGAATGGGCAGAATGGCTGCAATCAATCCTCCTAAGATCGTAACCGTTTTTCCATCTCTCCACCACGGTTTAGTAGTGTCTAGAGTTCGCTCCTTAACAGCGGTTTCGAGGGCTTGGAGCCGGGAATCCAACTTCAGCACATTTTCTAAAGCACTAATCCGTTCTTCGGTTTTTGACCATTCGTTAGACATTCAAAGAATTATGAGTGCTTAGTAGGCTCTGTCAATGGTGATTTGAGACCATTCTTTTTGAGGCGAAGACGGTTCAGTAGGCGACAATCGGCGCATCTTCAAGTTCTTTGAATCTGCGCCGATTGAGACTTTTGCAAGCCTCTGATTCCAAACCACTTCTTCCCATGACTCTTTCGCAGAGCCCCAAGTTTTTGCCAGACACGATTCGGGACCAGGGGGTCGGAGGTTCAAATCCTCTCTCCCCGACAAACTTCCAATCAGCCCACAATTTCAAAGACTTGCCAGCATACCCGTTCCGCACTTTTGAACTGATTTAAGAGATAGGTCGTATAATCGCTGATTACATCAATCAATCCCTGTGCAGAACAGTTGCTATCGCAAGCTGTGATGTCTTGCGCGGGCCG
>QHVI01000133.1 GCA_003223515.1 Candidatus Angelobacter sp. Gp1-AA117
TGCTTGTTGTTGATCGTTGATCTCCCCCAGATACAACACCGTTCGTTGCACCGTCTTGCCACCTGGCAAGCGACGGTTCTCTACAATGCTGAAATAGCGGTGATCCTTGCCGTCTTTCTTGCGGTTTGTGCTGCGCAAAAACATCGCCAGCCGCAGCATGCCAGAACTGCGGCACACAGAAAAGAGGGTAGGTCTTCACTTGGCAGTTTTCAGGAAAGAGGCATTGCAAACACTACTACTTCCGACTGCCAATAGCGGAAAAATACTCGCGAACTGCGAAAGTCAGGTTAGCATGCCGCGCTGAATTCACCCTTTGAATCGGTTTATGCATGGGTCCGGAATTACTGAAAAAGCGGGAGATATTCTCGCCACGATCTGCACGTCTGGCAATACTCGGGGCAGAGACCATTTTTCGCGACTTTGTTATGTGCAACCGTTGCACTCCGGAAGAAGATGACCGGTAACATGGTCACCTTTGTAACGGGCAGTCTGAGAGCTTGGTCACTCATTGAGGGAACTGTGCGGTTATGATGGCCAGAACGTATGGAGTTTGCAAACATCGAGTGGCAGCCGCTGTCGCGCACAGGCTTCGTGGCGTGGCTCATCTTCTATGCGGTGATACTGCTTTTCCTGGCAGTGCATTTCGGGCAGCTCACGCTTCTCGATAACATTCATCTGGTTACGCATGAAGCAGGGCATCTTCTCTTCGGCTGGTTGGGTGAGACGCTGGGACTGTGGGGCGGCACTCTTCTGCAACTGCTGGTTCCGGCGTTGCTTGCTATGGCTTTCGTCGTCCGCCGTGAAATTCCGGGCGTGGCGTTTTGTGTCCTCGCGTTTTTTCACAGCCTTTCAGGCGTGGCCATCTACATGAGCGATGCCTTGCGGCAGGAGCTTCCACTGGTCACTGTGGGTGCTCCGGCTGACGAAGCCCAGCATGACTGGGTGCGCATCTTTTCGCAGTTGGGAGTTCTACCGCACGCGATCCAGATCGGAAACACATTTCGCCTGCTTGCCTGGATCGGCATGTTGGCGACAGTGGCCTGGCTGTGCTGGCGCTATTTGCAGCAGGAACGTGCAGATACTGCGGGTTGCAGCCGGGATTCGTGAATGTCCCGGCTGCATGTAAATGGTTACTGCGCTTTTACGGGAACCGAGAGGTGGAGGTTCTCCCATTCCAGCACCAGGTCAGCACTGTCGCCGGATTTTTTATCAAAAGAGATGGTGAATTGCTCGACCGGAGTCTTGGCCTGCGACTTCTGCATGTCAATGCGTGCCAGATCCTGCTTCTCATCGTACTCGGTGCCCCACTGGCCGGTCTGCTTGTTGATAATCAACTTCCACGTGCCTTCCGAAGGCACTGAGTAAATGGTGTAGGTGCCCGCAGGAACATTGGTGCCGCCGATGTTGAGATTGGCTTCTGTTTTCAGCGTGGTGGCTTCGTTGGCGCCAGTCCGCCAAACCTTTCCCCACGGCGCCAGTTCCTGGCCTACGTGCCGTCCTTTCAGATAGGGCCGGCTGTAATCTATGGTGATCTTTTTGCCCTTGAGTGTTACCTCCGCTGTTCCCGGAGGGCTGGGACGCTTGCTCTTGTCCTCCTGCGCTGCAGCAAGCAAGGTGAGCATGCACATCAAAGCGAGAATTCCAACCAGTTTTCCAGTGCGCATTGAGTTCTTCCTCATCATTGAAGTTATCAGTGTGTGACCAGACATTGTAAGCAGGGGGAAACTCGGAAATCAAAGAGCTTACTCATCAGGCGCCTTTATTTCCATGTTATTCTTTCTCATGGCGAGCGCCGCTACCCCTCTTTCACTTAAAGATATCTTCCGCTACAAGCCTTTCCGCAGGCTGTGGATGGCGCAGTTCGTCAGCATCTTTGGCGATTTCCTCGCCCTCTTCGGCGTCATCAGCATGATTGCCTTTCGCCTGCATGGCAAGGCCGTGGATGTCACGGCTGTGACCATCGCCTACGTGCTGCCGTTCGCAATCGTGGGCCCTCCTGCCGGAGTTTTTGTGGACCGCTGGAATGTGAAGCGGGTCATGATCACCAGCGATCTGGTGCGCGCGGTGCTGATCCTTTTGTTGCTGTTTGTGACCGATGTGCGGGAGATATGCGCGATCTTCGTGGTGCTGAGCTGCGTTTCTGCATTCTTCAATCCGGCGCAGTCAGTCACGCTGCGCACCATTGTTCCGAAAGAAGGGCTGCTGGCTGCGAACGCCATGATGTCGCAGGCGTTTTATACCGTCAGGATATTGTCTCCGGCAGCGGCGGGAGCTCTGGTGGCACTGCTCACGGAGAAATCCACGTTCTACCTGGATTCCGCCAGCTTCTTTTTTTCTGCCTTGATGCTCAGTTCGCTGACCATCATTCGTCCGGTTGCCGAGCAGGGCGGACGAAAACTGAAATCGCTCACCGCTGAGTTTCTGGAAGGCAACAAGTTTATCTTCACGCATAGCGCGCTGGCGTTCGTATTCATCGCCATGTCGGTGGCCATGTTCGTGATGAGCGCCTTCAGTCCGCTGATCTCTATCTTCGTGCGCGATTCGCTGCCTATGGGGCCAACATTGTCCAGCTTTGTGGATTCCATGGTGCGGCACCACTTCATGCATGATGTTATGGCGGCACGGTCGTTCTTTTTCGGCATCATCAGCGCCATGATCGGAGTCGGCATGATTGCCGGAACACAATTCGTGAACCGCGTAGCGCGTAACCGCCCGAAGCCGCACGTGGTGGTTGCCGGACTGCTGGTGCTGGGCGCGGGTGTAGCCCTGCTGGGCCTGTTTCACACCTTTTATATGGCTGCCCTCAGTACCTTTACGATGGGTTTTTCCATTGCTTTCGTCATCGTGCCGGCGCAGACATTATCCCAGCAGGAGACTCCTCCTGCGATGGTGGGCCGCGTAAGCAGCAGTTTCCTGTCTCTGCTTGCGTTGTCGCAAACGCTGGGCCTTCTGCTTTCCGGTTACCTGGCGCAGGCCCTGGGAGTGCAGAGGCTGTTTCTCGCATGTGCCGCAACGCTGGTGTTGCTCTCCGGAATTGGCTATCTGTGGATCAGGGAAAGGCAGCCTATTGCCGCTACCGCCGGCAATTCCAACTAGTGCTCTGACCGCATGGAAATAGAAATCGAGGCATTCCGATGAAATGAGGGTGCATTACAGCTATGGCGCTGGCTTCGCCCGCTCTGCTCCTCATCTATTTCTATACCCACAGCTTGCGCTGTGGGCTAGAAGAATGCCGCCAGCTTCGCTGGCTACCCCAAAAATCACACGGTCAGTTGTAGCACTCGTTACTTTGGTAACCACTGCTGCCATGAGACTGGTCTTGTCTGTGTTTGCAGCGGGTTCGGGATGAGCAGATAAGTCGCTGATTTGCAGGATTTTAGGCTTTTAATGTGAAAATCCTATCTTTTGCTTGCCAAACTCCAGGTGAAAACCATTACCAAAGGACGAAAATAAATCACTGTTTTTTTCGGATTTCGCTATACACTTACGTATCCCCGAAGGTGACCCTTTATAAAAACCAGGTGAAGGATTAGTTTATGTTTCGAACTCGGTCAGGGGAATCCGGCTTCTCGGTTGTCGAACTCTTGGTGGTGGTTGCAATCATTCTGACGATTGTAGCCATTGCGGTCCCGCGCATGCTGCAAGGCCGCGTGAAAGCCACAGAGGCGGCGGCGATCTCTTCCATGAAGGCGATCCAGAACGCCCAGCAGCTTTATTCACAAATTTATCCGGACAGAGGCTACGCGCCGACGCTCGCCTATCTGGGAATTTCCAGCAGCGGCGCCTGTGATTCGCCCACCAGCGCCTGCCTTATCGATCCAGTACTCGCCAGCGGAATAAAAGGTGGATATATCTTTGAGATCAAAGGTGACGGCAATACCCCGGTTGCAGGTTACACGCTTACCGCTACACCGGACGGCAGCCACAGCCTCGGGTCAAGCCAGTGCGTTTTCGAATCGGACCAGGCCGGAGTCATCAAGAGCCGTTCCGTGGGCCCACAATCCTCAGGTACGCTGGTGTCAGTGGCGATCAGCCAGACCGGCTGCGGAAAATAAAGGACGCAACGCAGCAGAGCCCCCGCAGAATTGCCATAATTGCCATAATTTGTAATTGCCAAAATTGGAAAACCCGCGTCTAGATCAACTAGAGAATTGCTCCAAAAAACACTATTTCAAAACACCTGGCGGAGAGCAAAAGGCGCGAAGAAACCAGCCCAAGAGCCAAAAGCTAAAAGCCAAATCCAAAATCCAAGAGCCAAAAGCTATTTGCTATTTGCTCCTTTCCACCCACTCTCCGCTCCGGCGGGCGCGTTCCTGCTGATGTGTTCGGCCATCATCTGCACGAGTTGCGCCTGGTTCATCGGATGCCAGCCGTGTCCTTTCATCGGACGGCCATAGATGAATGATCCGCCATAAGCGGGATTCTCTGTCTTGCGCAGAAAGTCTTCCAGGCGATAGACCGCCAAGTTCAGGTAGTAATAATCCATATCGCCGCAGTAGAGGTGAATCTTACCCACAAGCTGCGGTCCGATTTTTGCCCAATTCTGCTCCAGGTAATAACGCAGATCGTAGCCATGATCGCGCATGTAGGCGGCCACTTGCGGATCGATTCGACCGGTTGATTTGTCCCACAACGGTCTGGGATAGCCATCACTGCCCACTGGACCGTAGACCGCCTCCCAGGCTTCAAGCTGCTGTGCCGAGCGGCCGCGTGAGCCGAGCACGTCTTCGAACTGGCTCATCTGGCGCATGGTGACAATGACCTGTCCTTCTTCCGTTCTTTCCAGCGGACGCTCCGACACCGGCGGATCAAAGCCGGGAGCGAGAAAGGCATTGTTGTCGGCATAGATGTCTGTGAGCTGATAACGGGTGAAGTCCACCGGGTCAGGATAGAAAGTCCAGGTGCCGCCGAAGAATTCGGGATGATAGACCTGCAACGCTAGCGATTCCCATCCGCCGGTCGATCCTCCCGTGAGCACACGCGCATAAGGCTGGCGAATGATGCGGAAGTGCTCTTCCACATAAGGAATCAGCTCTTTCATGATGGCATCGCCATAAGGACCGTTGTTGGCGGAGTTCACGGCATAGGAGTCATCAAAGTAGACGGTCGGATGCTGGAAAGTCACGGCGATCATGCGCGGAAAGCCGGGCAAGATCCACTGCTTGTAGAAGGCCGAGCCCGGCATGTTTCCTGTGCGCTGCAGAGTGGCCGATGGAGCATCCTGAGCAGGATCGGGATTGAATCCCAGCGGAGCGCGCAAGTTGAAATGTCCCTGCTCGTAGATTACCGGGTAGCGAACGTCGGGATGTGAATCGTAGCCTTCGGGCAGCAGCACCGTCGCGCCCAGATAGATGGGCTGTCCCCAGAAGTCACTCAGCAGCTTGCTCTGGATCTTGATGTGCTTTACGTATTGCGTATCCGCGGGCATCTGCACCGGAGGAATGGTTTTGGTCAGGCTGAGCCTCACGTTATATCCGGCGAGCGGATCGAGATGGACGCGCTGTACTTTGCTGTAAAGATTTCCCGGAGAGCGGTTGAACTGCTGCCCATCCCATTGATCCATGTGCGCCCAGATCACGTGCCCGTCGGCGCGGGTGAACTTGGTATAGACGTTGAACAGTGCCTGCACGTAGTAATCGCCCGCCGGCAGCTCGCGCACCGACCTGAGTGGATACGCCAGCGTAAGCGCGTTGATGCTTGTGCTTTGTCCCGGCTGAAGCTGGTCGACGTCGCGGGCCATGAACTCCACCCGTGATCTCTCCGAGCCGGCCTGCAGGCGCGGCTCCGGCTCGCTGCCCTTGGCAATCATCACAAATGCGCGCCCGGTAAGCGCTTGCTGGTAACCGGCAGGCAGCGTGATTTCAAACTGCGGCAGAGAAGAGCGAGCTTGCGCCCACGCTGCCGGAATGCTTATGGATAACAGAAAAGTAACGAGAAAAAGGAAGCGACAGGGGAATTTGAAGGAAGACATTTTGACTCCGCTCAAAAAGAGTACACGCTCAATGTTGCAATTTCCAACTGCGGCGGCGGTTCAGGCAGAATGATCTTGGAACCGGAGCAATGAGCCTCTACACTAGGGCTGTATGGCTTCTCTCTCGCCACTACTCCAGCGCGCCCTGCACAGCATCGAGACCACCACAGCGGGAATGACCGACGAAGAAATGCTTCGGCATCCGGAAGGGAAGTGGTCTCCTGCTGAGATTCTGGAGCATCTTTCTCTGGCCTATTCAACCACGGTGACCCGCATGCGTGACCTGCTGGAAAAACCGCAGGGAGTGGAGGTGCGGCATCCGAGTTTGCGTGAGCGTATAGCCGGCTTCCTGGTAATCCGGCTGAATTACATCCCGCCCGGACGCAAATCTCCCGAACGGATCGTCCCCAAAGGCATCAGCCCCGCAGAAGCCCACAAGGCAGTTCGTGCAGGTCTTGCGGATATCGATCAGGTGATCTCCGAGTGCGCGCAGCGCTTCGGCACCCGGAGCTTCATCATGGTTCATCCCATTTTAGGGCCTCTTACCGTAAAAGAGTGGCGCAAATTCCATTGCGTGCACACTCTTCACCACATGCGGCAGGTACAGAGGATGCGACAGTCTCATACGTGATCGTTGCGAGTCTACGCAGAAGCCAAGAGCCAAGAGCCAAGAGCCAAAAAGCTATCTCACCAAAAACGAAAACCCCTCAAATGAATAGACATTGCGATCTCCGCGCTGCTCTGCTTTCAGCTTGCCGCTGCGTACCTGCTCCATCGCTGTGACCACCTTCGGCAGATATGCAGGGTCGGCTACAGGAACGTTGTGCGCGGGCAGAAGCAACTCCACGTGCGGGAGTGACGCCATCTTTTTGATGGAAGCGACATAGGCATCGAGATTTGTTTCAGGCCGGTAGAGAAAGATAGTACCGGGATAAAACATGTCTCCGGTGAACAGCAGGCCATGTTTCGCGTCATAGAGAGCTATCGAATCCGGGGTATGTCCCGGCACGGCGACGATTTGCAGCGTGCGTCCGCCCAGATCGAGCTTGTCACCCTCATGAAGCCAGTGCGCAATGTGCCAGGGCCTTGTTGCGTAGGATTTCGCGTCAAAACCCTGCGGCAATTCACCGCAAATCTCACTCGGAGCGATTTCAGCCTGCGCGTCCGCGGTAGAGCCTTTGGCGCTGGTGCGGGTGAACTCCGTATCCATTCCATAGACATCATTGAACCGCCAGTTGTCGCCCACGTGATCGTTATGCGTGTGGGAATTCAATATGCTGATGGGCAGCCTGGTAAGTCCTTCCGCCAGCTTCCGCATGTTGCTGATGCCCATGCCGGTATCGAAGAGCACTGCTTTCCTTGAGCCGAGAATCAGGTAGGAGATGATCTCTTCCGACTGGTGTGGCTCGTAAATGGCGAAAACTCCCGGACGGATTCTGTACACCTCAAACCACGGATCAGGAACGCTCACCCGTTCGAGCTTCTGATATTCGGAACGCGGCAGCTTCTTGCACCACTCGGGTTTCTCCGGCATGGCAACGGCGAAAAGTCCCAGCAGCATGAGCAGATGGATGAATGTATTCATGGAGGTCAATTGTAAAAGCGATGGGTGGCCAGCTCAGAATTGAAGCTGTGTTCCCTGAGGGATCCGTTGAAATCACTCAATTTCGCAGGCTACAAAAATCTAAAATTAAGACCAAAAGCGGAAAGAAGTTCGCGGCATGAGCCCAGGAGGAAGATAGGCTAAGCAATTCTCAGAATTATCTGGGCTTCTTTTTCCGGTCACGCATGGCCTTCATCCTTGGTGCAAGATCATCTTCATAAGCAACGTTATTTTCTTGCGCCCATTCAATGGCGAATTCCTTCATCGCGTCAATACGGTATTCGTACCAGCTTCTGGCAGATTTGCCGTTCATCTCTGCCACCAAAGCTGTACACTTATCACCCCTCATTATGGTATTGCCAAGCTATGTCAGCGGCGTAAGTTCCATCCCGCTTCTGGGAGAGACAATCGGCGCGCACTTTGACCGTGTGGCGGCACGCTGGGCGGGCAGGGAAGCGCTAGTGGTGCGCCACCAGAATATCCGCTGGACATTTGCTCAATTCAAAGAACACGTGGACGCACTGGCGGCCGGTCTGCTGGCGCTGGGCCTGGAGCCGGGTGATCGTATCGGCATCTGGTCTCCCAACAATGCCGAATGGGTGCTCACGCAGTTTGCCAGCGCCAAGGCGGGACTGATCCTGGTCACCGTCAATCCAGCTTATCGGGTCAGCGAACTTGAGCATGCGTTGCGCAAATCCGGATGCAAAGCGCTGGTGCTGGCCCGCTCTTTCAAAACCAGTGACTATCTTGGCATGCTGCGGATTCTTGCCCCTGAGTTGAGCAGCGCCGAACCGGGACGCCTACAGGCACAGAAATTGCCAGCCTTGCATTGCGTGATTCATCTGGGCGATGAGGCCGAGCCGGGCATGTTTCGCTTTTCTGACGTGCAGCGAACAGGCAGGGCTCATGAGCGAGAAAAGCTTAACGCTCTACAGCAGCTACTGCAGTTTGATGATGCCATCAACATCCAGTTCACCAGCGGCACTACCGGAGCACCCAAAGGCGCCACGCTGAGCCATCACAACATTCTGAACAATGCCTTCTTCGTTGCCGAAGCCATGGGCCTGCGGGAAGGCGACCGTCTATGCATTCCTGTGCCGCTTTATCACTGTTTCGGTATGGTCATGTCCACGCTGGCCTGTGTCACGCATGGGGCGACCATGGTCTTTCCCAGCGAAGGCTTTGATCCGCTCGCCGTGCTTCAAGCTGTTGAAGAAGAGCATTGCACCGCGCTGCATGGCGTCCCGACCATGTTCATCGCGGAGATGGAGCACCCGGAATTCAAGCGCTTTGACCTGAGTTCGTTGCGTGCGGGGATTATGGCGGGCTCGCCTTGTCCCATTGAGGTGATGCGCCGCGTGATGGACTGCATGCACATGCGCAACATCACGATCGCCTACGGCATGACCGAAACCAGCCCAGTCAGCTTCCAGAGCGCCATCAACGATCCTATCGAGAGGCGCGTGTCAACCGTAGGCCGCATTCACCCGCATCTCGAAGTGAAGATCGTGGATATCGAAGGCAAGGTGATCCCGCGGGGCACGCCCGGCGAACTGTTGACCCGCGGTTACTCTGTGATGCGCGGCTACTGGGACGACCCGCAGCAGACCGCAGACGCCATCGACGAAGCCGGATGGATGCACACCGGCGACCTCGCTACTATCGATGAAGAAGGCTATTGCAACATCGTGGGACGAATCAAAGACATGGTGATTCGTGGCGGCGAAAACATCTACCCACGGGAGGTGGAAGAGTTTCTTTTTCGCCACGCCAAGATCGAGGCCGTGCAGGTGGTCGGCGTTCCCGATCAAAAATATAGCGAGGAGCTATGCGCCTGGATCAAGCTGCGCCACGGCGAGAGCATGACCGAGCAGGAAGTCAGGGAGTTTTGCCAGGGACAGATCGCCCACTACAAGATTCCGCGCCATATCTGCTTTGTGACCGAGTTCCCCATGACCATTACCGGCAAAGTGCAGAAATATCTCATCCGCCAGCAGATGATCCAGCAACTGGGATTGCAAGAGCAGCAGACGGCATAAGAAGGGCTTTTGGCTGTTGGCTTTTAGCATATAGCTTCTTCCAGCCAATACATTTCATTCGCTGCTTCATTCTTTCATGACATTGAATTCAGAAAGATCAGTATCATCAGCGTTCATCAGCGCCAAAACCTTCCCTATCCTGCTCTGCGCACTGTGCGTTCTCTCCGGTTAACCTGCTTTGGTGTATACAAGAGAGTTGTTCCTGCTGTATATTTCTCCAATTAGTAACGCAAACTGACAGGTGTTTTTCAGGCCAGTATGTTCGAGGAACAGTGTGCCTCGAAAGAGAAATGCTCTGCTAAATCGCTACTGAAGAGAAGGTTGTGTTGGGAACTGTCTTAAGAATCTGCACTCTGCTCATCATTTTTTCCTCAGGCATTGCCGCCCAGACGGACAGGTCTGCGCCTCCCATTGAGCGCTTGCCCACCGTCATCACCAATGTTCCTGCGATCATTCCTACAGCGGCGGACACCCAACTGAATTCTCAGCTTCAGGACAGGGCAGAGGAAGAGAGAATCAGCAGGGAACTGGCGCAACTGCCTCCCGAGCCGGATATTGAATTCCAGGATTTCGTCGCCAGTTCTCTGGGCTATAAGCTGCAGATCTTCGGGCACGATCTCTTCAGCAACGTTCCTTCCACATTTGCCCCGCTTGACCGCGTTGCGGTTACTCCTGATTACCTGATCGGTCCCGGCGATGAACTGCTCATTCGCGCCTGGGGGCAGATTGATATCAATTATCGCGCTACTGTTGATCCTACTGGAGCCATCTATATTCCCAAGATCGGCACAGTCAGCGTTGCCGGTATCCGCTATGACCAGATCACGCCATATCTGAGATCCGCCATCAGCAAGGTGTTCAGGAATTTTGATCTCAACGTAACCATGGGCAACCTGCGCTCCATCCAGGTCTTTGTCGTTGGCCAGGTGAGGCGCCCCGGTTCTTACACCGTGAGCTCGTTGAGCACGCTGATCAATGCGCTGTTTGCCTCCGGAGGCCCCACCAAGCGCGGCTCCATGCGCCACATTGAGCTGAAGCGCCAGGGAAAGGTCATCAGCAATTTTGACATTTACGATCTCATCGCCAACGGCGACAAATCGAAAGACATGCCGTTGCTGCCCGGCGATGTCATCTACGTTTCCCCGGTAGGACGTCTAGTCGCCCTGGCCGGCAGCGTGAACCTTCCCGGCATCTTCGAACTCAAAGACCACGACACACTCGGGCAGGTGATCAGCTATGCGGGTGGCCTGACAACTACGGCAGCGGGACAGCGCGCCATTCTCGAAAGAATCGACCAGCGCCATACCCGCAAGGCAGATGAGTTTCCCCTCTCCGCTGACGGCTTGAACCGCGAACTGCAGGATGGCGACGTGGTGCGTTTTCTCCATCTCTCGCCCAAGTTCGAGAATGCGGTAACCCTGCGCGGCAATGTCGCTATCCCCGGACGTTATCCCTGGCACGAAAGCATGCGGGTAAGAGACCTGATTCCCAACCGGGAGTTCCTCATTCCGTATGAATACTGGAAACGCCAGAACCTGCTGGCGCGCA
This sequence comes from Candidatus Angelobacter sp. Gp1-AA117, assembly GCA_003223515.1. GTDB lineage: Bacteria > Acidobacteriota > Terriglobia > Terriglobales > Acidobacteriaceae > Angelobacter. Next base: position 11,162 of record QHVI01000133.1, read on the forward strand.
ACCCTGCAGGCCAGAGCTTCCAGCTTAGCGAAGATGCGCAGCGCTCCCGCTCCAATGACGGCGGCACGGAGGCGGCAAATGCACCGGGCGCGAATGCTGCTAACGGTACTCCGAACACTGCAAGGGCGGGTAACAGCAATATCGACGAAGGCTCGCGCCGGCAGATGAGCCGGGTTGAAGAGCAGCGGCTCAGCCAGGAACAACTGAAGAATGAAATCAAGCGTTCGGTAGCGGAGATTAACTGGGAATACGCGGTCATCCAGCGCATGAACCCTGATGACCTCACCTTCCATCTGCTGCCCTTCAATCTTGGAAAGGCCATCGAAGGCGATGACTCGCAGAACCTCACGCTGCAGGCTGGTGATGTAATCACCATCTTTTCTCAGGCAGACATGCAGGTGCCTATCGCGCAGCAGAGCAAATTTATCCGCCTGGAAGGCGAGTTTCTTTCTGCCGGGGTCTACCAGGTACAGCCCGGAGAAAAACTGCTGCACCTGATCAACCGCACTGGAGGCATAACGCCGCAGGCCTATCTTTATGGTGCGGAGTTTACCCGCGAATCCGCGCGCGAAGACCAGCAACGGCGGCTGGATGAATACACCAATAGTCTGGAACAATCGATTGACCGAATCGCTGGAGGACAGCGAGCGCTCTCCGTGGAAGAGGCAGCAGCCGAGCGGGCAAGGCTTGAAGGGCAGCGTCGCCTGTTGGACAAGTTACGGCAGATCAGAGCTACAGGGCGAATTGTGCTGGAACTCAAACCGAACACCACCGGCCTCGATCAACTTCCTGACCTGGTGCTGGAAGATGGCGACCGCCTGTTTATGCCTTTCCGTCCAGTAACCGTGAACGTGATTGGCTCGGTTTACAACAGCAATTCATTTATCTACAAACCCGGCAAAACTGTGGGTGATTACCTGCGGCTGGCAGGCGGCGCCACCAAAGACGGAGATAAAGGCCGCACGTTCGTTATCCGGGCCGATGGCTCAACCGTAAGCCGCCAGGCGCATTCCAGGTTGTACTTCAGCAGCTTCGATAGTCTGCGGCTTATGCCTGAAGATACCGTGGTTGTGCCTGAGAAACTCGATAAGGGCGCCACCCTGCGCGGCCTGAAAGACTGGACCCAGATCATCAGCCAATTCGTGCTCGGCGCAGCCGCCGCCAAAGTACTTTTTCCGTAATAGCACTGGTGCTTAAGCCCACGTCTGTTTTCCGTCCTTTGCTCTTTGCGTGAAATCTGAATTTCTGGTCTTTGGGGTCTAAGCAATCTTTCGTATCCCATATTGCTGCGATTCCCCTTACAATGTTAGCCAATGTTTTTTGTCCAATATGACACCCCAGGAAAATAAGGAAAGCCGGCTTCATGTTTCTGAAGAAATCCCCCTGGCTTCAGTCTATAACGGAGAAGAACGGCGGCATTTTCTGGAACCGTTTATCCTGCTGGCAAAGCGTAAGCTGTTTATTTCCTATTTTGTTCTTGGATCGATAGCCGTCTCTGCCGCAGTAGCTTTTCTATTGCCCACTTACTACAAGTCCAATGTGAAGCTGTTGCCGCCGCAGCAGACTCAATCCATCGCCACCGCCATGCTGGGCCAGTTGGGACCACTGATCGCCGCTGCCGGAGGCAAAGACCTGGGATTGCGCAATTCCAATGACGTCTACATCTCCATGCTGCACAGCCGCACCCTTGCAGACGTGCTCATCGATAAGCATTCCCTGATGGCGCACTACCACGTGAAGCTGCGCCAAAAAGCCCGTGACCGCCTCGACGACCTGACTGACATCACCGTGGGCAAAGATGGCGTGATCTCCATCTCCGTGGAGGACCGCGACCGCGCGCTCGCCAAAGACCTGGCGGATGACTACTGGAAAGAACTGCAAAAGCTCTCCAAGAGCCTCGCAGTCACAGATGCCTCCCGGCGCCGGAAATTTTTTGAGGATGAAGTAAAGATCACCAGTGACCAATTGGCAGATGCCGAAATAGTCTTGAAAAAGACCATGGAGTCCACCGGCATTATTCACCTTGAGGATCAGTCCAGGTCCATGTTGGACGCTTATGAGAAGCTGCGCGCCGAGGTGACTGCCCAAGAGGTCCAGATACAGGCGATGCGCTCTTTTGCCACTCCCGAGAACCCCGATTTGATAAGGGCCGAGCAGGAGTTGGTTGCGTTGCGTGGCCAGTTGCAAAAATTTGAGCATGGGCAGGGTGGCACTCCTTCCATTGCTAACGTGCCGCTCCAAAACGTCCCCAGCGCCGGCCTCGAGTACATCCGCAAGCTGCGTGACGTGAAGTACCGTGAGACCCTATACGAATTACTGGCCAAGCAGCTTGAGATCGCCCGGATTGATGAGGCCAAAGATTCCTCCATCATTCAGCCTCTGGATACGCCTGAGCTGCCGGAGCGCCATTCATGGCCTATGCGTGGGCTGCTGATTGCTATCGGAACGGTTCTGGGGCTGTTGATTGCTGTCATTTGGGTTTATGTATCCGAATCGATAGCACGTGCCAAGGAAGACCCCCTCTACCTTGCCGGGCTGCAGATGCTGAAGATGTACCTGTTTAAAGGGAGCAAGTCGATGAAAGATTTTATAACCTAGAATGCGAGGCAATCTGCGATAGAGCATTCTTATCTTGATCCGCACTACTTAAGGAGAGCAATCCATGAGGATTCTGGTTTTGGGTGGAGACGGCTATTGTGGATGGCCAACCGCACTCTACCTCTCACACAAAGGACACGAAGTCGGAATTGTCGATAACTTCTTCCGCCGTCTCTGGGATCACGAACTGGGCGCCATGACGCTCACTCCTATCGCTCCCCTTCCCGACAGGTTGCGTGCCTGGACCAAAGTGAGCGGAAAAAGTATCGAGTCCTTTGTCGGTGACATAACGGATTACGAATTTGTCGGCAATATTTTCAAGGCCTTCGAGCCGGACACGGTCGTCCATTTTGCCGAACAGCGCGCCGCTCCTTATTCCATGATCGACCGCCAGCACGCGGTCTTCACCCAGGTCAACAACGTGGTGGGCACGCTGAACGTGCTCTTTGCCATCAAGGAATTCCAGCCTGACTGCCACCTGGTAAAACTGGGCACCATGGGCGAGTACGGCACACCCAACATCGATATCGAAGAAGGTTTCATCAAGATTCAGCACAACGGTCGTGAAGACGTGCTGCCGTTTCCCAAACAGCCCGGATCTTTCTACCACCTCTCCAAGGTGCATGACAGCCATAACATCGCCTTCTGCTGCAAAATCTGGGGCGTGCGCGCCACCGACTTAAATCAGGGCGTGGTCTATGGCACGGTCACCGATGAGGTGGCGCTGCATGCCTCACTGGTCAACCGGTTTGACTACGATGAGGTGTTTGGCACGGTCTTGAACCGCTTCTGCGTCCAGGCCGCCATCGGACATCCGATTACGGTTTACGGCAAGGGCGGCCAGACGCGCGGCTTCCTGGATATTCGCGATACGGTGCGCTGCATTGAGCTGGCGTGCCTGCATCCGGCGCAGCGTGGAGAATTCCGCGTCTTCAATCAGTTCACAGAGCAATTCTCAGTATTGCAGTTGGCGCGCATGGTGGAAGCTGCCGGTAAGAAGCTCGGCCTGAAGGTAACCATCGATCATCTGCCTGATCCGCGCGTGGAAGCTGAAGAGCATTACTACAACGCCAAACACACCAAGCTCGCCGATCTGGGTTTGAGCAGCTACGGCCATGGGCAACGGGTAGAAAACGAAGTAGCATAGCGAAGGCGCAACAAAACCTTTAACCGCGGAGAACGCAGAGAGCGCAGAGAAATAAGAAAAGAAGTCGCGACGCGAACTGCCAGGAATGGGTAAATTAATAAATGGGTAAATGAAAACCCGCAAGTCACAAGTCTATTTATCCATTTACTCATTCACCCATTTCCTCTGCGGCCTCTGCGTTCTCTGCGGTAAAGTTCAATATGCAGATGGAGAGCGCGTCTGACATCTCGATCATCATCGTCAACTACAATACCATCCATTTGCTTCGTGATTGCCTTGTCTCCCTGGCCCAGACCGAAGGACAGCTCTCCCAAATCATCGTTGTAGATAACGCCTCCGCCGATGGCAGCGCCGATATGGTGCAAGCGGAGTTTCCCCAGGTGGTGCTAATACGCAACCAACAGAACGCAGGTTTTTCCCGGGCCAATAACCAGGGGATAAGCATGGCTACGCGCAAGTACATCCTGCTCCTGAATAGTGACACCATAGTGTATGCCGGCGCGCTGAACGTGATGGCGGAGTTTCTTGACCGCGAACGCGCTGCCGGGGCCGCCACCTGCAAGCTGCTGAATGCCGATGGCAGCATCCAGGCCAGCATCAGCAACCGCCCTGGGCCCGTATTGCTGATCTGGAGATTGCTGGGCGTTTCGCGCCTCGTCTCCGGCGACCGCGCAAGAAAGATCTTTGCCCGCACTGCGGGCCTGTTCATGGGAAAAACTGTTCGCGGATACCTGAAGCCCTATTCGGCAGGTGACACACCGATTGAAGTCGGAAACATTTCCGGCGCCTGCCTCATGCTGCGCCGGGAAGTGCTGGAACAGGTAGGTCTGCTCGATGAAGGCTTCTTCATGTACTTTGAGGACATGGATTACTGCCTCAGGATCAGCCAGGCCGGATGGAAGCTCTTCTACCTGCCACAGGGAGAGATCGTGCACCTGGGCGGCATGAGTTCCGGCGGACGCATGCGCGCCTACAGCCCCCATTCCTACCGCGCCCTGTTCCACTTCTACCGCAAGCATTTTTCAACGGCCATGGTATTCACGGTGCGCATGATCGTCTTTCTTTCATCGAGCGTGCGCTGGCTGTGGAACTGGATCAGAAGCAAGTTTTCCGGCAAGCCCGTGTATCGCCAGAACGAAACCGACCTGAAACAAGTGATTCAAGTGTGTTTTGAATGATGCAGTCGTTAGTAGTTAGTATTTAGAATTTAGCAAAACCGGTTTACCGCAGAGGGCGCAGAGAACGCGGAGTAGACAATACAGGAAAAGAAAGGGATTGCTTATTCGTCTGCATGCAGTTCTGATTGATCTACATTGGAGCTATGGCAGTTTAAGAATTGACTAGCCTTTATAGAGGGGAGATTTGGAGCCTTACATCTTACTGGCTGCATTTCTGCTGCTTGCGTACACATGGGCCGGATTCCCCCTGATCCTCTGGCTCATGCGCAAGCTCCATGCCGCCAAAATCGTTCGCACTCCGCTCGCTGATGCTCCTGCGGTTTCCATCATCATCGCCGTCCACAATGAAGAGCGCAATATTGAAGCCAAGCTCACCGACTGCTTGCAACTCAACTATCCGCCGGACCGGCTGGAGGTCATCATTGTTTCCGACAACTCGGCCGACCGCACGGAAGAGATTGTCCGGGAATTCAGCAGCCGTGATCCGCGCGCGCGCCTGTTCAGCGGAGAAGGGCGTTCAGGCAAAAGCGCAGCCCAGAACCTCGGCGTCCAGCATGCCCGCGGAGACATCCTGTTCTTCACCGATGCTGACACCCGCACCCGGCCCGAAACGCTCAAGGTGCTCATGGAAAACTTCGCCGATCCGAAAATCGGCCTGGTGACTGCAGATGTTTATCTCGGCCAGCCCGGCAACGCCGTAGCCGAAGGGCAGGGAATGTACTGGCGCTTCGAACTTTTTCTGCGCAAGCTGGAGTCGGAGCTGGGCATCCTGGCTACCGGCAGCGGGCAGTTGCTGATAATGCGCAAAGAACTCTTTCGCCCGCTTCAGCCCATGTACGGCGACGACTGTGTGCTGCCGCTCGATGTGCGCCTTCAGGGTTATCGGGTAGTGCAGGATACGCGCGTGATCGTCTATGACACGATGTCCAACAGCATTAGCGGCGAGTTGCGCGCCCGCGTAAGAATGACCGCCCGCAACTGGACAGGAACCCTGAGCCGCCCCGGCGTTCTTAACCCATTCCGGTTTCCGGGGACAGCCTGGGCGCTCTTCTCTCATAAACTGTTGCGCTGGCTTACGCCTTTTTTTCTTGCCGTAATGCTCCTTGCCAATGTGGCGCTCGCGCTGCGCGGCCAGTGGATGGTGCTGTGCGCGCTGCAGATTGCCTTTTACATAGGTGCGGGGATCGGATGGCTGCGCGCCCGCAAAGGAGCGCCGGCCTGGGTGTTTGCGTATCCTTTTGCATTCTGCCTGGCGAACGTGGGATTCTTGCTGGGCATGGTAAAAGTAATACGCAGGCAGAAAATCACCAGCTATTAACCGCAAAGGGCGCTAAGGACGCAAAGGAAACAAGAGAAATTTTGGTCCCCGATGACGCTGAAAAACCAAAATAACGGTCCGGCATTAGAAGAGGAGATTGAGCGAATTCGTGCCGCCTATGACCGCCGCCGCTCCATTCCTTCCCAGCGCTACTCGCGCACCGATCCTTTCACCCTGTACAGTTCGCATGAGCGTGAGCAGGAGTTTGCGGGGCTGCTGCATGCCGAAGGATTGACCTCACTGGCCGGACTGCGGATACTCGACATCGGTTCAGGACGCGGCGACACCTTGCGTGAATTGCTGGAGTACGGCGCTGATCCGGAGTTGCTGGTGGGCATCGATCTGCTGCCGGAAAAGCTTGACCTGGCCCAGTACCGCGCGCCGCACCTTCCGGTGGTCTGCGGCAGCGCCGACCGGCTGCCTTTTCGCGATCACAGCTTTGATCTGGTGACCCAGCTTACGGTCTTCACCTCGATATTGAGCGGTGAATTGAAGCGTGCGGTTGCGGCTGAGATGATGCGCGTGCTCGCCCCGCAGGGACGCATCCTGTGGTACGACTTCAGCTACAATAATCCCAAAAATCCTGACGTGCGCGGGATCGGCAAGCGGGAAATCAGAGAACTCTTTCCCGGTTTTTCAATGAAGGCGAAACGCATCACGCTGGCGCCGCCGTTGGGAAGGATAGTCGCGCCGGTTTCAGTGGCGCTGTATTACCTGTTATCACGCATCAGGCCACTGTGCACGCATTATCTGTGTCTCTTGCAGAGAGCGTAGTGCTGTTTTACCGCAAGGGACGCAAAGGAAACTCATGACCCAGAAATCCGGTGTAATGACGGTGCCGTTTCACGTAGCGGCGGTTGGTGAAGAAGAGGCCCAGGCCGCTGCCGAGGTCATCCGTTCCGGCTGGCTCACCATGGGCACGCGCACCTTTGAATTTGAACGCCGGTTTGCGGCCTATGTTGGAGCGCGTCACGCCATCGCGGTCTGCTCCGGTACCGCCGGACTGCATCTCGCTTTGGAAGCAGCCGGGATCAAAGCCGGGGATGAGGTACTTATTCCGGCCACAACTTTCACGGCCACCGGAGAGGTCGTCTGCTATCTCGGGGCAAAGCCGGTGCTGGTGGATGTTCAACCGGGCTCCATGAACCTCGATCCGGAAGATGCTGCACGCAAAATCACTGCGCGTACCCGTGCCATGATTCCAGTGCATCTCGCGGGCATGCCCTGTGACATGCAGGAGATTCACGACTTGGCCTCGAAGCATCAGTTGCACATCATCGAAGACGCTGCGCATTCCTTGCCCGCATCGTATCGGGGCACGCCCATTGGCGCCCTGAGCGGGATCAGCGTCTTTAGCTTCTATGCTACCAAGACCCTCACCACCGGCGAGGGCGGCATGATTACCACCGGCAATGATGCAGTGGCCGAGCGCATGCGCATCATGCGCCTGCATGGCATTGAGCGCGATGCCTGGAAGCGCTACAGCAGCGATGGCTCATGGTTCTACCAGGTGCTGGAGGCGGGTTTCAAATACAACATGACCGACATAGCGGCCGCCATCGGACTGGTGCAGCTTGGCAAGTGCGATGAGTTATGCGCAGCCCGGCAGGCCATTATGGAGCGCTACACCGCAGCCTTCAGCGCTATCCCTGCATTGGCAGTTCCGCAGGATCATTCCGACCGCAAGAGTTCCTGGCACCTCTATATTCTCCGCCTGAAGCTGGAGCGGCTTTCCATTGACCGGGATCGATTCATTGCCGAATTGAAGCAGCGCGGCATCGGCACCAGCGTCCACTTCATTCCGTTGCACCTGCACCCGTTTTACCAGAAGCGTTTCGGCTACCGGCCCGGCGATCTGCCCAACGCCGAAGCCCAGTACCAGCGTGCTGTTTCCCTGCCCATCTACCCCACCATGTGCGATGCGGAAATCAATGCGGTAATCGCTGCTGTATCTGAAGTGGCTTCCAGCTTCGGAAGCAAATAGGAATGCCCTCTCCTCGGCCAACGCGCACCTTCTACCGCGATCATGGCAAGCGCATCTTCGATTTCATTTGCGCCGGCTGGGGGTTGCTCCTGCTGAGCCCGGTGCTGGTGGTGGTGGCGCTCGCGGTGAAATGCAGTTCGCGCGGGCCGGTGTTCTTTACCCAGGAACGCGTCGGGAAAGACGGCAAAATCTTCCGTCTGTGGAAATTTCGTTCCATGGTGGCGGGCGCAGAGCGCGTTGGGCCGGAGATTACCTCGTCCGGCGATGAGCGTGTGACTCCGGTGGGCCGCTATCTGCGCAAGTGGAAGCTGGATGAGATGCCACAGCTCTGGAATGTAGTACGGGGAGACATGAGCCTGGTGGGGCCGCGCCCGGAGACCCTTTCCCATGTACAGGACTACACGCCCGAACAGCGCGAGGTGCTCTCTGTGAGGCCGGGCATCACCGATCTGGCTGCCATCGCTTACCGCCATGAAGAGGAACTGCTGGCCACGGCCAAGGATGCCGCGCAGTTTTACCGGGAGGTGGTACTGCCGCATAAGCTCTCTCTCAACCGGGAATACATTGCCAATCTGTCATTGCCATTCGACCTGAGGCTGATCTTTCGCACCTTCAAGGTCATCTCCGCTGGGCCTCCGTTGCCTGCCGACGGCAAAGCCGAAGCGCAAAAGACCCCGCGATAAAAATTCCCGACTGAAAATGGAAGATTCCACCTAAAGGCTGTACAAGCGGCGCAAGGTATCATAGGATTACCCTAACTTATCCCTTGTAAGGCAGCTTTGCCGCAAAGGGTAGATGTTGGGCCTCAACACTGTCTGTTTATTCATTAAATATGTTATTAGCCACAGCGTAGCGAAGCCACAACCAAAAACCTTTAACCGCAGTCGGACATGGGACTTGAGTCCCACCCAGAAAAGATGAAAATAGGTATGAGCGACTGCGTGGGCGAAAGCCGAATCTCTGTGGCGCCTGCAAGAGCCCGCACCGCAGTCTGGCTTGGACATCGCATCGTACCCGAAACTGTTGCTCCTCTCAGGAAGCACGCAGGGCAGACTGATCCTGAT
>QHVI01000044.1 GCA_003223515.1 Candidatus Angelobacter sp. Gp1-AA117
CCTTACTTCGTTGATGCGGCCGCAAAAACATCTGGGGCCGAGTTTGCCACCGGCTCTGGTTGGCCGCAAGAGGGTAGGTCTGCACTACATCGCTTTTCTGAATCTGGGGATTGAGGATAAAAGACTTGTCACGATGACAACCTTAAAAATCGCGGAATTCAACCGCACCGTGACGAACTTCGGGTAAGGTTTGGTTGCAGCTCCGCTATGCCGTGACCGATCCCCCCGATTCAAGTCCGGCTCAGCTTCCTGGATGGTATTCCCGTTCGGTGTGTCCCTGCAGTTGTGAGCGGTAGAAGTAGACGTCGCGCAGGTCGCCCTTGCTGTAGCGGAGGCCTTCATCGTCAAAATGACGGGACTTTGGATGACCGCTTTCGCCCCCGGCGGTTACAGCTTTGGCGCGAACGCGTTCACCAAACTCCACTACTGCAACGAAGCTGTTGCCGCTGTCGCCGTACCATTTCTTTGTGCCGGGATAAGCATGAGCGCCAAATGAGGCCAGCGATCCCCAGGCGCTGGAGGTGAAACCGACCGGAATACTGGGGGCCGCATCATTGAATTTCGGTACGATATCGTCATTCAGCCGCTGGAACCGGTTGATGTTTCCCCAGGGGGTTTTCCAGGCTCCGAAAGAGGCCTGGAGTTTGTCAGAAGCGGCCCCCAGAGCCTGTAACAGCGTTTCCGGCGCAGCCTTTCCGGCAATGTAGTCTTCCACGGAAATGCCAGCCTTTTTAGCGTCAGCGCGCACGCGATGCTGCATGTCCTCTGCCCAAAATATGGCAAGAGATGTAGGGACGGAGTTAACGGACCAGCGGTGATCCCAGGTATGCAGGGCCGCGATTTGCTCTGAGAGCTTCTGCTTGAGCGGGGCTGAAGAGGGAGATTGGTCCCAGGCTCTGATCAAGGCAGGCAATGGCTTGTCAAACCAGGTGAGATAACTGTCGTAGGCAGCAGCGATGAGAGAGTCCAGCGTGAAGTCTTTCTTGTTTTCCAGTACCTTGATGGCGTGCAGTCCTCGGGCCGACTCGCCTCCCGTTTCCACGTAAGCGGGATAATCCTTTTTTCTGGGGCTGCTTGGTCCGGCAGCCGACCATGGCCAGTTGTTGGAGTTGTAAAGCCAGCCGCTCCTGGGATTCAGCAGATGCGGTGTCTCGTCAATGGAAAGAAATCCCTGCCATTCTGTCTCAGGATTGCCGCCATCGACCGGCCTGGTAAAGTCGAACCTGGTGCTGCGCCGAGGGATGAAATTTCCGTGAAAGTAGGCGATATTGCCGTCGGCATCGGCAAAGATGGTGTTGTTCGAGGAGTTTGCCTTGAACTCCATGGTTTTCCGGTAAGACTTGTAATCGGTGGCTTTGGTGCGCAGAAAGGACTGGCTCAGCGCCTCGATTGGCTTCTGCATCAGCCGGATGCTTATCCACTTGCCGTTCTCTTCGCGAATTATGGGCCCGTGATGCGTCCAATAGGCGGTGAATGTCTTTTGCGCCATTCCATGATCGGTCTTGTAAGGGACCGTAATCTGCCGGACGATGAGTGGCCGTTCTTCCTTACCGTATTCGTAGTAATAGCGATTGTCTTTCTTCGTGACGGTTTCCAGATACTCGTCCACCGCGTCCACGCCGCTGGATGTATGCATCCAGCCGATGCGCGGATTGAATCCCTGGTAAATGAAAAACTGGCCCCAGGTCGCGGCGCCGTAGGCGTCCAAACCTTCCTCGCTGACCATCTGCAGCTCCGAGCGAAAGAAGAACGAGGTGTGCGGATTGATCAGCAACAGCGCATGATGATCCGCCGTGTTTGACGGAGCGATGGCCATGCCATTGGATCCTGTGGGCTCAGCCATGTCATCATCGTTATCGTCATTGACACTCTCCCTATCGAAGGCGCGGGCCGTCTGGGGAGCGGGAGTTTTTCCATAAAAGGCTGCGAGCTGCTTGAGGTTCACGCGTTCAATGTCGCCTCCAATGCTTCCTTCAGTGAAGGAAAGCGCCATCCAGGGCTCGAATCGCTGGATGACGCGCGGTTTCACCTCCGGATGCTTATAGAGGTAAAAATTCAGACCGTCGGCAAATGCGTTCATCAGCTTTTGCAGCCACTCCGGGCTTTCCGTATATTGCTTCTTCAGAGCGTCAGGATCAATGAAGAGCTTCATACGCAGATCCTGATAAATTCTGGATTCGCCTTCGGTCTCGGCCAGCCGGCCCATGGCGTTGATGTAGTTCGTCTCGACGCGATTGAAGTCATCTTCCGCTTGTGCATACTCTGCGCCGAAGACGGCATCGGCGTCTGTCTTTCCGTAAACGTGCGCGATGCCCCAATCGTCACGAATGATCGTGACATTGGCAGCTTCGTGCTTCCAGCGGGCGATATCCTCCTCGTGGATCTCTGAAGCAAAAGAACCGCGCACAGCAGCAAGAACAATAATGATGGCCAGGATGAGCAAGCCAGGGCCTGGTCTTTCGAGGGGTTTCCCGTTCATGAGCAGCTTCCTTCAGTGGGCAGGGAGTGTAACGCGAATGGATTTGCAGCCGAACATCTTACCAAATCGCAGGGGCCTGGGAATTGAGCGAGTCGAATTTGCCAACGAGAAGAGGAGGGCGACGCTGCGCCCTGGAAGGAACATCCGTTCAGACTCATTCCTGGCAAGATGTATCAAGAGATTTGAAAAAGTGTTCACGCCTTGAAAAATAGATAGCCCTGAATAGAAGAGAGATTTTTATCGTCCGTAGATTGCTTGCGGATGGTTTCAGCCGTCCCTTCGGGACTCAACGGGCTTATCCTCGCTTACTAAAGTGGGGCGCAATGGTAGGCAGGTTGCGTCGAGGATAGAGACAATTTACCGTTGAAAGAGCCATGATGCGAGTATTTTTCGTATTCGAAGATCCGCTGGACGAGACCGGACTCAATCTCTCGTATATTGACGTTCCAACGCAGAATCCAACCAAAGCGATTGAATGGGTCGAAAATGCCGCTGATTCGGGAGAGCTTTGGGCGCAACTTTATCCAGATGAACAGGAACATCCGTTCAGACTCATTCCTGGCAAGATGATGTATCAAGAGATTTGAAAAAGTATTTCACGCCTTGAAAAATAGATAGTCTGAACAGAAGAGAGACGTAGATTGTTTGCGGATGGTTTCAGCCGTCCCTTCGGGACTTAACGGGCTTGTCCTCGCTTACCCGGCATTCCGCTGCGCTCCATGCCGGGCTACTTTCATGTCGTGCCTTCGGCACTTGCGGAATTGCTTGCAGAATTCTGGACTGTGCCGCCCCGCTGGGGGGCGTCGAAAGTGGCTTTGAGGTCGTCGAAAACTCCTCTGAGGTCGTCGACAGTTTGGAAGTATCTCCAATGTTTTCAGTAGAACGTGACACGAATCGGTAGTCTGAGCACGTAATTTGAATGCAATGAAAAGAAAAGGCCCGCCGAAGCGGGCCTTTTTGAGTGAGCCAGGGGAACTATTCAGGCTGAACGATACGTGCAGCGACCATGGTGTAAGCGGTGCCGTTCACGAACAGCAGACCACGCACGCGCACCGTGGCGCCATTCGAGAGGGTCACGTTCTTGATTTCCGTGCCGCTCTGCGTCTGGACTGCAACGGCGGTGCCGCCGGTCAGGGTAGCAAACGCGGAGGTGCTTCCCACGGTCAGTGTGAAGTTGCCGCCGCTCAGCGCGCTGATGGTGCCGGTCAGGGCCTGCTCGGTCAGTTTGATCTTATCGCCGGTGGCCGTGCCGGCATTGTTGGACGCGGTTTCGCTGTCAACCTCCACCCGCTGTGCTTTGCCGATATGGGTAGCATCGAAAGCCGGGAGCGTGCCGCTGAGATTCCTGCTCTGAACGGCGAACTTGGTGCCGTTGCCGATGGAGACGGTCACCGAGGTACCCAGAGTGGTTGAGGTTACAGAAGACTTCTGGGTGCTGACCACGATCTGCGTTGCCGGGCTTCCGGTCACAGAGGTGACAAAGCCTTCGACTTCCTGGCCATTGGCGGTTTCAGTTTCCGATTCCACCTTGGTAGCCAGCAGCGTGCCGTCAGTCTGCGTAACCGCATCCACGGAGACGATCATGCCATTGGCGAGCTGGGAGAAGCTGGTGATGCCATCTTTGAACTGCGTGCTGGAATTGGTCGTAAAGGTGACCGGCTGGGCAGTCTGTGATGGCTGAATGGTGAACTTGGGCGAAGAAACGTTGGTGATGGCGCCGCGAATGTCTTCCATCTCGCCATGCTCATCATCTTCACCACCGTTGTTGGCCGGGACAGAGGCAGTAGTGGCCGTGAACTGTGGCGTAACGGTAGCGGCAGTATTGGTGGCGTTCAATGTAATGGAGGTCGCCAGGTTCAGGTCGAAGTTCAGTACCGCGGCATTTGCTCCGATGGTGATCGGAGAGGGGAAGGTGACCGTTACAGTAGAAGCGGTGAGCGTAGCGGGAATCTTCGAAGGCCCGCTGGCCGTCATGATCACCACTTCAGGATTGGCCACGCCGATGGTTGCGCCGGTGTAGGTTCCGGACGGAACAGAGATCAGCGAAAGAGGTTCCAGAATGCCTGCGGCATGGACAAACTCAAACTCGGTCGGCTTGGGCAGCACGCTGGGGTTTGATCCGCCGCTCAAGGTGATGCTGTTGATCAGCATCTCAAAACCGATAACCTGATCGTTGGTGGCATCACCAAAGTTGATGGTTGTATTGGCTGATGTCGGTGTGCTGGTGATGGAGCTACTGCCTCCACTGCCGCATCCCGGCAAGAACAGAAGTGAACTCAAAAGAACTGCTAAAATTAACCGCTTCATCGAATCCCTCCAAAACTTGTGGCAAAAGTTCAAATAAATTCTGGCTGTATATCCAGTAGAGCGACCATCCAGCCAGTTTGATATGGGCGCCGCAGGCACTTTCCGGCTTAGCCCTGGTCTTTCCAAGTACATGTCCTACAGGATGTTAAAGCGATTTGCTCAAGCTGCTGCCGGAGCAAATGGCAAGCTCACCTGGCGAATTCCTCATCCTGAAAGCGGATTCATCGCCATGCGATGAATCCTTCGGCTGCGCAAGCTTGCCTCAGGACAGGCTCAGAGGCCTCCGATGCGCTTACGCGAAAAACTTCCGTTGCCCTCGGGTACTTTTTACATCTGATGCCTGGGTTTTAACCTAACCGTGAAACATTAAAAAGCGATTAAAATCCTGTATTTACTCGCTTTACCTATGCAGGTCCGGAAGGGGTCCCCAAGACACTTTCGGGGACAAGCCCTGCACTCGATACAACCTAGTGCAATTCTGCAACCAATCAGCAACTCAGGTTTTCCAGACCAGAGGGACAATCTCAAGTTGTTCCTCATCTGCTAAGACAACTTTGTGGACGGTCCGGAACAGAAATTCTTTGAGCTTGGCAGGTTTCATTCCGGAAGGCAGGACACGTCATCGGTTTTGTGCTTTTGCGGTTTTGCGGCTTGCCATTTGACAATCCGGTTGGCGCTCGTTTTAACTTTAACAAACGTTTGTAACCAGCGCATTTGGAAGTGGAAACAAACACATAGATCCTTGGCTGCGCGCATTGGAACTTGGATTCGGAAACACCTGTTCAGGCGTTCGGTCAGGATGACACAAACAATAGAGCCGTTCGTTTTGAGGTTGAACCATTCGTTCGATCAATCCGTAAAAGTGAAGAACAACTGCGAGGAGGCAGGATGCGCCGCTTTTCCCCCGTCTTTTTGATTGCCGCATTCATGGCATGCATGGTGGGCAGCAGCATCGCCCAGGATCTGGCTTCGTTTGAAAAGCGCACGACTGTGAAGGTGCTGAAGAATGGCCTTACGGTGGTGGTATGCGAGCGTCCTGAGGCGCCGGTATTTTCTTTTGCCACGATCGTAGATGCAGGTTCGGTGCAGGACCCATCAGGTCAATCGGGCCTGGCGCACATGTTTGAGCACATGGCGTTCAAAGGCACTGACCGGATTGGCACCACCAACTATGCCCAGGAAAAAATTGCGCTCGACAAGGTGGAGCAGGCATATGCGGCTTATGACCGTGAAGACCGCAGAGAGGTGGGCCGTGACCCGAAGAAGGTGGCGGCGCTGAAAGCAGAGTTTGACAAGGCGGTGGAAAACGCCAACAAGTTCGTGATCAAAAACCGCTTTGGCGAGATTGTGGAGCGTGAAGGCGGCATAGGCTTGAATGCGGGCACGAGCCTGGACAGCACCGATTATTTATACTCCATGCCCGCAAACCGGCTGGAACTGTGGGCTTATCTCGAGTCGGAACGCTTTCGCCATCCGGTATTTCGCGAGTTCTATAAAGAGCGTGACGTGGTGCATGAAGAGCGGCGCCTGCGCATCGACAGCAATCCGATCGGGCGAATGGTTGAGCAGTTTCTGGCTGCGGCCTACGAGGCGCATCCTTATGGCCGCTCCGGCGTGGGATGGCCCTCGGAGCTGGATCACCTGAGCGTGACCGAAGCAGAGAAATTTTTTCATAAATACTACGGGCCTGCGAACGTGGTGATTGCAGTGGTGGGTGATGTGAAGCCGGAGCAGTTTCTTCCGATCGTAGAAAAGTACTTTGGAAGGATTCCGGCAGCGCCAAAACCCGAGCCATTGACCACGGTGGAGCCGCCGCAGACGGCCGAGCGCAGCGTCGTCATGCACGAAACATCCCAGCCGTTTTATATCGAAGGCTATCACCGGCCAAGCTATCGTGATCCCGATGATGAGGTATACACCGTCATCTCCGATCTGCTCTCCGCGGGCCGCACTTCGCGGCTCTACCGCACCCTGGTGAGGGATAAAAAGATTGCAGTGGCGGCAGCAGGGTTCTCCGGTTTTCCCGGGCAGAAATATCCCGGCCTGTTTGCTTTTCTGGCGGTTCCGCTGCCGGGGCACACCAACCAGGAACAGGCGCAGGCCATTCACGACGAGATTGACCGCCTGAAGAACCAGGATGTGAGCGATGAAGACTTACAGATGGTGAAGACGCGAATCAAGGCCGACCTGATCCGCGGGCTGGCCAACAATGAAGGGCTGGCGCAACAACTCGCCACCTACCAGACGCGTTATGGAGACTGGCGTGAGCTTTTCCGGTCTGTTGACCGCATCGATAAAGTGACCAAGGCAGATATCCGGCGCATCGCCAACAAGACCTTCGTGGAAGGAAACCGCACGGTGGCCATGATCGAAAATACATCCCAAAAGAAACCAGGGCAGGGCGCGCAGAAGCAGAAGGAGACGCAATAATGAGTGGCATTCATTTCCGCAGGGTGATTCTGGTACTGGTTTTAGCAATCGGAAATCTTTTGCCTGCGCAGAGCCAGCCTGCAAAAACAGCAGCGCAAGGCACGCCGCCGACGGGCAAGGCCGCACCTACGGCAAAAACGTCTCCGGCTGGAGAAAAAGCGCAGAGCGATCTGGCTGCCGGCGATATCGCTGCCATCAAGAAGCCGCCCCTGCCACCCTTTCATCCGCAGCAGCCAAAGAGAATCCAGCTTGAGAACGGCATGGTGATCTTTCTGCAGGAAGACCACGAGTTGCCGTTGATTGACGGCACGCTCTACGTCCGTGGCGGCTCCAATGATGAACAGGGCGATAAAGTTGGATTGGTTTCGGTTTATGCAAATGCGTGGCGCACAGGGGGCACCAAAACTAAAACCGGCGACCAGTTGGATGACTTGCTGGAGGCACGCGCGGCGCGGGTTGAGTCAAACCCGAATCCGACGGCTACTTCTCTGGGCTTCTCCTGCCTGAAGGCAGATTTCGATGCGGTTCTGGACATATTCAATGATGTGCTCCATAACCCGGAATTCCGCCAGGAGAAAATCGATCTGGCCAAAGATGCGATGAAGGCCAGCATTGCGCGGCGCAATGACAACCTGGGCCAGATCGCAGGACGCGAAGCGGCAAGGCTGGGATTTGGCGCGCAGAGCCCTTACGCGCGTGTACCTGAGTACGCTACGGTCAATGCCATTACCCGCGAAGACCTGCTCAACTGGCACAGCCGGCATGTCCACCCCAACAACATCATTTTTGGCATTGTGGGCGATTTTGATTCGGCGCAGATGGAAGCCAGGCTGCGCAAGCTGTTCGAAAGCTGGCCCAAAGGCGCGCAATTCATGTCAAAGGAAGCGCCAGTCTCTGATCCCAAGGCCGGAATGTATTTTGTGGAGAAAGAAGATGTAAACCAGAGCGAGATCCGCATGGTTTCTCTCGGATTGCGCCGCGACAATCCCGATTATTACGCGGTGGAAGTGATGAACCAGGTTTTCGGGGGCGGCTTCTCTTCCCGCCTGTTCTCGAATCTGCGCACAAAAGCCGGCTTGGCTTATGCGGTGTTTGGGAGCGTGGGCTCGAATTTCACCCACGTGGGTTTGACCACACTGGGCATAGGCACCAAGAGCGGCACCACAGCGCAGGCGGTCGCGGGGCTTTACAAAGAAGTGGACGACATGAGGAATAATGCTGCGACAGCGGCGGAGTTGCAGCGGGCCAAAGATGCCATCCTGAACTCGTTTGTGTTTGAGTATGACTCCAAGGACAAGGTCATGCTCCAGCGTATGCAGTATGAGCTGTACGGGTATCCTGCGGATTTTCTGGAACGCTTCCAGAAAGGGGTAGAGCAGGTCACAGCCGCCGATGTAGACCGCGTCGCCAAAAAATATCTCAGCAAAGACAAGCTGGCGGTGCTGGTGGTGGGGAAGTCGGCGGATTTTGACAAGCAGCTCAGCACCTTTGGCCAGGTCACACCCATCGATATCACCATTCCACAGCCTGGGGCAGGCGGCTCCAATGCATCGGCGAGCGCGCCAGTTACCTCCAATCCTGAAGGAAAGGCGCTGATTGCCAAAGTGATTGAGGCCTCGGGCGGGGCAGCCAAGCTGAGTTCGATCAAAGCGGTGCGCCTGAAAGCAAGTTTGACACTCAAGGCGCAGGGAATCTCGCTGGAGAGCGAACAGGCCGAAGTGCCGCCGGACAAAACCTACATGAAAATGAACACACCCGGCGGAGAGATGGTGATTGTTGCCTCTCCGCAAGACAGCTTCATGGCCATGGGCGCGATGGGGGTGAGGCCACTGCCATCTTCTCAGAAGGAAGATTCCCTGAACGGAATGAAACGATCGGTTTGGTCTCTGGCCCAGCATCTGAATGACCCGCAATACATCTTCAGTGCTCAGGGCACGGAAAAGATTGGAGATACAGAAGCTGCGGTGCTGGAGATTCATGCAGGCCAGCAGCAGTTCCGCTGGTATGTAGATCCGAAAACCGGGTACGTACTGCGCGAGCAGTCCACAGCGACGGGACAGACCGGTCCGGAGACGCGCATCACCGACCTCTCAGATTACAAGGCTGTGGAAGGAATTACGGTGCCCTTCCATGAAGAAGTGAGCATCAACGGAACACCTGCCCTCAGCATTGCCGTGAGCAGCTACGAATTCAATCCAACGATCGATCCGAAGATATTCGAGAAGCCTGCGGGAAGTGGCGGAGAACAGAAATAATCAAAACCTTATCGCTGATAACGCTGATGAAACGGATCAAGGGCTGATTGATTTCCGATTCATCAGCGCAATCAGCAGTGAGGTTGTGTCATTTTTTGGGATATTGTATGGGCTGCGCCTGCAAGTGATGTCTGCGCAGGGCACGGCCGGGCATAGCGCCGGTCATCTTTCCATCTTCGAAAGCGATCTGGCCATTGACGATTACATATTTCACGCCCTCGGAAATCTGAGTCGGGTCCGTATATGTAGCTTTGTCGATGATCGTTCTGGGATCAAAGAGGGTTATATCGGCAAAGTAGCCGGTCTTGATCAATCCTCTTTGAGCTAAATCGTCGCGTTGCGCGGGCAGGCCGGTGATCTTATGAATTGCTTCTTCCAGCGAGAGTAAATGCAGATCACGAACGTAATGGCCGAGAAAGCGCGGCATGCTGCCCCAGGTGCGCGGGTGAGCATGCGACTCGTAAAGCAGGCCGTCGGGCGGCATTTCACCTGCATCCAGGCCAATGGAAGTAAAGGGCTGTTTCAATCCGTACTGCAGGTCTTCTTCGCTGGCGATGAAATAGAGCGCGCCGGTAAGGCCTTGATCGGCAAGAATGAAATCGAACAAAGCATCCAGCGGATCTTTTTTCTGCTGTTCAGCAATCTGGGCCACGGTCTTGCCGGTGTATTGCTTGAGGTCAGGATTCACGACCGAGGACACCATCACGCCGGAGGGACCGCCGCTGTCAAAGTACAGGTTTTCCCAGTCAGGATGATCGGCGGCTAACTCATTCTTGATGCGCGCGCGGATTTGCGGATCATGGAGCCGCTCCAGCAGCTTGTCCATGCCGCCATCGGCAGCCCAAGGCGGCAGAGTTGAAGCCAATGCGGTAGCACCCGCCACATACGGATACATATCGGCAGCAACCTCCTGCCCGGCATTGCGAGCCTCGCGAAGCATCTTGATCACGTTGGGCATTGATCCCCAGCGGGTCTTGCCGCTGACTTTCAGATGGAAGATCTCCACCGGGACATGGGCTTCACGTCCGATTCTCAGCGCTTCCTGAATCGCCGCGATCTCGCTCTGGCCTTCGCTGCGCATGTGCGTGGCGTAGATGCCTCCATATATCTTCACGATTTTGGCGAGCGCGACCAGTTCTTCAGTCTTTGCGTAGTGTCCGGGTGGATAAATCAGCGCGGTAGAAAGGCCGAAAGCGCCCTGCTTCATGGCATCGGCCACAAGGGTCTGCATCTTCTGCAGTTCTTGAGGAGTGGGCTCGCGGTTCACATCACCCAGCACCGCTTCGCGGACCTGGGCTGCGCCGACGTAAGTGCCGAGATTGATCGGGGTGCCCTGCTTTTGCAGGCGCGCGAAGTAGCCGTTGAGGTCCGTCCAGTCGATTTTCAGGTGATAGGGCGCGAGCGAGGGCTCAATGGCTGCGATGGTCAGCGTGTCTTGTGGAGCGATGGAGCCGCCCTCACCGGTGATTTCCGTGGTGATGCCCTGGGAAAGTTTGCTCAGGGCGCGATTGTCGATGAGCAAAGAGGTTTCTGACTGGCCCAGCATATCAATGAATCCGGGCGAGACGACCAGGCCTTTGGCATCAATGGTGCGCTTGGCTTTGGCGCCAGGAAGAAGACCGATCTTGACGATGCGGTCTCCACGGATAGCAATGTTGGTGATGTGGCCAGGCTGTCCGGAGCCGTCGATGAGCTGGCCGTGAAGAATAAGGATGTCATAGGTATTGGCCGTCTGGGCAGCGGCAAAAATGGCTGCGAGGACAGTGGCGATCAAGATGAAGGGTTTCATGCGAGGAAATTCTAGCATTTGGCCCTCCTGAACATTCTCATGGTTATTTACCGCGAAGGACGCTAAGGACGCGAAGGAAGCAAAAGAAAAAATCAAAGAGCTTTGATCCCAGATAACATTCCCACTGATCAAATACTCATTTATGCATTCTCGTCACCTTGGCGTCCTTAGCGCCCTTTGCGGTTAATTCAGGAATGCAGCTTAGGGGCTGACTGCTTTTAGCAATTTGGGAGAAGAAGTGGAAGGCGGGGATTCGGTGTAATTAGAAGTAACTAAGAATCCGTTCAGTGAAAAAGGAGAGTTCCCGATGAAACGTCTGCATGCTTCAGCAAGGTCGATGGTTTTTCTAATGATGGTATTTGCCGCCTCGATGGCGTTCGCGCAGGGTGGCTATGATCTTCTGCAAACCGGCAGTGGCGCGTCTATTGATCTTTCCAGTCTCGGTCTGGGCGTGGTGCCACTCCAGGGAGTGCCGATTCAGAGCTCTACCGGTTCGGCAGATACAATCGTCCATCGCACCCAGAACATCCCATCAGGCGGTGGGAGCGTACCAGTGAATGTTACCGCGCTGCTCATGAAGAGCACCAGCCCGGTAACTTTCCATAGCCAACCTGCTGATGTATATGTGACGATCAACAATTCCGGTGGCACGATTTCGACCAGCACAGTGCCGCAGCCGGACAGCCTTTCGCCTTCAACCGGTACTGGAACGTTTCGCACGGATGGAACGTTTGACTCAAGCCTTACCGTCAATGCCGATTTGATCTTTGTAAAGGCCGGGACCAGCGTGGGAAATTCAGGGAACTACCTGGGGCATCAAGCGGCTTCGGCGATCAGCCTCAGTTCCACCAACTCAAGCTGGAGTACGACACCGCCGCCGGGGTATCCCTCATCTACAAGTTTCCCTTCGGGCGGTGTTTATCCCCGACCGGTACACACAGCCCAGCATCCAGTGGTGCCAGCCGGGCCCAGTCCCTCGCCGAGCCCGTCGCCCTCGCCGACTCGTACTCCCTAGTAATTCCTGTTCTACCGAAGACGGCAGCGCATTTGCGCCGCCATTTTTCTGCAAGTTGGCAATTTGGGAGAAGCAGCCCATACGCGAATGGTATGTAATCAGCTCTGTTTAAGGAGTGTTTCTGATGAAGCGTTTTTCCTCTCCACTATTTCAAGCTTTGTTCGTGGCTGTAATGCTGTTTGGGTGTTCGTTGATGGCTACAGCCCAGAGCGCGGGTTATGATCTGCTGCAAACCGGCTCCGGCGCATCCATTGATTTGAGCAGCATGGGTCTTGGGCAGGTGCCGCTGCAGGGTGTTCCAATCCAGGGTTCAACCGGCAGCACCGATACCATTATGCACCGCACCCAAGATGTGCCTTCGGGCGGCGGAACTGTTCCGGTAGAGCTCTATGCCTTATCTATGAAGAGCCAGAACAGCGTCACTTTCCAGGGACAACAGGCCGACGTTTATGTGACCGTGAACAACTCCGGCGGGACGATTTCCACCAGCACTCTGCCGCAGCCCGATGCGCTTTCACCTTCTACAGGCACCGTCACAGTGCGTCCCGATGGAACGTTTGATTCCAGCATTACCATCAACGCGCAAATTATTTTCACAACTGCAGGAGGAAATCCGGCGAATTCAGCGAACGTGATTGGCCACCAGGCGGCCTCCCCGATTACGTTAAGTTCTACCAACTCGTCATGGAGCGCCAGCGCGCCCTCAGGATATCCCTCATCGAGTACTTATCCTTCAGGCGGATTCTATCCGCGTCCGGTGCATGTAGGACCGCATCCGGTAGTGCCCAGCACCTGCAACACGAGCCCCTCGCCCAGTCCGAGTCCAACACCCAGGGTCGGATCAGGGGTGAAAGCGGCGGCGGCTCCCACCGGTAAAGCAACGCTCAACAATGGCATTACCTTCCAGACGGAATGCATCTCAAACGTGAACTTTACCAACTAGCTTTTACGCGGCGGCATGAATCGATTTTGTGCCGCCGCTCGAAAACAAAATGGGGTCAATGAGTAAGCTTAGCCGTATCGCGATATAGAAAGACCTGCAAGTTAAAGCGCCCGCCGTCTATGTCTTCCTGGCCAGAGACTACTCTGCCGTTTCTTCCACTTTTGGAAAGTCGAACGATGTGGTGTATAGCACCTTTATGTGGTTGCGCGACATACTGCATCGGGTGTAGCGTGTGCCGCATGGGTCCCATTTGGGACTCTCTAAACTGCGATGGTTCCTGCCATAGAGCCAGCTACACGATGAGGGTGGCGGGAATTCTCACAAGCTAACACCAGCGAGAAGCCGGGTTACCGATTGTCCCGGCCTGGCGCGCAGTTTTTCATCCTGATGCTAGTTGCAATCTGAGTGGTTAAGGTCACATGAGCCCTGTAAGTGACGGGGCGAAGCTGCACCTTGTTCTCAACCGCTCCCAAGTGATCCTCAAGAAAAACAGCATTTTTAAACATAAAGAGAGTTGCTCGTGCAGAACTATCCCTCCCCTATAGACGCGCACGATCCAAAATGGTTTGTGCTATTTGTGCGTTCGAATCAGGAAAAAAGAACTGCCCTGAGGCTGAAAGAGTACGCGATTGAACATTTCCTTCCCAGTTACCGGTCGGTTCGCCATTGGAAAGACCGGCGAGTCACGCTGGAGATGCCTTTGTTCCCCGGCTATGTTTTTGTGCGCCTGCCTTTTATAGAACGCGCCCGCGTGCTCACACTGCCCAATGTGGTTTCACTGGTAGGCTCCAGAAATATTCCTTCAGAAGTTGCCGAAGAGGAGATCGAATGGATCCGGCGGGCAATGGAGCATGGGAATGTAGCGCCACATCCGTATCTGATTGCCGGCCAGCGCGTGATGATCATCTCGGGAGCATTGAGCGGCATCCAGGGAATCCTGCTGCGGCAACAGAACAACACCCGCGTGGTCATTTCCATCGATTCGATCTCGCGCGGTTTTGTGGTGGAGGTGGATGTGGCCGCCATCCGGGTGATGGCGCATAGCGTGCCGCTGGAGAAACGGAAAGTCGTTTAAGCACTCAAGTAAGAAAAAGCTTTCACCGCAGAGGGCGCAGAGAACGCAAAGGATTCAAAAGGATTCAAAAGGAATTCAAAAGAAATTCAGAAAACAAATTCATAGAAACTTCATGTCAAGGCTATTCCACAATCTGCTCAAGATTGATTTGCGAGAAGCGGACTTTGCGCGGCGGGGATTTCATTGCTCGCGTCCGGAAGTTCGCGAATGGCTGGAGCACGTGGGGCGCACTTTTCTGGGTGGATACCATGCAGCATTGCAGGCGCGCTCCGATGCTGAACTGGTGGACAAGCTGGAGACGGTCGAACCGGTGTACCGGGGCTTTGCCTATGAAGGCACGGCGATGGCGCTGGCATTGCTCGATGGAATTACACTGCGCGGCAGACGTCTGCAGCAGTTTCTCGGCGGAGCAGGACGCCACCATGTATACATGCTGCACGTAGGCGCGGGCTGGGCCGGGGCGCGACTACCCTGGCTGCGCCTGCGCATGGATACAGCCATCAGCCAATATGATCGCGTGTTGCGCTGGCTGGCCGTGGATGGCTATGGCTTTCATGAAGGCTATTTTCACCACGACCAGGTCATTAACGCAGGCAAGCTGCCATCGCGGCTTTCAGAGACTGCCCGCCACGTCTTCCTTCAAGGTTTGGGACGCAGCTTGTGGTTCGTTCACGGCGCTGACATTCTGGAGATTTCTCAGACCATTGCCGGTTTTCATCCAGACTTTCGCGGCGATGCCTGGAGCGGCGCAGGACTGGCTTGCGCGTATGCAGGCGGAAGCAGCCGAAATGAAATAGAAGAGTTGCGCTGGATCGCGGGCTCCCATGCTTCCAGTGCAGCGCAAGGCGCTGCGTTTGCGGCCAAAGCGCGGCAGCTTGCCGGCAATCCGGCGCGGCACACTGAAATCGCCTGCGAAATCCTGTGCGGCATGAACAGCGAAAGAGCTGCCGCCCTGTGCGACGAAACTCTTGCCCAGGTAAGCGATGCTGATCCTTCGCCCTACCAGCGCTGGCGAGAGCTGCTGAGAAATTCTTTTGCTCCTTCTTTCACTCTGAGAGGTAAACCCCATGAACTCACTCCCCAACCGGCTGCGCCGAAACATTCCTAGAATGGTTGCGGCTGTGCTTGTAGTCTTTCTGTTCTTTCAGGCCCGCGTGCCGGAAATTTCCGCGGGCGAGCGGCTGCAACTGGCTTCGCGTTTTCATTTCACGCGGCACACTCTGCCTTCAAGCGGTGATCTGAATGCGAGAACCGTAAGGCCGGTGCAGCCGAGCTTGAAACGCATCTCCGCATGGATTTCGTCAGTAGGCGCGGCCATCGCGGCCGGCGATCTCGATGGCGATGGTCTTTCGAATGACACATGCCTGGTTGATCCGCGCAGCGATCAGGTCACCATTGCACCGGCGCCCACTACCGGGGAGAGATACAAGCCATTCACGCTGCGGCCGGCCAGCTACGATCCTGAAACGATGGCTCCGATGGGCTGCCTGATTGGTGATCTGAATGAAGATGGCCTGGCAGATATTGTCGTTTATTACTGGGGACGAACACCGGTTGCTTTTCTGCGCACCGGCGGCACTCCCGGTCACGCGAGCGTGCTGGAAGCGAAGAATTATCAGGCGGTGGAGCTTGTCCCCGGCAACCAGCGCTGGTTCACCAATGCGGCGCTGTTTGCCGATCTGGACGGCGATGGGCATCCTGACCTGATCATCGGCAATTATTTCCAGGATGGCGGCCACATTCTCGATGCTTCGGCCAATGGCGTGGAGACGATGCACAACACCAAGTCACGCTCTTTCAACGGCGGCAGCAAGCATGTGCTGTTGTGGAAAGAGGCAGGCGGTGGCGAGCATCCATTCGTGCGTTTTGAAGAAGCAAAGAATGTATTCAGCCTGGCGGTGGAGCATGGCTGGACATTAGGGGCAGGAGCGCAGGACCTGCATGGCGATCTGCTGCCTGAACTTTATTTCGCTCACGATTTCGGTCCTGACCGGCTGCTGCACAACCGTTCCACTCCCGGACATCTGGCGTTTGATCTGCTCGAAGGCACGCGCGGGTTCACTACACCTGCCTCGAATGTGCTGGGGCGCGATTCATTCAAAGGCATGGGAGTAGATTTTGCGGATGTGAATGGCGATGGCATCCCGGATATTTTTGTGAGCAACATTGCGGATGATTACGCGCTGCAGGAGAGCCATTTCCTGTGGTTGAGCACCGGTGACAAAGAGGCGATGAAGAAGGGCAAAGCGCCTTACGTCCAGGCCAGCGAGCGGCTGGGACTCTCACGCAGCGGCTGGGGCTGGGATGCGCGCATGGCCGACTTCGACAACGATGGCCAGCTTGAAATTGTGCAGGCCACCGGATTCATGAAAGGCAAGATCAATCGCTGGCCGGAACTGCAATCGCTGGGAACATCGAATGACAGCCTGATTCACGATCCGCGGCTGTGGCCGGGGTTCAAGCCGGGTGACGATGTGAGCGGCGACAACAAGACTGCATTCTTCGTGCAGGCTGCCGATCATCGCTACTACAACATTGCAGAGGAAACCGGACTCGCTATTCCGGCAAATACGCGCGGAATCGCAGTTGCCGACGTAGACGGCGACGGGCGGCTGGACTTCATCATCGCCGATCAATGGGGCGATTCGTACCTCTACAAAAATGAAGGCTCTTCACAAGGAGCGTTTCTCGGATTGCATCTGGTGCTGCCGGTGAAGGGCGGGCCCGCGGTATTCCGGGAGCGCGCCGGACATCCCGGACCCGATCTCTATGGCAGGCCTGCATTCGGAGCGACTGCGGTGGTCGAGCTTCCGGATGGGCGCAAGTTTTCCGCGCAGGTAGATGGCGGCAGCGGACATTCCGGCAAGCGCAGCCCTGATCTTCATTTCGGACTGGGCAGGATTTCGCCTGACACGCTGCTACGAGTGAACCTGGCATGGCGCAACAGCAACGGGCAGGTCGTAAGAAAACAAATTGATGTGAAACCAGGCTGGCACAGCGTTGAGCTTGGAAGTGAATGAGGAGCAAAACATGGCATACGCGACACTGAATTTCTATCCCAACAAAGACCCTAAGATGCGGTTCTTTGCGTTATGGTATTTCTGCACGCTGCTCATTCTCTGGACCATACTCGGCGATACCGTGCTGGGATTTGAGCAGTCATACGCGCAACCCATCGTGGCGGTGCTTACAGCGTGCGTTGTGGCATTCCTGCTGGAATGGCTTGATGCCAAGGTGAACAACCGCACGCCACGATTTGCGGGAAGCTGGCGGAACGCAGTGAACTTCCTGCCGCCATGCATTATTCCCGGCCTGGCGTGCGCGATGCTGATTTACCCCAACGAGCGGCTGAGCCCGATTGTTTTTGCGGCGGCAATGTCACTGGCATCGAAGGTGCTGATTCGCGCGCCGATCGGGAATGGACAGACGCAGCATGTTTTCAATCCTTCAAACGCGCAGGCGCTGATTCGCAGCATGATCTTTCATACGCCACTGGCAGTGCCGTTTCTGCCAATGACCAGCGCAGGATTCATTCTGTTCGCGCTGTACATGATTCCCGATCCGGCGACCACGCCTATCAAACCTTTGCGGCAAGTGCTGTTCGGGCTGAGCGTGGCCACGCTCTATGCGCTCCTCTTTGTCGCTCATGTGGTGTATGGCCTGTTCCTTGCCCTGGCGCTCACCAGCGCCACCAGAGGGATTTCGCTGTGGGTGAATGCTCAACTCAAGCGTAAACCGGCGCCCCAGCCTGTGATGAGGGTGCGGGAACGTCCGCAAGTGGCAATCGCAGGCGACTGACAGGGGGCCTTTAATGAGTGCAATTGCGATCGTGGGCATGGCGTGCCGCTATGCCGAAGCGCGTTCTCCACGGCAATTGTGGGAGAACGTGCTGGCACAGAGGAGATCTTTCCGGCGCATACCGCGCGTGCGTCTGCGCGTGGAAGACTACGCGGTGGAGGGCCAGGTGGAAGACCGCATCTATCTGACAGCGGCCGCCGTGCTTGAAGACTACGAATTCGACCGCGTGCGCTTCCACGTTTCGAAAGAGACATTCGTTTCTACCGACCTCGCTCATTGGCTAGCGCTGGATACTGCCGCACAGGCATTAACCGATGCCAGATTGCTGGAGTCCAGCGCCAGCCAGCGCGAGCGCACCGGCGTTTATATCGGCAACTCGCTGACGGGTGAATTTTCCCGCGCCAATCTCCTGCGGCTGCGCTGGCCGTATGTACGGCGCGTGCTGATGGCCGTCCTCGAAGAGAACAACACCAGCCGCAGCGAGATGGAAAAACTGGTGCAACAGATGGAAGCGCTGTACAAGAATCCATTTCCGGCGACCACCGAAGAATCGCTGGCGGGCGGCTTGGCCAACACGATTGCCGGACGCCTCTGCAATTACTTCAACTTCCAGGGCGGCGGCTACACCGTAGATGGCGCCTGCGCTTCCAGCCTGCTGGCGGTGACCACGGCATGTTCGGCCC
This sequence comes from Candidatus Angelobacter sp. Gp1-AA117, assembly GCA_003223515.1. Classification (GTDB taxonomy): domain Bacteria; phylum Acidobacteriota; class Terriglobia; order Terriglobales; family Acidobacteriaceae; genus Angelobacter. The sequence goes on from QHVI01000044.1 coordinate 18,775, forward strand.
TGGAAAGCGGTGACGTTGATGTTGCCATTGCAGGCGGAGTGGACCTGAGTCTTGATCCATTTGAACTGGCAGGATTCTCCAAGCTGGGCGCGCTGGCGAAAGACAAGATGCGCATCTTTGATGAGCAATCATCGGGCTTCTGGCCGGGCGAGGGCTGCGGCATGGTGGTGCTCATGCGCCATGAAGATGCCCTGGCGCATCAACTGCCCGCGTATGCCGTAATTCGCGGCTGGGGAGTTTCTTCCGACGGCAGCGGCGGCATCACGAGGCCGGAACCGAGCGGACAAATACTGGCGTTGCGCCGGGCCTACCAGCGCGCGCAATACCAGATCGACGATGTGGCCTATTTTGAAGGCCACGGCACTGGAACAAATGTGGGCGATGCCGTGGAGTTGCAGGCGCTCTCTGCAGCAAGACGTGAAGTGCAGCCGAATGCCGCGCCTGCGGCGATTGGGTCAATCAAAGCCAACATTGGACACACCAAAGCTGCGGCTGGAGTTGCGGGACTGATCAAAGCGGTCATGGCGGTGCAGGCAAAGATTCTTCCGCCGACGACTGGATGCGAGAAGCCACACGCGGAACTCACGGCAGACAGGCCGATGCTGCGCGTGCTCCAGGAAGGCGAGCTGTGGCCGGAGGAGTTGCCGGTGCGCGCCTCAGTGAGCGCCATGGGCTTTGGTGGCATCAACACCCATGTCACCCTGGAAGCTCCGGATGTCTTCCGCCGGAAGAGCTTTACCGCGTTTGAGCAGACGCAGCTTGCTTCAGCGCAGGATTGCGAGCTGTTTCTTTTCCAGGCGGCTGATGCCGAGCAACTGGCTGAGCAGTTGCAAAACACCCTGGAGCTTGCCGGTGAGCTGTCTTACGCAGAGCTGACCGATCTGGCTGCGGCGCTGGTGAAAAATCTATCGCCAGAGAAATCGATTCGCGCTGCATGCGTGGCTTCCAGTCCTGAAGAACTCGAAAGAAACCTGAAAAAGCTGAAAGAGTGGTGCACAGCGGGAGTGCCGGAGGAAATCGATCCCCGGCAGGGAATGTTTCTGAGTCATCGCGAGGAGTCTCCGCGCATAGGATTTCTCTTTCCCGGACAAGGCTCGCCGGTTCATACCGAAGGCGGGATATGGTCGCGCCGGTTCCCTGGGATACGCGATCTGTACCAGCGCGCCAGCCTGCCAAAAACGAAAAGCATTGCCACAGAAACAGCGCAGCCCAGCGTGGCCACTGCTTCGCTCGCCGGGCTGCGCGCGTTGCAGTCTTTGGGAATTGAAGGCGCGGTTGCCGTGGGACACAGCCTGGGAGAAATTACGGCGCTGCACTGGGCCGGCGCCTGCGGTGAAGACGATCTGCTGCGCATCGTTTCGCATCGTGGACGGGTAATGGCGGAGATGGCGACGCCTTCAGGGACCATGGCTTCCATCCGCGCTAACTGGCAGGAGGTGAAGCAAAGGCTGAATGGCGATCCGTTGGTGATTGCCGGATACAACTCTCCGCGACAGACGGTGATCTCCGGTGATGCTCAGGCGGTCAGGCGTTTTACGGGCAGGCTCAGCTCCGATGGCATTGCCACTACCATGCTGCCGGTTTCCCATGCCTTTCATTCCCCGCTGGTGGAGAACGTGGCGGCTGTTTTCTCCTCGTATCTGGCGGCGGAACACTTGGGAGCGGTGAGGCAGCGCGTGATTTCAACGGTGACCGGATCGGTGCTACAGCAGGATAGTAATCTTCACGAACTGCTGACCCGGCAGATCACGATGCCGGTGCGCTTTGCCGATGCGGTGATGATGGCTGCGGTGGAAGCCGGCCTGTTCATCGAGGTGGGCCCGGGCGCGGTGCTCTCTGGAATTACCGTTGAATGCACAAACAAGCCGGTGATTGCGTTAAACGTTGGCGGAGATTCGCTGCGCGGTCTGCTCATGGCTGCGGGAGCGGCTTTTGCCATGGGCGCGAAGGTGCGCGCGGCAGCGCTGTTTGAGAACAGGTTTTTCCGCCCGCTTGATCTCAGGCGCAGGCATACGTTCCTGGCTAATCCGTGTGAGAGCATCTCCGCGCCGGAGATTGCAGTGCCTTCCGTGCCGGCCGCGCCTAAACAGTTCGCAGTAGCAGAAAAGCCTGTAACTCGTGATGCTGTGGAGATCCTGCGCCATCTGGTGGCCCAGCGGACTGAGTTGCCGCTGAGCGCCATCACACCGGAAAGCAGGTTTCTCGATAACCTGCACCTGAATTCCATCACCATTAGCCAGATCATCCTTGAAGCTGCGGCGCAGTTAGATCTTTCGCCTCCAGTGGCCCCGGCTGAGTACATCAACGCCAGCATTCGCCGGGCCGCAGAGGCCCTGGAGCAGATGCGGCAGCTTGCGCCTGCGCAGGCGGCTGAAAAGCATCCGCAGGGAGTGGAACCATGGACGCGGGTATTGGAAATTGAGTATGTGGAGCAGCCCCGGCGGGCTGCACATTCCGGTTCAGCAGGGAAGTGGGAAATATTGGCGCTGGACGGCTCATCGCTGAAGCAGCAACTGGAAGAAGAATCCGGCAGGCTTTCAGGAGACGGACTGCTGTGCTGTGTTCCTGCGCGGCGTGATGAAAGAACGGCTGCGTTTCTGCTGCAATCTGTACAAACGGCTCTTCGGGGGAACGTGCGACAGGTAGTGTTTGTGCAGCAGAGTGGAGGAGCGTCGGCGCTGGCCCGCACGCTGTATCTGGAATGTCCTGCGATGAAAGTCACTGTGGTGGATGTGCCGCACGATCATCCACAGGCGGTCGAGTGGATCATTCAAGAAGCAAACTGTGCCGCGGGGTTCACCGAAGCGCGCTATGACAAAGCGGGAGTCCGCCGCGAACCGCGCATCAAGGTTCTGTGGCCGGAAAAGAGCAGCGAAAATCCATTCACACCGGACGACCTGCTGCTGGTAACGGGCGGCGGCAAGGGCATCGCCGCTGAATGCGCGCTGCAACTGGCGCGCGAGTTTGGATTTCGCCTGGCGTTACTAGGGAGATCGGATGCATCGCAAGATGCAGAACTCAAGCAGAACCTGCAGCGCTTCAGCGAGGCGGGTATTTCCTTCCGCTATTTCACGGCTGATGTTACAGATGCCCAGGCTACAGCCAGGGTGATTCAGCAGATTCAGGTAGAAGCGGGCACGATCACGGGGGTGCTGCACGGCGCAGGAACTAATCTACCTAAGCGCCTGGAAGAGATCACTACCGCTGACCTGCAGGCGACGCTCGCTCCCAAGGTTGCAGGCCTGGAAAATATTCTGAACAACATTGATGCGCGCCACATGCGTCTGCTACTCACCTTTGGGTCGATTATTGGACGGGCCGGACTGCATGGTGAAGGGCATTATGCGCTGGCTAACGACTGGTTGAATCTCGCGGTGGAGCAATGGCAGAGGGAGCATCCGGAGTGCCGCTGCATGAATCTCGAGTGGTCGGTATGGGCAGGCGCAGGCATGGGCCAGCGGCTGGGTGTATTGGAATCGCTGGTGCAGCAGGGCATCACGCCGCTGCCGCTCGAAGATGCCATTGGCACGTTAAAAACCATGATGGCATGGAAAGGGGCCCCAGTCTCTTCTATCGTGACGGGACGCTTCGGTAATCTGCCGACGCTGCAATTTGAGAAACGCGAGCTTCCGCTGCTGCGTTATCTCGAGCATGTGCAGGTGCATTATCCGGGCATTGAACTGGTAGCGGATTCGGAGCTGAGCACAGATACCGACCCATATCTCGCCGATCACAGCTTCCAGGGCGAACAGCTTCTCCCGGCGGTATGCGGCATTGAGGCGATGGCCCAGGTAGCCGTGGCGCTGGAACAAACCTCAGAGTTGCCGAAATTTCAGAACCTGCGTTTCGAGCACCCGATTGTGGTACCGGCGCGCAAACCGGTCAGGATACGAGTGGCAGCCCTGAAACTTTCACCGGAAAGAATCGCGGTTGTGATTCGCTGCTCCACGACGTCATTCCAGGTGGATCACTTCAGCGCTGAATGTGTGTTCCATACGAGGCATGAGGTTTCCAGGATGCCCGATGACTTGCATGCAGGAGCCAGTCCGCTGCCGCTCGATCCGTCTCACGATTTGTATGGCGGCATCCTCTTCCACACAGGACGCTTCCGCCGCGTGGAGAGATACCACCTGCTGCTGGCCGACCGAAGCGTTGCCGCATTGAATGCTCCCATTTCTGCAGCGTGGTATGCGCGGCACCTGCCGGGCGAATTCCTGCTGGGTGACGCCGCTTCCCGCGATGCGGCACTGCATTCCATTCAGGCGTGCATTCCGCACAAGACTATCCTGCCGATAGGCATTGACCGCATCATTGTTGATCCAGGGTGGACTCATGAAAGCGCAACAGTGTACGCGATGGAACGCCTGCGCGACGGTGAAAACTTTATCTACGATCTATGGATTCAGGATGCGCGCGGCAACACGCTGGAAACGTGGAAAGGGCTGCACCTGCGGGCCGTGGCTTTTACTGAAGCTCCGGAATTATGGCCTGTGGCTTTGCTGCCGCCATACATAGAACGAAAGCTAAGTGAGCTGATTGGGTCGACAAATCTGAAAGTTGCGCTGGCGGGATGCAGAGACGAGATTGCCGACCTGGTCCAACAAATGGCCGGGCCGGAAGCAACGATCAGCCATCGCCCTGATGGCAAGCCTGAGTTACCGGGAGCGGAGATTTCTCTCTCGCGCAGCGGCCAGCTCACGCTGATTGCGACAAGTGGTGTATCCCTTGGCTGCGACATGGAGAAGGTAGTGCCGCGTGAATGGGAAAAGCTTCTGGGGAATGAGGGATTTGCGCTGGCGCAGCTCGTCAGCCGCAGAGCAAACATCGATCTCGATGCGGCTGCCGCGCAGGTGTGGACGGTCAGAGAAGGGCTGCGCAAGTGTGGTGCGAGTTTTGACCAGCAGTTGCGGTGGAAATCATCCTCTGCGGATGGATGGAGTGTTTTCTCGGCCCAGGGGTTTGCGGCGGCAACGTTTTCGGCGCAGATACAGGAAGGCAGTTCTTTCGCGTTCGGATTTGTTGTGAAACCCGCCCATGAACAGAGGGAAACAGCGGCAGGGGCTGCTTGATAAGGCATCCAGGAACCATACCGCCCGCTTCACGGGCTCTTCGACTTTTCCCCTACGCACCCAAGCTTGCGGTGTGGCTAAAAGAATATCGCCAGCTTCGCTGGCTGTGCGGCGAGCACAGGTGTAAATCGGATTCCAGAGAGCAAGAGCCATGATCAATGCATACGAATACCGGCATGTAGTTGGGTTTGAAGAGACCAGCCTGGTGGGCAACGTCTATTACGCGAACCACCTGCACTGGCAGGGACGAGCCCGCGAGATGTTTCTGCGCGATTATGCTCCGGAAATCCTCGAAGAGATGGAGCGCGGACTGGCGCTGATTACATTGCGCTGCTCCTGCGAATACCTGGGCGAGTTGAAAGCGTTTGACCAGGTGATTGTCCGCATGTTCCTGGCAGCCACATCGCAGAACCGCATTGCCATGCGCTTTCAATACTGGCGCGAAGGCGAGCAGCGCGAATTAGTGGCGCGCGGCGAGCAGGAGATCGCCTGCATGCGAAGGCAGGGAGACAATCTGATTCCCGCCGCGATACCGGCATGCTTGCGGGAAGCGTTGGCGCCCTTTGCAGAGGCAGTGCACCAGTAAGACACAATCAGACATCCGGCAGAATTTCAGAAAGGAACTTATGGCTACAGCAGTTGTGCGCGACGCAACCGTGCGCTCTCACTATGATTCCGTGGAGCGCGTGATTACCACGATGAGGAGCCACATCGACCAGCCTCTCTCACTGCACTCGATGGCAAAGGTGGCGTGCGCAAGCCCCTTCCATTTCAACCGCACCTTTCGCCATGTGACGGGCGTGCCGCCTTCGCAGTTCCTGTATGCACTGCGGCTGGATGAGGCACGGCGGCTGCTCATAGAGACTGAAAAGAAGGTCATCGACATCTGCTATGACGTGGGCTACAACAGCGTAGGCACATTCACGCGCCGGTTTACCGATCTGCTGGGGGTCTCCCCGAGCACCTTCCGCGATCTCGCGCGGCTGCCGCTCATGCATGCGCCTGAGTATCCTGCGCCAATGATCATTGCCAATGGCCACTTGAAAAAAGGGCCGGCGATTTGCGGGCGTGTTCATGCCCCGGCGGATTTTCGCGGCTTTATTTTCGTGGGGCTGTTCAGCACTCCCGTACCGCAGGCCAGGCCGGTGGCCTGCGCCATCGCTGATGAAAGCGGCTTCTATCATCTGGAACGTGTTCCTGAGGGAGAGTTCTACCTGTTCGCGCTGGGCATGGAGCAGACTGCACCCGCATCTGCCTATTTCCAGTACGATTCGGCACTGCGCGCCGGCGGACACTCCATTTCAGTGACCCGCAATTCCATCTATGGCGCTACGAATTTATATCTGCGGCCTTCTTCCTCATTTGATCCCCCTATTCTTCTGGTGCTCGCGTTATTGATGGAGGAATACTTCGAGCGCGTCGAACAGATTCCATCTGCGGTCTTCGTTACACCGGCGTTGCTGGCCCATGCGCAAGGATGAATCGTTCAGATAAAGGGCTTCTTTATGAAAAGCATTCTTGAGCAGCTCAAAGCTCGCCTGAAAATCATCGTCTCGCTGGTAATCGTGATTGGGCTGTATCTGGCGATACAGCTTCCCGGTGTTTCGGCGAACGAGAAGTCTTCCCTGGCCAGCCGTTTTCATTTTGACCGGACGGCGCTGCCGCGGGTCCCTGGTTTCCCCAAGAAAAACGCGCGGGTGGTGAATCCTCGCTTGCAGAAAATCTCTGCCTGGATTTCTTCGGTGGGCGCTTCCGTGGCCCTCAACGATCTCGATGGTGATGGCTTGCCGAATGATGCCTGTTATGTCGATCCCAGGATGGATCAGGTGATCGTAACTCCGGTTCCCGGAACTCCGGCACGTTACCAGCCGTTTGTCTTGAGTGCCGCGCCGCTGCCTTATGATGCGGCCACCACTGCGCCGATGGGATGCCTGCCACTGGATGTGAATGAAGACGGGCTTCTCGATATCGTGGTGTATTACTGGGGGCGCTCGCCCATCATCTTCCTGCAAAAGAAGATGCAGCAACCTCTGGGCCGGGAGAGCTACGTGGCTCAGGAACTTCTGCCCAAGGTGGAAGACTGGTACACCAACGCCGCCACTGCCGCTGATCTCGATGGCGATGGCCACATTGACCTGATCTTTGGAAATTATTTCGGCGATGGTTCGCGCATTCTCGATGCGCACTCCAGCTATGCGGCGGAGATGCCGGATTCCATGTCGCGCGCCTTCAACGGCGGCAGCAAGCATTTCCTGCTGTGGAAGAGCGCCAGCGGCGGTGACGCGCCGAAGGTGGAGTTCAGCGATCAGCGCGAGGTGCTTGAGGGCGCTGCCAAATCCGGCTGGACTCTGGCCCTGGCCGCCTGCGATCTCGATGGAGATATGCTTCCCGAGGTCTACATTGCCAATGATTTCGGGCCGGATGTGCTGCTGCACAACGTCTCCACTCCCGGCCACCTGCATTTTCAGCGCCTGATGGGCAAGCGCACGCTGATGACCCCGGCCTCGAAGGTGCTGGGGCATGATTCGTTCAAGGGCATGGGCGTGGATTGCGGCGATCTGAACCAGGACGGCCTGCCGGACTTCGTAGTCAGCAACATCACATCAGAGTTCGCGCTGGAAGAGAGCAACCTGGTGTATCTCAGCACCGGCGATCTGAAGGCGATGCAGAAAGGCTTTGCTCCGTTCAAGGAAGTCAGCGAACCGCTGGGGCTTTCACGCAATGGATGGTCGTGGGACATCCGCTTTGGCGACTTCGATAATGAAGGGACGCTGCAGGTGGTGCAGGCTGCCGGTTTCGTGAAAGGGAACACCGACCGCTGGCCTGAACTGCATGAGCTTGCCATGGGCAATGATGGTTTGTTGCGGCATCCGGCAAGCTGGCCGCGTTTCCATCCGGGCGATGACCTGAGCGGGAGCGACCACAATCATTTCTTTGTCCCATCTTCTGGTGGAACGTATGTTGATCTTTCCCAAGAGTTGCGCCTGGATAATCCGCAGGTCACGCGAGGAATTGCCACTGCGGATGTAGATGGAGATGGCTTGCTGGATTTCGCCATCGCCAATCAGTGGCAGGATTCAGCCTTCTATCACAATGAGAGCAAGGCCGCAGGCCATTTCCTGCAACTCTATCTGCTGTTGCCGGTGAATGCAGGCGCAGGCGCCTTAACCAGAGATATGCCGGGTCATCCCACACGCGAGATTCAGGGCCGGTATGCCATAGGCGCCACAGCCACGGTTCATCTGCGGAATGGCAAGCGCATGATCGCCCAGGTGGATGCCGGCAACGGGCACTCCGGCAAGCGCAGCCCGGAATTGCATTTCGGACTGGGACAATTTTCTTCTTCGGAGCCGGTGGCGGTGGATCTCTGCTGGCGCGACCGGAACGGAACGATTCATCGCGAGACACTCAGCCTGAAACCGGGCCTGCATACCATCGTGCTCGGGTCTTAAGAGAGAACCAATTTCATGATGATGAAAGAAATGTCACCGGCAGATCGTCTTGCTGGATTGCGGCGCTTCGCTATTGCCATCACCGCATTTAATGTCCTGGGCCATACGGTATTCGGTTTCGAGCAGGCATGGATTCAGCCATTCGTAGGCATCGGCTCTGCGTATGCGTGCGAACTGGTGCTGGAACTAATCGACTGCTACACGCAGAAGCGCAAACCACGCTTCATGGGAGGTTGGCGCACGGTAGTGGACTTCTTCCTCTCCGCTCACATCACCGGTCTGGCGGTGGCGATGCTGCTCTACACCAACACGCGCCTGCTGCCCATTGCCTTTGCCGCTGCTGTGGCTATTACTTCCAAGGCATTGTTCAGAGTGGCGTGTCCGAATGGCACGCGTCACTTCCTGAATCCCTCGAATTTCGGGATCACGGTGACGCTGCTGTTGTTCGCGTGGGTGGGGATTGCTCCGCCGTATCATTTCACCGAGAACATTCACGGCTGGGGAAGCTGGATTCTTCCTGCGGCAATCGTCTGCAGCGGCAGTTTGCTGAACACATTTGTCACTAAGAGAATCCTGGTGGCGCTGGGCTGGATCTCGGGATTCTTTGTTCAGGCCGTCTTTCGCAACCTGGTGTTCGATACTCCCTTGACTTTGGCGGTGTTGCCGATGACCGGCGTGGCCTTTGTCCTGTTTACCTTTTATATGGTCACCGATCCGGCGACCACTCCCGGAACACGGCAACGACAATTTCTGTTCGGCGCTGCCGTGGCGGCTGTGTATGGATTGCTGGTGATGTCACACATAGTGTTCGGCTTCTTCTTCTCGCTTACGCTGGTGTCGTTCACGCGTGGCGCTTCGATCTATGCGAGCAATTTATTGAAACAGACAGTGATGCGGAAAGCTCCAGCACAAGCGACCATGGCCTCGGCCAAAGAGATGGCCGGATAGAGCAGAATTAAGTACTCTATAAAAAAGTTCCTCGTTTGTGGCGAGGACTTTTTGTTGTGCACAATACTTCAAAATAGTTATAGTATTGTGCCATGGGACAACGCAAAAATTCAGCCCACCGTCTTTATGAAATCGCGGAAACTCAATCCGGATTTTTTACGACGAAGCAGGCCAAAGCTGCCGGTTATGCGGAGAATACACATTCCTACCATGTGAAGGCGGGAAACTGGATTCGCGAGCACCGTGGGATTTATCGCCTTACTCATTTTCCACAGAACGACCGGCCTGATCTGATACTGTGGTGGCTCTGGTCGAATAATCGCCAAGGCGTCAGCCAGGGAGTTTACAGTCATCAGACGGCCCTCAGCATGCATGATCTGACAGATCTGATGCCTGCAAGGCTTCACATGACCGTGCCCAACAGTTTTCGAAGGAACAGCCGGATTCCGAAATCGCTTGTGCTGCACTACAGCGAGCTTTCTGAGTACGATACCGAAATACTTCATGGCGTGCGCGTCACACGTCCACTGCGCACCATTCTCGATCTTGTCGGTACTGGTGATTTGCTAATTTCAACCCTCCGGAACGCGCTGCGCGAAGGGCTTCAGCGAGGGCTGATTCGTACAAGCGAAATATCAGGCGCCCAGCACAAGCTACACGATGACAAGAAAGCAATTCAATTCCTACGGAATGCGGCGGCGTAATGCCACAAAAGGCATATCGTTCGGCCGCAGACTTTCGAAGAGCTCTGGAAGACCGGCTTCAGGATATTGCAAAGAAAGAAGTCACCGACCTCCAACGCCTTCGCCGGGAGGTTGCGTTTGATCGTTTGCTGGCTCGTCTATTCCGTAATGTGCAGCCTGAAAGCCCGTTATTTGCGCTAAAAGGTGGATATGCCATGGAATTGCGCATGTCATCTGCGCGTGCGACGAAGGATATTGATCTAACCGCTCAAATTCTCGGCCCTCCCGATCACGCAAACAAAATATTGCTACAGAAGCTTCAAGAGTGTGCTGCTTTTGATGCCGGTGACTTCTTTCTATATATGATTGCTGAATCTGTTTCAGACGTCGATGCAGCGCCGTACGGAGGCGCAAGATTTCCGGTTGAGGCACGACTCGATGGTCGAACATTCGTGAAATTTCATATCGATGTCGGAATCGGTGATGCGATTATGGAGCCACTGGAAATTGTCAAAGGCAAAGAATGGCTCCAATTTGCAGGCATTCCAAATCCATCTATTTACATGATTCCGCGTGAGCAGCAGTTCGCGGAGAAACTACACGCTTACACGTTGCCCCGTGCTACCGGTATGAATAGCCGCGTCAGAGATCTTATAGATATGGTTTTGCTGATTCAATCTAATATGATGGACGTCAGCAAGGCATCCGAGGCACTCCAGATTACGTTTACTCGGCGCAAAACTCATGTTTTACCTGATGTCCTGTCGTTTCCTCCTAAGGATTGGGACCGGCCATTCCAAGCCTTGGCCCAGGAATGTCATGTTGAAATCGGCTTAGAAAATGCATTTCTGCTGGTGCAGCAGTATATGAGCAGCCTCCGGTAAAAAACACATGACGCTCTATTTAAACCGTTGCCACTTCTTCCAGCACTTCCACTCGCGATTCGAGGATGACCTCGCTTTGCAGTGAGCGGGTTACGAGGCAGGCGCGTTCGGCTTTTTCCAGCAGCCGTGTTCCTCGTTCGCAATCGGCTGGATCCTTCACCGTCAATACGGGCAGGATCAGGATGCGGGTAAAGCGATATCCACCGTCAACTTTTTCTACTGTGCCTTCCACGCTGATTTGCAGTGCAGCCGGTTCAAACTTCGAGAATTCGGCGACGGCTCCAAAGGCAGCGACGAAGCAGGAGGCTACCGCGCCCAGCAGGAAATGCTCCGGAGTCCAGAGACCAGCCTCACCGTGAAATTCGGGCGGAGCGGAAAATGGCAGGCCGGGAATACCAGTTTCAGCGGTAACTACGCCATTGCGTCCCCTCGTCCAATTGGCAGCGACTTCAAAACGATAACTTGCGTTCATAGTGTGACCTCCAGATGCACATTGTTTTGCGGAGCCTACTGCCTTACATTGTTGCCGAGCAGTGGGCACGCAGGATGTGACGGCGGTCACGTGATTTCACAGCAGCTTGTCAGGCGTGCTGGGCAACGTTAGGTTAGGATGCAAATCAGGGGCAGGGAGCCAGAAAACAAAGATGCATCAGCCGCAGGCAGCGGCTCTGGTAATCAGCCAGCAGGTGCCCGTTACGGGGCGCTGCTGATGCCTGAGTAAATCGCCAAGCCGGCAATAATCACGATCAATGCGGCCGAGCATGCGCCAAAGGTGCGTACCCAGGGTTGCAGCCGCTTCATTCTCACGATGAGTTCTTCCTGTTCTTTCGCCATGTGAGCCTGAGCGTCATCGAGGAAAAGCTGGTCGTCTTCGTGCATCGTCAGGGTACCGCGGTAGATCAGGAGAAGGATCAGAACGGCTGTCAAAACGGCCCAAACGATCAGCAGTAGAGTCAGCATTAGACACCACCCTTTGTTGGAACCGGTCCCGCCTACTCGAGGCCATAAATCGGAGGTTATGGCCAGAGGGTATGTGAGGCCTTTAGCAGATTATATGCCCGGTTTTTATGCGATTTTCAATATATTTTCAGAGTTGCCGGAAGCCAGAGAGAGCAGCTTTGTTCAGCCGTTTGGGGGCCAAAAAGGGGATGATTGCGACCCCGGCAGGGCATGGTTCATCTAATATATGACTAATAGAATCAAGCAGAAAGGGATGCTATAATCCCAGTAGTTTCAAGGAGAAAACATCATGGCTTCCACCACAACACCGGCTACCCCGAACACAACACCGGCTACCCCGAATGTCGAGACCACCCCGAAGGCGCCTGTTTCCCTTACACCGACCGCTGTCGGTAAGGTGAAGGAGATCATGTCGCAACAGAACCCTGTTCCGGCCGGTCTGCGCATTGGCGTGGTTGGCGGAGGCTGCTCGGGCTTCTCTTACTCCATGTCGTTTGAGAATGCGCCGGGAATGATGGACAAAGTTTATAATTTTGACGGCGTGAAAGTGTTCGTGGACGCCACCTCAGTGATGTACCTGAATGGTTGCGTGGTAGATTACATTGAGACGCTGGAAGCGGCGGGATTCAAATTCGAGAACCCCAACGTGAAGAGCACCTGCGGATGCGGGTCTTCATTCAGCGTATAAGTGAACTCAGACGTTCTTCAAAAAGGCACAGCTTCGGCTGTGCCTTTTGTGTTTGCGAAGAAATCAAACCTTACCGCTGAAACGCCAATTTGAACTGATTTTCGCTGATAAACCAAATCAATAGAGGAGGTAACGATGCTGTTTACTTTGATAAAGGTGGCGGACTGGGGCTCGCAGTGGGAGATGGAGTTGGTCCGCCGGGACCGGGATTAGGTCCTCCCCTGGGTGTGTCCAAGCGCGGATCGTAGACAAACAGCCACTCGTTGTAATGATCTTTGCCATTCAGTTCTTTGATGGATTTTTCTTTGCTGGTGCTGGTAACGCCGATAATGCCGGCGCCGCCAAACTGCACGTTGCTGCCGCCCAATGAACCGGAGCCGGGGCCGGAATTGGTTGATGGGCCAATGGTCGGACCAGGACTGTTGCTGCCAATGCTGCCGGTAGTGCCGGTAGTGCCGGTAGCACCGGTAGTTCCAGTAATCCCGGTACTCCCAGGCCCGTTATTTGTACCCATAGTACCCGGAGAGGAAAATAAGTTGTTCCCGCCACCTCCGGCGGCATTCAACTGTCCATTGCCGGCATTCAACTGCACCTCGCCCACGTGCAACAGCCGCCATTCATCTTTGCCGGTCATAGGATCTTTATAGTGCTTGCGCAGGTAGCGAATCTGGTTGGTGTTATCGAGCTGTTCCAGGGAAGCAGGATAGCGCCCGTTTTTGCGGACGAAGCGCTTGATGGCCATCTTGTACTGTTCGGCGCGATGGATCAGCTCTTCTTCCTTGCTGCGCCTGATCTGCTGGGAGATGCGCGGTAACTCAACGCTGAGCGCGATCAGCATCAGAGTCATCAGCAGCATGACAGCCAGCAGGATGTAACCCTGCTCGTTGCGCGAATTGGAGGGTAGCTTTGTCATCCCATTAACCCGTGGGCGCACTCAGAGGAATCTGCTGCTTGTTATTGTTGAGCAGGTCTTCAATCACGACTGCTGAGTTCATGATCTGCACAACCTTGTACTTGCGATTGATGACATCGCCTTCTTTGGCGACAAAGATGTCATCGCCGTCCGCCAGGAAAACCTTTTTCGGCTCACCGGGCCGGCTGCTGAAACCATAAAACTTCACCGTGATGGGTGGCGGTGGCGGTGGTGGTGGAGGCGTAATCGGACCCGTAACCACCGGCGCCACGATCTTTACTGGTGGCGGCGGTGGCGGCTCTTCCATACGGAAGATGTTGCGCTTGCCGCCTTCGTACTGGACTTTCTGGCTGGCCGTAAGCCGATCGAGGCGCAAAGTAGGATCAAGGTTGCGGGCAGAAAGCAATCCCGGCTTCTTTTGAGCGGCAGGAGCGGAGGCGCTGGACGCCTGCGCGGGAGTGGCCGAGGGGCCGCCAGAGAGCGCCTTGATCAGATAAATCGAGGAAGGAATGGCAATGACCACGAGCACGATCATGGCGATGAATTCCTTTTTATTTTCTGCGCCGATCTTCACTTAAGCTGTTTCCTTCAAAAACGTATCAAACTTGATTTGCACCTGCACTACACCGCCCTCCTGGCCATTCAATGAGAGCTGGGTAATCAGGAAGAGCATTTTGTCGCGTTCCAGAGCGTTGATGAAACGCGGAATCTTGCTGTAGTCGCCGGACACGGTGGTCTCTATTTTTATTCTCTGGAGATCCGGAAGGCCGGTTTTATCGGACGAGTACTTGATGTTCTGGGCAGAGACGCCGGTCTCCTGGGCGATCTTCTGAACGCGCTCGGAAATGATCGACCAGCGGTTGGCTACGCGATCCTTGTAAAGTCCATTGATCTGCTCACGGCTATCTGCCAGCTTTTTCTCGATGCCATGCAGCGGAGCGGCACCGAGCATTTTCAAGTCCAACTCTTTTTTCAGGTCGTTCTCTTCCACGCGCTGCGAGCTTCTGCTGCTGCCGGGCCAGCCCAGATACAGAATCAGGGCGATGCAGATGACGCCCAGAACTGCGAATATGGCAATAAAACGGCGGCGCATTCGCTGGATCGGAGTCATTTACATTCCCTCCCTGGCCGGCGATGCCTGTACCGCAGCACCAGGATTGTAAAAAGTCACGATTTTGAACTCGACGGTGCTGGTCTTATTCTGCCACTGCTTGATTTCTTCACTCTGAATTTCAGGGAAGCGGAAGCGGGGCGAACCCTCCATGTGGCGGATCAACTCCAGACCGTTGTCATGTTTTTCGCCGTCGATGATCAATTCCAGCTTGAGCCGGTTGTCAGGCGAGGTCGCCTTGCCTTCAGAAGCAATAGGATGGATAGCCACCACAAAAGCGCGGCCAGGCATGATCTTTTCCAGATCAGAAAAGAGCTGCGTCCAGGAGAACTGGCGCTGCTCGATGATGTTGTTCCAGAAATCCGACTGCTCCACGGCATCACGGTTTTCAGCGCGGTCGCGGATGGCCTGGTTCTGCGCGCGGTCCCGGTCTACTTCTTCGATCTGCCTGCGGAGCTTGTCGATGCGCTGCCTGTCACTGACAGTGTCTCCATGGTGTTTCCAGGCCCATGCTCCCAGGCCGACGGTGATGATCAGGGCCAGAGCCAGGGCAGATCCCCAGCGAAGATAAAACTCGCCGGCATCTTCATATTTCTGTGACGAGAGATTGATATTGATGCGCATTTATCCGACCAGGGCCCCCGCAACTCCAGCCACGGCGGCTGGATCAATCTTATTTCCACTCAGGTTCTGGCCAGGTGAGATTTCCGGCACCAGTTCTTCCACACGCGCGCCGGTATGCTGGTGAAGCATGGGGCCAATCTCGTCCACAGAGGCCACACCGCTTACGAAGATGCGCTCGATGCGGGCGCCAAAACTATCTTCAAAGAAGACAATGGAGGGCAGTACGGTCTCTGCCAGTTCGCTGGCGCTCACGTTTTCACCGTTGGGATTGTCAAGGGTGCGGATCAGCCGCAACTCCTGATTCACTGCCGTGGCCACGGTGACATTGAAGCTATCAACCTTCAGCACCAGCGTAGGAGTGTTGCCGTCAATCAGGCCCAGCACTGCCAGGCAGGAAGGCAGAACCACGCCCGCAGCATAGCCGACATCGCGAAATGCCGCTTCGTATTCCTGCACGATTTCACGCGGAGAAATCGCCGCTACGATCTGCACGGCGCCGTTGACCCGGCGAACATCATAGGAAAGCGCGGCCTCTTCCACGTCAAAAGGAAGCGACTTCTTCAGCCGGAAACGAACCACCGACTCGCTTTCCTGCTGCTTGGCCGGGAGGTCTTCAAAGTCGAGCAGCAGAACGCGAATCGCGGTATCGGGAAGCACGGCAATAATGTCGCGGGATTTGCCGCCAATGGCTGCCAGCGCGCCGCTCAGGGCGTTGCGCAAAGCAGTGCTGTCCTGAATGTTCGGGCCGGTCAGGCTGGGCAGCACTGCGCCCTCATTCAGCTGGCGTATCGTGAACACCTCAAGCCGGTTCGACTTGTCTGCTGAGCGCGCCGCGATCACCCGGTGCGGAGTGATCTCGCAGGCCAGGTGCGGACGCGCGCCGGTTTGTTTCTTTGCTGCCATGCGTTAGCGGTTGCTCTCGATGAACGTGACCTTGTTGATCTCTTTCAATGTGGTTATGCCTGTCCTGATCTTACCAAGCGCCGATTCGCGCAGGAAACGCATTCCTTCGTCATGGGCCGCCTTGCGGATCTCCGAGGAAGGCCGCTTTTCCAGAATCAATTCACGGATGCGGTCCGTCAGATCGAGCAACTCGTGGATGGCGGTACGCCCGTGATAGCCGGTGCCTGCACATTCGATGCAGCCTGGTCCTTCATAGAATGGAATGTTGCCCCATTCTTGCAGATCAAGTCCGCTGGCTTCGAGCATGTCATCACCGTAGTGCACGCGCGTCTTGCAGTGCGGGCAGATGATTCGGACAAGGCGCTGGGCGAGCACGCAGTTCAGAGCAGAGACGAAGTTGTAGGGCTCTACACCCATGTTGATGAAGCGCCCCAGTACGTCGACCACGTTGTTGGCGTGCACGGTGGTAAAGACCAGGTGGCCGGTAAGCGCGGAGTTGATGGCGATCTGCGCGGTTTCCACGTCGCGGATTTCGCCCACCATGATCTTATCCGGGTCATGGCGCAGGATGGAGCGCAGACCACGGGCAAAAGTCAGGCCCTTCTTCTCGTTGACGGGAATCTGCGTGATGCCCTTGATCTGGTATTCGACCGGATCTTCAATGGTGATGATCTTGTCTTCTTCGGTCTTGATCTCATTAAGCGCGGCGTACAGCGTGGTGGTCTTGCCGCTGCCCGTGGGGCCGGTCACCAGCACCATGCCGTAGGGCTCGGCGATGTAACGCCGGAACTTGCGCAGATCTTCCTCGTCGAAACCCACAACATCCAGCACCAGGTTGCGGAACTTTTCGCTCATCGACTCTTTATCGAGCACGCGCAGCACGGCGTTTTCGCCGTGAATGGTAGGCATGATGGAGACGCGGAAGTCGATGAGGCGTCCGTTGTATTTCACGCGGAAGCGGCCGTCCTGAGGTACGCGGCGCTCGGCGATATCGAGTTCGCTCATCACCTTGATGCGGGTGATGATGGTGGAGTGGTGCTCCTTGGCAATGGCCTGCATGGCCTGCTGGAGCACGCCGTCAATACGGTACTTCACCAGCACTGAATCGCTTTCGCATTCGATGTGAATGTCACTGGCGCGCTTCTGCAGGGCGGTGAAGATGGTGGTGTCCACCAGCCGGATGATGGGGCTGGTATCGCTCTCAGAGGTGATGCGGTCGATGGAGAGGTTTTCGTCGGCGGTGGCCTCTTCTTCTCGCACCACGTCGAGAACGAAGCCCTCGCTGGCCTCTTCCAGCACGCGCTGTGACTGCTCGGTCTTCTTGAGAATGTCACTGATCTGGCTGAGCAGCGCCACCTTGGTCTTGATGCGCCGGTTGAGCAGCAGCCCGATCTCGTCGATCAGCATGAGCTTGCTGGGATCGGCAATGGCAATCCACATCGTGCCTTCGCGCTCTTCCAGAGGCACGAAGTTGTAGCGGAACATCAGGTCTACGGGAACTGATTTGAACAGCTCGGCATCCAGATGATAATTGCGCAGATCGATAAATTCGCAGCGGTAACGCGCCGCAAGATCGCGGGCCCGCTCCTCGGTCATAGCGCCGTTGCCGTTGGCCAGCACGCCGTTTTCCGTGGTCGTATGTAACGTTCTTGGATTCATAAATACCCGTTAGTGAATCTGTGAGCCCAGCGAGAAGATCGGCAAATAGAGCGCGATCAGCACGAAGGCCACGATGGTTGCCATAAATATGAGTAATACCGGCTCAATCAGCGTCAGCGCAGTGGCCAGTGAGTTCTGTACATCCTCTTCGTAGAATTCAGCCACTGAATTCAACATGCTGGACAGTGCGCCGGTGGATTCACCCACCTCGATCATTTCCACTGCCAGTTCGGGAAAAAATTTGGTGTCTTCCAGGCTGCCGGAGAGCGAGCGTCCTTCACGCACCCACCGGCCGGCCTGCTCCACGCTGGCGGAAATCTTGCGGCTGTTGATGGAACTGCTGGCGGTTTCCAGCGAGGGCACCAGCGGCATGCCGCCGCTCAACAGAGTAGAGAGCGTGCGGGAAAACATGCTGACCTGGTACTTCAGCCACACTTCACCAAAGATCGGAACCTTGAAACGCAGGGTATCCAGAACCCGGGAGCCGCTTTCAGAACGCAGCCAGACGAGCCCTGCCACAAGGAGGCCGAGAAATACGGGCACAACAATGTAGAAATACTCATGGAGCGTGGATCCAAAAGCCAGCAACAGCTTGGTCATGCCGGGGAGTTCCGCATTGAACTGCGCGTACATCTCCGCGAACTTTGGCACTACATATGTAATAAGGAATGAGAGCATTACCACCAGCGCTACGATCAGCAGGGCCGGATACCACAGGGACGAGAGAAGTTTCTTCCGGAACGATGATGTTATTCGTTGGTAAGAAACGTAACGGCTCAACACTTCTTCCATGTTTCCTGCGCGCTCCCCGGCGAGCAGGGTGGTGGTGTAAATCTTCGTGATTGCCCCCTGGCCTTTTCCCTGGGCCGCAAAAGCTTCAGAAAGCAACTGCCCGCTTTTCACCCTCTCGCGAACATTTTCGAGCAATGTGCGGAAATAAGGATTGCGCTGGCGCTTACGCAGCAGATCCAGGCCGGTGAGGATGGGGAGTCCCGCCTTAATCAGGGTTACAAATTGCTGGTTGAAGACGATGAACTCGTCAGCCCTGACCTTCTGCCTGGAACCAAAGGCCGCTCCGAGCATGCCCCGGTGATCTTTCACCGAATAGACCAGGAAGCCCTGCTGGACAAAGCGGTCCCGAACCTCTTTTTCAGAGAAGCCGCTCTCCACTTGCTGGAGCACGCGACCGCGCTCGTCGGCCATTTTTACAAGGAATTCAGCCATGGGAAATTATATGCGGGGGGAGAGCTACTCCTAGCTAAAGTCTACCATTTATTGGGGTTTCTGCTCCCAACTTAAATAGAACGCAGAGGGCCGGAAATATTGCATCTCTCGATACTTTTAGAGGACAATTTTTGCCTCAACGAAAGTCTTTATGGAGCGCAGCCGTACTCGGCCAATGTCACTTACTTTGCACATTCGAGCATGAATTTAAGAGAATTTTCGCATGGGCGGGCGGCGGCGGGGCAGATTCCTCCGCCCTACTCACGCGCTGAAGAAAACGCGCGTGAGCTTAACGGGCGTTCGGAATGACATCTCTCATTGGGATGCAGCATGGTGCCCCTAAAGTAAGTGGCATTAGCCGCGCTCGGCTGCGGGGATAAATCTTTCCTGAGTCGAGAAGAATTTGGCGAACAATCGTACAGATGGGTGGCAGAAGGAGGACGCACCGAAGAACTCCGAGAATGCTTACGCTGACGGGGTTACGGCGGTTTACCCCTGTTTTTATGGTGGGATGACAGAAGTCTTTCATGCGATGGCCCCTGGATCACCAGGCTGCGTCGTTGCCTGCCATTCTTCCCGGCTGATAAACTCAATAGTTTGTTCTACCATTCCTGAACTCTTCATACAGGTTCTCTTATGAATTCACAGACTACCGATATTGCAATTGTCAGCGGTGCGCGCACGCCTATGGGTCGCTATTGCGGCAAGCTGCGCGATTTTACAGCTTTAGACTTGGCGGCCGTCGCCAGCCAGGAGGCTATCCGCCGCTCAGGCGTCAATCCTAAAGAATTTGAACATGCGGTCTTTGGCAATGCCCAGCAGACCTCCGGTGACGCGCTCTATGGCGCTCGCCATGTGGCGTTGAAGGCCGGATTGCCGCAAGAGGCGCCTGCGTTGACAGTGAATCGTCTTTGCGGCTCAGGCATGCAGTCGATCGTGACTGCCGCACAACTCATTCAGCTTGGTGAAGCCACTACGGTGCTGGCCGGAGGCATGGAGTCCATGTCGCAGGCGCCGCACGTGATTCGCGGCGCGCGCTGGGGCTTCGGCCTGGGCGAAGGCAAGATGGAAGATTCGCTCATGGTAGCGCTGCTCGACACCTACTGCGGCCTCTACATGGCCAATACTGCGGAGCTCTATGCCGAACAGCAGGGCATTACCCGCGAGAAGATGGACGAGTTCTCGCTGCAGTCGCAGCAGAAGGCCGGCGCGGCACAACAGGCCTGCCGTCTTGCCGAGGAGATCACTCCGGTGCCGCTCAGGAACAAACGCGGTGAAGCAACGGGCGAGATGTTCGAGAAAGACGACCATCTTCGTCCGGAGACGACGATGGAAGCATTGGCCAAGCTGAAACCGGCATTCGGCAAAAACGGGACGGTGACTGCCGGAAATGCCAGCGGCATTGTCGATGGCGGCGCAGCCGTGGTGCTCATGCCGCTGGAGCAGGCAGAGAAGCGCGGCGCCAAACCCATGGGACGAATCGCAAGCTGGGGGATCGCTGGAGTCGATCCGAAGATCATGGGCAGCGGCCCGGTTCCGGCATCACGGCTGGCGTTGAAGAAAGCCGGGTTGAAGCTCGAAGATATTGATCTGATCGAGGTTAACGAGGCTTTTGCCGGGCAGTATCTCGCCGTAGAAAAAGAACTGGGGCTGGACCGCAGCAAGGTCAACGTAAATGGCGGCGCGATTGCACTCGGGCATCCGCTGGGAGCAACGGGCACGCGCCTGGTGATCACGCTGCTTTATGAATTGCGTCGCCGCAAAGGGAAGTACGGCTTGGCTACGGCCTGCATCGGTGGCGGACAGGGCATCGCGATGATCGTGGAGAACCTGCAGCGATAAAAGATCTACCACAGCGTAGTGGAGCCACAACCAAAACCTTTTAACCGCAGAGGACGCAAAGGACGCAGAGGAAGCAAATATAAGCTTATGTGTATTGAATTTGATCGTGTTTTGTTCCTCAAGGCTCTTGTGAATGCCGCCAAAGCTGAACCCGTACAGGGCTGCAAAAGCAGCATGAAATCTTTGCAGAAAAACAAGAATATTGGATATAGCAATGCAGAGAACGCAAAGCACGCAGAGAGAATGAGTAAATTCTTCTCCTCTGCGCTCTCTGCGCTCTCTGCGTCCTCTGCGGTTAAAGGTTTGCTAATTGCTGATTGCTGATCTACAGGAAGGGATATGACGATCAAGAAAGTCGGTGTTCTGGGTTGTGGTTTGATGGGTTCCGGCATCGCGCAGGTCAGCGCCACCGCCGGTTATGACGTTACCGTGCTTGAACAGGAGCAGCCTTTTCTCGATAAAGGCTTTGCTGGAATCGAGAAGTCGCTGGCCAAGTTTGCCGAAAAAGGCAACCTGAAGGAGCCGGTGGAGACAGTCCGTGGTCGGCTCAAGGGAACGACCAGCGCTCAGGCGCTTGCAGACTGTGACATTGTCATCGAAGCCATCATCGAGAACATTGAAGAGAAGAAGAAAACATTTTCGGCGCTGGATGCGATCGTAAAAAAAGACGCCATCTTTGCCAGCAATACTTCCTCGATTTCCATCACCGAAGTAGCTGCGGCCACCAAACGCCCTGACCGCTTTGTTGGCCTGCATTTCTTTAATCCTGTGCCGCTGATGAAATTAGTAGAGGTGGTACGCACCATTGCCACCAGCGACCAGGCGTTTGAAACGGCATACGAATTCGGCAAGAGCCTGGGAAAAGTCCCGGTACGCACCAGCGACAAGACCGGGTTCATCGTGAACCGTTTGCTGGTTCCTTATTTGCTGGACGCGATACGGGCTTATGAAGAAGGGGTAGGCTCGATTCCTGACATAGATAATGCCATGAAGCTGGGCTGTGGCTATCCTATGGGGCCATTCACGTTGCTCGATTTTGTAGGGCTGGACACCACGTACTACATCACCCATGTGATGTTCGATGAATTCAAGGAACGCCGCTTCGCCTCACCACCACTGTTGAAGCGCATGGTGATGGCGGGCTGGTATGGGCGTAAGACCGGCAAGGGCTTCTACGATTACACGGATCCGAATAATCCGGTTCCGAACAAGTTTTAATTGGACCGCAGCGTGGCGAGCCACAACCAAAACCTTTTACCGCAGAGGACGCAAAGGACGCAGAGGTAACAAAAGTAGTTTATGTGTATCTGATCTGGCACTGTTTCAGTTCCTTAAGACTTTTTCGGTCGCCAAAGCTGGATTGGAAGGGGGGTAAAAGCAGCATGAAATCTTCCGCAGGGAAAATAAGAATTTGGATATAGCAATGCAGAGGGCACCGGAGGAGCTGATCCATGAAACGCCCGGTGATCGCCACCGTGGTGGCAGTGATTCAAACGGTGGTGGCAGTTGTAAGCGTGCTGGGCGTGGTTTTTCTGGCCTACCAGAACTATTTTCTCCCGCCGGGTAACACGCCGGAAGAGACGCAGGCGATACACATGGGACTCCGGATCGCGATCTGGAGCGCCGCAATCTGTGCTGTAATCACATTGCTGGTTTGCTGGGCACTGTGGAAGAGATGGCGATGGGGCTGGTGGCTGGGAGCGGTCTTTTACGTTCTCGTGCTCGCTTCCATGCTTTACGGCTCAGTGGCAGACCGGGAGATGATGGATACAGATGACATCACTATCGCAGCCGTCTTTCTGCTGTTAGCGATGTTGCTATTTCTTCCGCCGGTGCGGCGGTTTTATTTGTCTCGCACGAAACCAGTGGCGGATTAAGGTCATGGGCCGCACCGGATTTCTAGCTGCGCTCGAAATTGAAAACAAATATGGAAAACGTCAGACTCGAGAAGAAAAACAAAATTGCTTACGTCACCATCGACCGGCCAAAGGTGCTGAATGCGCTCAATATGGCCACCATGCAGGAGTTGCACCAGGTCTTTGCAGAGCTGAAGGACGACAAGGAAATTCGCGTGGTCATCCTCACAGGTGGCGGTGAAAAGGCCTTCGTGGCGGGCGCAGACATCAACGAACTGGCAAAGAACGATGCAGTGCAGGCCAAGGCGTATACACACCGTGGCCAGGCGGTGCTTGACCTAATTGAGAACCTGGGCAAGCCGGTGATTGCCTGCGTCAATGGCTTTGCCCTGGGCGGCGGATGCGAAATCGCCATGGCCTGCACCATGCGCCTGGCCAGCGAAAATGCAAAATTCGGGCAGCCCGAGGTGAAGCTGGGCATCATCCCTGGTTATGGCGGCACGCAGAGACTGCCCCGCCTGGTGGGAACGGGACTGGCCATGCAGATGGTGCTGACCGGAGAGATGATCTCTGCGCAGGAGGCGCACCGCATAGGTCTGGTGAATGAAGTTGTTCCTGCCGGCCGGCTGATCCCCCGCGCCGAAGAAATCGCCGGGAAGATTATCGGCATGGCGCCGCTAGCCATCCAGTACTGCATGGAAGCGGTAAATCAGGGCATGAACATGACGCTGCAGGAAGGACTGTTTCTGGAAGCCACGCTGTTTGGGGTTTGCTGCGCAACCGAGGACAAGAAAGAAGGCACGACTGCTTTCCTGGAAAAACGCGCTGCAAATTTTCAAGGCAAGTAAGGAGCTAACCACAGCGTGGCGAGCCACAACCAAAACCTTTTACCGCAAAGGACGCAAAGGTAACAAAAGTAGTTGATGTGTATTGAATTTGGCGGTGTGTTGCTTCCTGGGGACCGCACCCATCCTTCGCTGCGCGGAAGAATTCGTCGCAAACAGAGAAGAATTCGAACGTTGGTAATACAGAGAACACCGAGACACGGAGGAGCACGGAGACGCATAATCTTTTATGGAGCGCAGCCGCTCCTGGCCTGTGACTTCAGTCTAAGTCCTTTAGAATCAGCAGCGGCTTTTTCTGAAGTCACAGATTGTTTCAATCCGATTCCATCGGTGGCGCGGCTCGGATGCGGGGAAGAATCTTCAGGGAATTGAAAGATACAGTGGATGCAGAAGAGAGAAGGGGACTCCAACCATGGCTGATGGGCTGATCACATTGTGCCGCTACCGTGATCTTCCAGAGGCACTGCTGGCCAAAGGCAAGCTGGAGGCTGCTGGAATTGAATGCTTTCTCGCAGACGATAACATGATTCGTCTCGACTGGTTCAACTCTAACGCGATAGGTGGCATGCGTCTGCAGGTGCCGGAGAAAGATGCCGAGGCTGCCATAGAGATTCTTGAGTCAGGAATTCCAGCGGTCCTGATTGATGAGTCGACAGGCGAACAATACCGCCAGCCGGAATGCCCACAATGCCATTCTCGCGATGTATCTGAGTTCCCTGATCTTTTCCGTTGCAGCGCATGCAACCATAAGTGGAATGAGGATTTGTCGAAGTGATTAAATCCATCACCACAATTCGTCACGTCAGCAATTCCAGGGAATTCGATGCGCTTACTTCTTTGTTTTCCTCACTGGGTCTTGCCAGGGCAACAGAGTGGAAAACCTCCAGGGGACAGGGCATTCCTTTCGAAGCCGGCGTGGGCAAGCTGGAATTCGTCATCGGCAAAGAACCTCTTGCTGCTGATATCTGGATTGAGGTCACCGATCTCGATACTATCCATGATCTGATCAAAAAGCAGGTAACCAGGGTTGGTGAAATTCAGGAGACCAACTGGAATTCCCGTATGCTGCTGGTCGAGCCTGGGAAAGGAATGAAGATAGCGTTCTGGCAGCATCAGCAGCCCCGGCACGATGCAATTGAAGGCGATCTGAATGCGCAGGGGATGCGTTTTGCCATGGTGGTGAGCCGCTGGAATTCATTCATCACCGAGCGTCTGCTGCAGGGCGCGATGGATGCCCTGCGGCGCACCGGATGCCGCCGCGAAGACATTACTGTGGTCCGCGTGCCCGGCTCGTTTGAGATTCCGTCGCAGTCGCGTACGCTGGCAGAGACCGGAAAATTCGATGCCATTATTACGCTGGGCTGCCTGATCCGCGGCGAGACCACCCATTACGAGCACATTGCCACCGAGGTGACGCGAGGAATCGGGCAATCGGCGCAGGAGACCGGAGTGCCGCATACCTATGGCGTGCTCACCTGCGAAACCCTGGAGCAGGCGCTGGACCGCGCCGGGTTGAAGGCCGGCAACAAAGGTTTTGAAGCAGCTATGTCGGCGGTGGAGATGGTCAGCCTGAAACAGAAGACCGCCCGGCCTGCATCCAAGAGCTAATAACTATGGGAACACGGCGCAAATCCCGCGAGCTTTGCCTGCAGATGCTGTTCCAACGGGACATGGGCAAGCAAACGCCCGAGGAGGTGCGCAAGACTTTCTGGGCAGAGCGTTCCGAAGTGGATGAAGCTACACGCGGTTTTGCCAACGACCTGTTTCAGGTGGCCACCGAGCGGCAGCAGGAGATCGATGAGTTGATCCAGCGACATGCGCAGCACTGGCGCATGGAGAGAATGGCTACCGTCGACCGCAACGTGCTGCGGGCCAGCGTGGCGGAGTTTGTCGGCTACAATCACACCCCCCGTCCGATCATCATCAATGAGGCCCTGGAGATCGCCCGCAAATTCTCTACACCGGAATCGGTGCAGTTCATCAATGACGTGCTTGATTCCGTGGGCAAAGAGTTGGAGACAGCAGGCAGCAAACCCCGCTCAAGATAACCCTTTAACCGCAGAGAACGCAGAGGGCGCAGAGAAGAATGGGTGAGTGGGTAATTTGGTAATGAGTAAATTGAAGATTTCGCCCCAGCCATCTAAGTCATCTGACAATGAATCTGATTCTCTGCGCACCTTGCGGCCTCTGCGGTTGAGATTTTGTTTTTGACATATTCACAACGCCGGAACTGTTAAAATGGGCCTTCCTTCAATCGCAATTTCTTTGCCCAATTCGCACCAAATGGAACTTAAGTTTTGAAAAATACTCCAATCACTTACGCCGATAGCGGCGTCGATATCGACCGTGCCGACCGGGCCAAGCAGCGCATCAAGTACCTTGCCCATCGCACCTTTACCCGCGGCGTCGTGGGCGAGATCGGCGGCTTCGGCGGCCTGTTCGCCATCGATAAAAAGAAATTCCGCGAGCCGGTGCTGGTTTCCAGCGTGGATGGTGTGGGAACCAAACTGAAAATCGCCTTCATGATGAGGCTGCACCATACCGTAGGCGGCGACCTTGTCAACCATTGCGTGAACGACATTGCCGTTCAGGGGGCCAGTCCGCTCTTCTTCATGGACTACCTGGCGACCGGCAGCCTGGAGCCGGATATTGCGGAAAAGATTGTTGAAGGAATTGCCGAAGCCTGCCGCCATAACGGATGTGCGCTGATCGGCGGCGAGACGGCCGAGATGCCCGGCTTTTATCCAAAGGGTGAGTACGATCTGGCTGGATTCATCGTCGGCATTGTAGATAAGAAGAAGATCATCACCGGCGATCAGGTGGAACCCGGCGACGTGCTTGTAGGCCTGCCCTCCAACGGCCTGCACACCAATGGATATTCCCTGGCGCGCAAGCTCTTCTTTGAAGTGGCGAAATATACGCCGGATACTTACGTTACCGACATCAAGAACAAGGCCGGCAACGAGCTCATGCGCGCGCACAAGAGCTACTGGCCGGTCTTGCGCAAGCTGATCGATGCGGAACTGGTTCACGCCATGGCCCACATCACCGGGGGCGGCATCACTGACAATCTGCCCCGTGTGATGCCTAAAGGGACGGCTGCCGTGGTAGAGATGGGCACGTGGCCGGCGCTGCCTGTATTTGCTCACATGCAGAAGATCGGCAATGTCCCGCAGGATGACATGATGCGCACTTTCAACATGGGCATTGGCATGGTGCTGGTGGTGCCTGCCAGGAAGTATAAGAAGGTGCAGAGCATCATCGAGCGTTCCGGCGAGAAAAGCTATCTGATCGGCCGCATCATTCGCGGCGACCACAAGGTCCATTACGCCTAGCTCATGAGCCAATCAAAAAAACTGGGCATTCTCCTTTCCGGACGCGGCTCAAATTTCGAGGCTATCGCCGATGCCATCGAGTCCGGGCGGCTCGATGCGGAGATCGCCATCGTTATCTCCAATCGCGCAGATGCTCCCGGTCTGGAAACGGCCAAACGGCGCGGCTTGAATACCAAACTGATTCCATCCAGAGGACGCGTTCGCGAGGAACACGATGCCGAAGTCGTGGCTGCCCTGAAGGAAGCGCAGGCCGATCTTGTCTGCCTGGCTGGCTACATGCGTTTGCTCTCTCCGGAATTTGTGCGGGCCTTTCCTCATCGCATCCTGAATATTCACCCATCGCTGCTGCCAGCCTTCGCTGGCCTTGAGGCGCAGAAGCAGGCGGTGGACTACGGCGCGAAAGTTTCCGGCTGCACGGTGCACTTCGTAGATGAGCATCTGGATCACGGTCCTATCGTTCTGCAGAAAACCGTTCCTGTGCTCGACAGCGATGACGCGCACACGCTCTCGTTGCGCATTCTGGAGCAGGAGCACATAGGCTATGCAGAAGCCATTCAACTGGTGCTTTCCGGCGCCATTGAAGTAGAGGGCCGAAGAACTGTGCGGCGGACAGGCAAGGCGGAGGGCAAATAATCATGCTCAAAGTGAAGCTGCTCACGCCGGAAGCCAAGCCGCCCAGCGTAGGACATCCGGGAGAAGACCTGGGGTACGACATTTATGCGGCGCAGCCGGTAACCATTCCTGCGAAGGGGCACGCGGCTGTCTCCACAGGTATTGCCATCGAATGCACTTCGGCCAGCGGAGAAAAGATGGGAGCGCTGCTGCGTGACAAGTCGTCGATGGCGGCGCGGCGGCTGGTATTGACCGGAGGCGTCATCGACGCGGGCTATCGCGGCGAGATTCGTGTCTTGATGGAAAACCTGGGGGATGTTCCTGCCGAGATCCATGCCGGAGATAAGATCGCTAATCTGATCCCGTATCCAGTTCTGACCGTAGAAGTCGAAGTTGTAGACGATCTTGCGGATTCCAGCCGCAAAGCCGGCGGCTTCGGCTCAACCGGCAGATGATCTTGCACTTTGAAACTGCATTGCTAATGTCATGCGGGTAATTCGCCAAATTCGCGTCCGACTTTGGTTTTCTCAGTGCCTCGGTGTCTCCGTGGCAGGTTTTTTCTTGCAGCTATAATCAATATGATGCCCAACTTTCCACCTGTTGACGAACAACTCGCCTACATCAAAAAAGGCTCGGCGGAGATCATCCACGAAGGTGAACTGCGCGAGCGTCTGGAGAAATCGTTAAAGAGCGGCGTTCCGCTCAAAGTGAAAGCCGGGTTCGATCCCACCGCGCCCGACCTGCACGTGGGCCATACGGTGCTGATCCGCAAGCTCAAGCATTTTCAAGACCTTGGCCATACCGTGATCTTCCTGATTGGCGATTTCACGGGAATGATTGGCGATCCTACGGGACGCTCGGCCACGCGTCCGCCGCTTACGCGCGAGCAGATCGACCAGAACGCGGAAACCTACAAGGCGCAGGTGTTCAAGATTCTCGATCCGCAGAAAACCGTGGTGGATTTCAACTCGCGCTGGCTCGCGAAGCTCACCCCTGAGGACATCATGCGGCTGCTGGGCAAGTTCACCGTCTCGCAGATGCTGGAGCGCGAAGAATTTCACAAGCGATTTCAGGAAGAAAAGCCCATCTCCCTGCATGAACTGATGTATCCGATATGCCAGGGCTATGACTCGGTGGCGCTTCAGGCGGATGTGGAACTGGGAGGAACAGACCAGAAGTTCAACCTGCTGGCCGGGCGCGATCTCCAGAGGAGTTTTGGGCAGCCCTCGCAGATCGTGCTGACCATGCCCATCCTCGAAGGCACTGACGGCGTGCAGAAGATGTCAAAATCCTACGGGAATTACATCGGCATCAACGAGCCCCCGCAGGAAATTTATGGCAAGGTCATGTCGATCTCTGACGATCTCATGTGGCGTTACTACGAACTGCTGACCGATGTGACCACCCGCCAGATCGAGCAGATGAAGGCCGATGTTGCCGCCGGACGCCAGCATCCCATGGAACTGAAGAAGGCGCTCGCCCGCCGCATCGTCCAGGATTTCTATTCCGAACAGGCTGCCCAGCAGGCTGAGGAGAACTGGGCCAAGCAGTTTCAGAAGCATGAAGTGCCTGAGGATGTGGAGACGGTTGAGGTAAATTATGCCGAGGTCGCAGCGCAAGCGCCGGCATCAGATCACCACCGTCCGGTCAAGCTTGATAAGCTGCTGCTGCGGGCGGGATTGGCGGACTCTGCCAGTGATGGCCAGCGCAAGATCAAGCAGAATGCGGTGAAGATCAACGGCAATGCCTGCTCCGAGTTGGTAATACAAGCGAGTGTCCCCGGTGAAGTGACGGTCAGGGTAGGAAAACGGATTAAAAAAGTGCGCGTGGTGGGATAAGCTGTTCTCCTCCACCATGAAAGTTGCCGCCCTGCTCGGCCCTTCAGTTAAAACAGCCGCGATTCGTCGATTCCAAATTCATCCGGATATCCAGATTACTCCGGTTGAGCAACTCACAGCCGATTGGGACGCTGCGCTGATCTTCGGCGGGGACGGCACAGTCCACCGGTATCTTCCGCAGCTTCATGCTTTTAAGATTCCAGTTCTGGTGGTACCCAGCGGAAGCGGCAATGATTTCGCGCACACGCTTGGCATCCATAATTCATCGATTGCGCTGCAGGTGTGGAAAGGTTTTTGTGCCGGTCAAACCAATGTTCGGAAAATCGATCTAGGCCTGATCCGCAAAGACAAAGAGGAAACCTTGTTTTGTTGCGTTGCAGGAGCAGGTCTGGATGCCCAAGCCAATGCACGCGCCAATCGCATGCCAACCTGGCTGCGAGGTGCAGGAGGATATCTGGTCGCAGCGCTCCAGACGCTTATCAAGCTGGAGCCGCTGGAAATCCATTTGAATTGCGAGTGCGGCTGTGAGAAATGTCCGGGATTGTTTGTCGCTATTGGGAATGCTTCGCGCTATGGCCACGGCTTCAAAGTTGCGCCCAAAGCTGCATTGGACGATGGCAAACTCGACATCTGCCTGGTCAGGCGGATGAATAAGATGAAAGTACTTTGCTGCCTGCCTACGATTTACTTCGGAGCGCACCTGCGTCTGCGGGAAGTCAGCTATTTTCAGGCTCCATCGGCTAGGCTCGATACCCGTCCACGGCTTGAACTTTATGCCGACGGCGAATACATCTGCGATACTCCTGTGGAAATCAGTGTGGCGCCCGGGGCGCTGAAGGTGATTTCACCTAAATATCTTTAGTGCAAGGACTTCTTGACGCGGAAAGTTATTTCAGGTGGAATAAGGGCTGCCATGACCAAAGCCGATCTGATTGAAGAAGTCTCTCGCCTTGCCGAGTTGACGCGCAAAGACAGCGAAATCATCGTGGAAACCATCTTTGACAGCGTAGTCCGCTCCCTGCGGGCCGGCGACAAGATTGAGATTCGTGGTTTTGGCAGCTTCCGTACGCGCCAGCGCCGCCCCCGCGTGGGCCGCAATCCCAAGACGGGCGCGCGGGTCGAGGTTCCGGCCAAAAAGATTCCTTATTTCAAGCCCAGCAAGGAACTGAAAGACCTGATCAACCACATGGAAGCTGAACTGCTTGCGCAACAGCAGCAACAGCCCGTTCCCTCTGCGACACCCGAGCCATCGCAATCCTGAGCGCTCACAACTTCTGATTGTTATCTCGTCGGACCAGCTAAGCGATGGCATTCCCCGAAAGTTATCTATTTCCTGATTCCCGCAACAGCCATCATCCTTCCGGTTGTGCCTTTTTCTGCGCGATGCGAGAAGAAGCGCCGTGTGCCGCACGACGTGCAATGGCCAAGTGTTGTGATGTGACTTTCCAACACTCCGGCAGAAAGCAACTGACGGCGGTTGGCTTCCGTGAGGTCCAGATGGAGCTTCGGTCCCCAGTCGCCATGTCCGGGAGCGCGCATGTTCATAAACAGCAGCGGATATTTCTCACGCACTGGATCGGGAGTAAAAACCTCGTGAAACAACAGCTGGCCATATTCGAACTGAGATTCGAATTGGTCTTTGAGTTCCTGGCCCACTTCATAGCAGCACTTCTGGA
Source organism: Candidatus Angelobacter sp. Gp1-AA117 (assembly GCA_003223515.1). Classification (GTDB taxonomy): domain Bacteria; phylum Acidobacteriota; class Terriglobia; order Terriglobales; family Acidobacteriaceae; genus Angelobacter. The sequence continues at coordinate 49,897 of QHVI01000044.1, forward strand.
TACCCGGCCCGATCGCGGCAGTGATATCTTCCGGCATGGAGCCATATTCGCAGCGCATGATTCCGAGACCCTTCTCGACGATGCGCTTGATCGTGCCGCGCCATCCGGCATGAAACACCCCGATGGCTTTGTTTCTCGTATCCGCCAGGATGACTGGAAGACAATCGGCAGTTTGAATGGCCAGCATGAGCCCGGGCACGCTGGTGACCAGCCCATCGCCGGTAAGCTGGCTGGGATTACTGGATTTCACAACATGAACGATGTCGGAATGAATCTGCCGCAGCGCAATCAGCGGCCATTCAGATGCGCCCAGGCTGCGCAAGAATGCCTTTCGATTTTTTTCAACCGTAGGGCGGGAGTCTTCTTTGGTGAAGCTCAGGTTCAGCGTTTTCTCTTTGCCATACACGCTGGTAAATCCACCTGTGCGGGTGCTGAAGCCATGAATGAGCCACGGAATCTTCCTGAGCGAAGCTCCCTGCAAGACCTGAATTCGTCGCGCGGGCCAATTTACCTTTGAGATTTTTTTCGCGAGCGCAGCCACAGATTTATTCTATAGAACCTCATTGCATGTTTCACCGCTAAGGACACTAAGGCGCAAACCAAAGGCAAGCGCAATTGCGAAGTTCTGCATCGAAACCTGTGTAGCCCAGAGTAACTGCCGTGGTATGCAGCTAAAGATGCATAGGGTGAAAAACACGAAGAAAACATCAAAGGATGAAGTCGCCCAGGCTCTGGACCGGTCACGGGCGTTGCGCTGGTTTGCCATTGTCTCCATGGTGGCGATTGCCTCGTGGGTCGTGATTGCGCTGTTTGGGCCGGTGCCGAAATATGAACTGGCCAGCAGACCCACTCTGCCGCTCGCATCCACAGAATTTATCAACCAGCTTGCCGCCATCGCAGATGCGCGCATTGAAGAGCACACCCGCGTAGAGGCAATCGCTAACGGAGCGAATTTTTATCCCGCGGAGATCGAAGCCATTCGCGCAGCCCGCCAGAGCGTCGATCTGGAGGCTTACATCCTGGAAAAAGGAGAGATCGCCGGCAAGATCGTGGAAGCCCTTACCGAGCGCGCACGCGCCGGTGTGGAAGTGAATGTTGTTGCCGATGCCATGGGCAGCGTCAGCACGCGCAAAAGCTTCTTCGATGATCTGAAGAAAGCCGGCGGACACGTGGACTGGTACCACCCTCTGCGCTGGTACAACTGGCCACGCGCCAACAACCGCACGCACCGCGAGATGCTGATCATCGATGGCAAGACGGCATTTGTCGGCGGGGCCGGAATTGCCGATCACTGGTTTAAGCAAGTCAAGAAAGATGCTCCCTGGCGCGACAGTATGTTTCGCGTCACTGGCGATGCGGTCACTTCACTGCAGGGAATTTTTACCGAGAACTGGCTGGAGGCCTCCGACCACATTCTCCTGGGTGAAAAGTATTTTCCTCCAGCTGCAAATACAGACGGAGCGGTTGCGATGGCGATCGGCAGCAGTCCGTCGGAGGGCGGATCGACGCGCGCGCGCATGCTTTTCCAGGTGCTGATTGCCTCGGCAAAAAATAATCTGAGCATTACCACGCCGTATTTCCTGCCGGACCAGAGCCTGCGCAAGGAGTTGGTGCGCGCCGTCCAGCGCGGCGTGAAGGTGCAGATTCTGGTGCCCGGAAAACATAGCGACCATGGCATGACCCGCAGTTCCAGCCGCGGGCTCTACGGCGATCTACTCAAGGCCGGAGCAGAGATTTACGAGTACCAACCTGCGATGATTCATGCCAAGATCATGGTTGTAGATGGAATCTGGAGTGTGGTCGGTTCCACGAATCTCGATCAGCGCTCCTTCGGCCTTAACGATGAAGATAATCTGGTAGTCTTGGACAAGGAGTTGTCAGCGCGGCTGCTCACCGATTTTCACAACGACCTGTCTCAATCACGGCGTGTCACACTGGAAGAGTGGACGAACCGTCCGGTCTGGGAGCGCGGAATGGAATGGCTGGGCTGGCTCATCTCCCGCGAACAGTAGTTCTAAGATCGCCGATGTCTGCTTTAAAGGAAATACCACTTTTCCGGGTCGCCACCTATAACACCCACAAATGCAGGGGCATGGATGGACGCATTCGTCCACTCAGAGTTGCGCAGGTCTTGCGTGAACTGGATGCCGACGTAATTGCTCTGCAGGAAGTAGTGAGCCTCACAGGAGGACGCAGAGAACAGAACCAGGCCCAATACCTTGCCGATGCCATAGGCTATGGATATCACATTGGTGAAACCCGTAAGCTGCGCGGCGCTGTTTACGGAAACGTGGTGATCAGCCGCTTTCCCGTCAAAGACGTGGAAATCTATGACCTCACAGCGTCCCGGCGGGAAGAGCGCGGCTGCATTCGCTGCGACCTGGAAATCGCGCCGGGAAAACTGGTTCATGTCTTCAATGTCCATCTTGGCACAGGCTATCTGGAGCGCCGTAAGCAGGCGCATCTCCTGCTCAGCAGAGACGTGCTGCTTTCGCCCAGGCTGAAGTTCCCACGGCTGGTCATCGGCGACTTCAACGAATGGACCCAGGGGCTGGTTTCGCGCATGTTGTCGGAACGATTCGAAAGCGTGGACATCAAACTGCATCTCAAGCGCAGGCGCACCTATCCCGGCGTGCTGCCCATCATGCATCTCGATCACATGTACTTTGATCGCCAGTTGATGCTCGAAACTTTCCTGCTGCACCGCAGCCGCATGGCGCTGATCGCGTCAGACCATCTGCCGCTGGTGGCGGAGTTCCGGTTGCAGATGAAATCCGGCAAAGCTGCGTAAGCGCACTCAGCAGTCAGACCCTGAATGTCACCACCGGCCTTCAATGCAATCCGAGCAGATGCAGACCGCTGGATTACCGGAGAGGCGCTAAGGATGCAAAGGGAGCATAAAATTGAGTCTGTGTCACGGCTCACGTTTGTGGTTGGAAAAGGCGGGGTAGGAAAGACTACGGTTTCCTGCGCCTATGCTTTGCATCAGGCGGCGCGCAACCCGCGTGAATCGGTGCTGTTGATGTCCACTGATCCCGCGCATTCGCTGGCAGACATGCTGCAAGTCCCGCTGAAATCTACGCCTGAACGAATTGCAGACGCGAAAGGGAAGCTCTCGGCATGGCAGATTGACAGTGACCGTGAGTTCAAGAAATTCCTCGCCGGGAATCGTGACGCCATCCTGAACATCATCGAGAATGGGACATTCTTCTCCAAAGAAGAGATCGCTCCACTGCTTGATACGACCTTGCCGGGGATGGCGGAGATGGCCGGATTACTTGCCATCCACGAACTGCTTGAGAGACAGGATTACGATCACATCGTGGTGGATACCGCGCCGTTCGGTCATACACTGCGCCTGTTTGAACTGCCCGCGCATTTCCAGCGCTTCCTGAACTTCCTGAATGTAGCTTCCAGCCGGGACGCCTTGCTGGCAGAGCGCTTCGGCGGACGCGCTGTCTTGCCGTCGCATGCGTTTATCGCGCGCTGGGAAGAGATGGTGAAACAACTGCGCGACGCCTTTAGATCGAATCAGGCAGAGATCTTCCTGGTCACGTCGCCCGAAATCTTCTCCCTGAATGAAGCCCTGCGCTCCCTGGAAACACTGGATCAATCTGTCCCGGAGATGAGGGTAACTACGATCTTCCTGAACCGTGTGGTGCGGGATGCTCAGGAATGTGTGCACTGCCGTCAGCGGGAGCAGATGGCGGACAGGGCCGAAAAATTTCTGAAAAGGCAGTTCCCGCATATCCCATTACTCATCGGGCCAGATCCCGGGAATCCCATCCTAGGCCTGGAGTTGCTCCGGCGATTTGGCGTACGGGTATTTGATAGTCGCAAGGTGCGTTTGGAAGCGAAACCACCGGCGCAATCGGCAGGCAAGTTGAAGCTGAAAACTTCCGAATGGCCGGTGGCGGAAGTTCCACTCTCATTCACGATTGGCAAAGGTGGGGTAGGAAAAACCACGACCACAGCCGCACTGGCTTTTCATACACGTAAGGAACAGCCGGAGATACCGGTGATGGTGTGCTCTACTGATCCAGCCCCTTCACTGGATGACATCTTTCAGAAGCTAATCGGAAATAAGCAAGTCGCCGTATTGGGTGATGCCAAATTCAGGGCGATGGAGATAGATTCGGTTTCCGAGTTCCGGCAATGGGCGGCACGCATCAGGAAGCAATTGAGTTCTGAATTGAGCATGCAGTCCGGCGGGCTGCATGTGGATCTTACTTTTGAAAAAGAAGTTTTCGCCGCCCTGATGGATATTGTGCCTCCGGGCGTGGATGAGGTCTTCGCCATCTTCCGCATTCTTGATCTGGTGCAGACGCAAGCCGGTAAGGTTTTCATCGATATGGCCCCTACCGGCCACGCACTCGAATTACTGCGTATGCCGGAGCGCATCCTGCTGTGGTCACGGCTGTTGTTGAAAAGCCTCGCGGCGCACCGTACACTGGCCCTCGCGCAAGACGTAGCTGTCGAATTGGCTACCCTGGGGCAGCGCGTGCGCAAGCTGCTCGAGATCATGCGCGACCCCGGGCAAAGCTGTGTGTGGGCAGTCATGCTGCCGGAGCCGGTTCCAGACAGGCAAACCACCTGGCTTTTGAAGGCGGTGGACGAAATTGGTATTGTGGTGAAGGCATTGTTCGTGAATCGTGTACTGATTCCCGACGGAGAAGAATCAGGTTGTTCCAGATGCACGCGCGCGCGCGGCTGGCAGATGGCAATCTTGAAGACCTTGCAGAAAAAATACGGAAAACATCGCACCTATCTTGCGCCCGAACTGGCGGGAGAAATTGCAGGCGCGGCGATGCTCAGGAAGTTCACGACCAGACTATGGCAAACAGCGAAATAACTGACGGGCAGGCACTCTACCTGTACGGCATTTCAAAATCCTCGGGGGGGAAACCGCCTAAGATCGGCAGCAGCGGAATTGATGGTGTCCATCCGGTGCAGACCATTGCCTGCGGCGATTTTCTCTGCTGGATTTCTGCTGTTGACCGCAATGAGTTTGCTGACGCGATTAACCGTAATCTGGAAAACCTGGAATGGCTGGCGCTGCACGGTGTACGCCATCAGCAGGTAGTCTCGGATATTTCTTCCCGAGGCGTGATGATTCCTGCACGTTTCGGCACGATTTTTTCGACCGAGCAGGCGCTGGTGAAAGATGTGCAAGGAAGAAAGACCGCATTGCAGAAGGTATTCTCGCGCATCTCAGATGCCGACGAGTGGGGCGTAAAGATTTTCGCTGAACCACGCGCACCACAAAAGGCCAGCGTGGCCCGTTCCGGCCGGGAGTATCTGCAGCAAAAGGCGGCGCGGTTGAAGCGGCCAGAGCGCGACGATGCGGGCATACAGGAATTCGCCACCGAGTTGGCCAAAATCGCCTCCGATTCCGCGGCTACCGGCAAGGTGAGCGGAGCACAGCCCAACCTGTTGTGGCAGTCCACCTTCCTGGTGCCGCGCAGCCAGCGCAAACAGTGGGATGCAGCGCTCAAGGATTTTGTAAAGAAATGGAGCGGCTCGCGGCGCATCGAAGTAAATGGGCCGTGGCCGCCGTATTCTTTTGTCTCCGATGCAGAGTGACTTTCAAACCATAACGACGGGCGGCAGCAGTGAAGACGAGTTCTCGCTGCTGGAGATTCTCGACCACGTACTCAACACCGGAGTGGTGATCCACGGCTCGGTGGTCATTTCTCTCGCAGGAGTTGACCTGGTTTATTTGGGATTGAATGTGATTCTAACCTCAGTCGAAACCGCGCTGCGCAGCATTCAAGCCGCAGAAGACAAGCGGAGCTTACGCTGAACCGCGTACTCGTCTATTGCGGATTTCATAAAAATCCGGCGCTCTCTTTGCCAGCTTCCGGAGTCCGGGGTGCTGCCATGCAGGTGCTGGAATCCGGCGGTCTCAATCTCTTATGGTCAGAGGTCGAATGGCCCCTGTCATCCGAATCCATCCAAAATGATGCGGTGGAATTTCACAGAGTGATCACTCACGTGTTTTCCCAGACAGCCGTGGCGCCGTTTCGTCTGCTTACGGTGTTTGACGACGTGCAGGCGCTGGCGAGCTTTGCAGCCAGCGTGCAGAACGATTTCCTCGCCGACCTGGAACGTCTTAAGAACATGGTGCAGATGGAGTGCGTGATCTACTTCAAACCCGTGCGCGATGCAGATCGAAGCTCGGGGCAGGCCTATTTGCGGCAAAAGGCAGAGGTGCGGCGGAGCATCGACGAGTACAGCAACGCGGTGAGAGACTCACTTGCCTCACTGGCCAGAGATGTACGGATCCGCGAGGTAAATACCGGCAGCCGAATCTTTTGTCTGGTGGGGCGCGGAGAGGAAGCGCTGTTTCGATCACATGTAGAAGGCATCGCTGTTCCAGCAGGCCTGGAGCGCCGCCTCAGCGGCCCCTGGCCCCCGGCCGAATTCTTGAGCGATTTCGTGAAAACCCCGACACCAACGCCTGAATGAGATACTAAGATTTACCACAGCGTGGCGAGCCACAACCAAAAACCTTTTACCGCAGAGGGCGCAGAGGACGCAGAGGAAGCAAAAGTAGTTGATGTGTATTGAATTTGGCGGTGTGTTGGGTCCTATGTACCGCACCCGCCCTTGGCCAATGTCACTTACTTTGCACATTCGAGCATGAATTTAAGAGAATTTTCGCATGGGCGGGCAGCAGCGGGGCAGATTCCTCCGCCCTACTCACGCGCTGAAGAAAACGCGCGTGAGCTTAACGGGCGTTCGGAATGACATCTCTCACTGGGATACAGCATGGTGTCCCTAAAGTAAGTGACATTACCCGCCCTTGGCTGCGGGGATAAATCTTTCACGAGTAGAGAAGAATTTGACGAATAGCAATGCAGGGGGCGCAGAGTACGCAGAGGGATTGGGTAAATGGTTGATTTGGTAAGTGAGTAAACGAGACCTGCCTCAAAATTAGTAATTTACTCCTTCTTCTCTGCGCTCTCTGCGTCCTGCCCTAAAAATAGCTGCCCTAAAAATAGCTGGGTGCTTACGGTGGATACCTTAACCCGAAGCGCAATTTTCATGTTTTCTGGGTGGGACGTTAGTCCCATGTCCGACTGCGGTAAAAGCATTTATGTCAGAAGTACGCAAAATCACGCCTGAAGCAATCGCTGCCGCAGTCTCTGACCTGAATCGCGAGTTGAAAGCGGTGGGCGAGGGCACCCTCGACCGCATTGATTGTTCGCCAGACAATATTGAACAGGGTCTTGCCCGCCTGGTACTCAGCCTGATTGAGTTACTGCGGCGACTGCTGGAGCGGCAGGCCATCCGGCGCATGGAGGGCGGATCCCTTACCGATGCCAAGATCGAAGAGATGGGGCAGGCGTTGATGAAGCTGGAAACCAAGATTCACGAGATTGCCGCCATGTTCGGCCTGCGCCCCGAAGACCTTAATCTGGAATTAGGGCCACTGGGCAATCTGCTTGATAAGTAAGAACGTTTCCCGGTAAAACAGCAGGGCAACCTGAGTTTTGAATGGTCATTCGTTGCTGATTGTGGTCATCTAGGAGTGTGTCGGGAATAGATCTTGGGGAATCTCATAAGACATGTGTTGAAGAGCAGAAGTGGGGTTAGGATGGGGCATGGGAAAGTGCTTCCGTCCAGACGATTTGGATCAAAATCTGCTGCTGCCACCCTCACTGCACGACTGGTTGCCAGAAAAACATCTGGCGCGTTTTTTGGTCGATGTG
>QHVI01000134.1 GCA_003223515.1 Candidatus Angelobacter sp. Gp1-AA117
TTCCATTTCGTATTGACGGCCGCGGACGAATCGCTGCCACTGACGACAACGATCACATCCGCGACATAATCGAGCAACTGCTCTTCACCAATCCCGGCGAGCGCGTGAACCGCCCTGATTTTGGCAGCGGACTTCTGCAGATGGTGTTTCAGCCCAACAGCGTGGAACTGGCCGCCGCTTTGCAGTTCACGCTGCAGGGATCGTTACAGCAGATTCTCGGTGATCGCATTCAGTTGCTCGGAGTGCAGGTGACTAACAATGACTCGACCCTGCAGGTAGCCGTGCAGTACGTGGTCCGCAACCAGCAGCAGGTACAGACAGCCCAGTTTTCGCGAAAGATTTGATCCATGAGCACGCAATATTTTTGCCTGAACCAGCAACGCCGCGCCAAAGTCCTGAAAGGAGACACCAACGGGAATCCTGTCTTGAACGGGATTGACTTCCTTGAAGTCTCCTCTGATCAGAAGACGCTGAGCGTTACCTTTCTCTTCAATCTTCCCGGAACCACCAAGCCTGTCCCACCCAGCCCCGCGCCTGCCCTGACTGTTGAGAACATCGTGATTGATGGCGGCGTGCGCATCACCGGCATCAAGGCCACCCAGGTCAAAGCAACCAGGAACGCGCTTGCGGTAACCGTCAGCGCTCCGGGGGACTTTTCCACCTACACGCTGCGGCTGGTGGCCGGGCCCAATAATTCCGATCCACCTGCAGGTTTTGATCCTCAATTGTCCTCGGTTGATTTTTCATTCAAGGTTCAGTGCCCCAGCGATTTTGATTGCAAGCAGCAGAACCTCTGTCCGCCGCCGGCGCTGCCGCAAGCTGAGATCAGCTACCTGGCTAAGGATTTTGCCAGCTTCCGCCAGTTGCTTCTCGATCGCATGGCTCGCACCATGCCTGCGTGGCAGGAACGCAATCCTGCCGATATCGGTATCGCGCTGGTGGAACTGCTTGCCTATGCCGGCGATCAACTCAGTTACTTCCAGGATGCCGTAGCCACCGAAGCCTATCTGGGAACGGCCCGCCGCCGCATCTCTGTCCGCCGCCATGCGCGCCTGCTCGATTACTTCATGCATGAGGGCTGCAATGCCCGCGCCTGGGTGTTCTTTGAAGCAACTTCCGGCCCCGGGTTCCCGGTACCCAGCGGTACTACCTTGCTGACCCAGGCTGGCCTTCCCCGTGGAATCATCACCGAAGCACAGCGGGATGCTGCTTTGAACCAGGGATCACAGGCTTTCCAGACGCTCTCTGACATCACTCTCCACCAGGAATTGAACAAGATGAGTTTTTATACCTGGAGCGATGGAAGGTGTTGCCTGCCCAAAGGCGCGGCCCGCGCCACGCTCAAAGACGAAGGTGCAGGCGACCTGCTGAAAAAAGGCGACCTGCTTTTATTGGAAGAGGTGAAATCGCCCGCAACCGGCGCGGCCGAAGATGCAAATCCTGCTCACCGCCACGTAGTGCGTCTTACGCGAGTCGCCGCCGGAGTAGACCCACTCGACCAGACCAGGATTGTCGAGATCGAATGGGACGCTGCCGACGCTCTGCCTTTCCCGCTCTGTCTTTCAACCGTCATTGAAGACCAGAAGGGCCTGAACTCGGTTGCTGACGTGAGTGTCGCCTGCGGCAATCTGGTGCTCGCCGACCAGGGACTGCAACAGCCTGCGGAGAACCTGCCCGATATTACCGCGAATCCCTATCGTCCGCTGTTAAAGAACACTGATATTACCTTTCAGGCGGCTTTTGATAATCAGCAGGCCTGCACCCAACCCGCCACCGGACTCCTGTTGCAGGATCCGCAGCAGACATTACCCGCAATAACCTTAAGGCAAAACGGCAGCACATGGACGCCCCGCCGCGACCTTCTGAGCAGCGGGCGCAACGCTCTCGATTTTGTCGTGGAGACTGATGACGATGGCACGTCGATTCTACGTTTTGGTGATGGGCTGCTCGGCAGCAAGCCGGTGAGCGGTCTGAAAGCCAGTTACCGCACCGGCAATGGAAGCGCCGGGAACGTGGGAGCTGAGGCGATTGCACATGCCGTGAAGCTGGCGGCCTCCACGCTTGCAGGCATTAAAGATGTTCGCAATCCCTTGCCCGCGCAGGGCGGCATCGATCCTGAACCCGTAGACCAGGTGCGGTCATTTGCGCCCTGGGCCTTTCGCGTCCAGGAACGCGCAGTCACAGAGGCCGACTACGCGGCAGTAGCCCAGCGCCATCCTGAAATACAGAAAGCCCAGGCCACGCTTCGCTGGACCGGAAGCTGGTACACCATGTTTGTCACGGTGGATCGCAAGGGCGGCAAGCCGGTAGACGCAGCCTTCCGCGCGCGCATTCGCAACTTCATCGATCAGTTCCGGCTGGCCGCTTACGATCTTGAGATTGAAGCGCCTATCTATGTGCCGCTCGACATTGCCTTCACCGTCTGCGTGCAGCCCGGATATTTTCGCAGCTCGGTAAAAGCGGCCCTGCTCGATGTCTTCAGTTCGCGCCAGTTCCCGGATGGCCGTCTCGGCTTCTTCCATCCCGATAACTTTACCTTCAGGCAGCCGGTGTTCCTGAGCACGATCGTGGCTGCCGCCATGCAGGTGTCCGGCGTGCGCTGGATCGATACCAATGACATTCCTCCCGCGCCCAACCATTTCAAACGCCTGGGACGCGCAGCCCAGGGAGAAACCGCTGCCGGTGAAATCTCGCTGGCCCGCCTGGAGATTGCGCGGCTTGATAACGATCCCAGCCAGCCGGAGAACGGCAAACTCGAAATCTTTCTGGATGGTGGCCTATGAGCAACATTGAGACTCAGGTACCGCTCAACTCCTGCGGTTGTTGCGAAGGTGAGCCGCCACTCACCCCCATCGACAACCGCCCGGGGCTCACCGCGCTCTCGTATCGAATCGGGACCTATGGCTCATTCCTGCAGCGGCTGCTGGATGAGATTCGCTCCGCATCTCTGACGGACGATCAGGGCAAACCGATACGCCCGCTGGCAGCGCTGACCACCCGTTCTCTGGATGATCCTGCCATCGCGCTGCTCGATGCCTGGGCCATTGTGGCAGACGTGCTCACCTTCTACCAAGAACGCATTGCTAATGAAGGTTATCTGCGCACCGCCACCGAGCGCCGTTCGATTCTGGAGTTGGCGCGCGCCATAGGATATGAACTCAGCCCCGGTGTAGCCGCCAGCGCCTACCTGCAATTCGGCGTGGAAGAGATCATTGCCGCAGCTACTCCCGGAGCTCGTGTGCAGGTCGCCGCCGGGCCGGGGAGTTCTCCGTTTAATTCAGGGCTGGTCACGATTCCCAAAGGCACTCAGGTGCAGAGTGTTCCGGCGCCGGGCGCGCTTCCGCAGACGTTTGAAACTTCCGACGACTTTGATGCGCGTGTGGAGTGGAACCGCATCACTCCACGCCTCAGCCGTCCGCCGGATCTTGCTGTGAGCAATGGCAAGCTCTACCTGCTGGACACGCATAGCGGATTCGGTTCCGGCAGTGTCGTATCACTGCCTTTATCGGATCTTTTCCTGCTGAATGCGCCCACTTTGGAAGCTGGTGTGGCCCCCATGCTGGCCACCGCTGCCAGTGCGAGCCGTTCTATGGCCGCCCCGGTAACTGCCCTTCATCCGCAAATTACTTTGGCGAAAGCCACTGCTGTGCCCGCGCCGCATGCCGCCGCTGCAGTTCATCCTCAGGCGCTGCTGGCTTCATCTTCATTACTTGCCAAACCCAGTGCTTCATTCGTTCAGCCCGTATCAGCCATTACAAAAACCGGCTTGATAACGGGATTGCTGCCGGGAGTGATCATCACCAAATTTCCCGGCATAAGGATTCCGCCCCGGCCATTACCGCCGCCCCCTCCGCCAAGCCGGCGGGTGCATGCAGTAGAAGTGAAAGAGCTGTTCCTGCAGGGCACAAATGCCAATTTAAAGAGCGGAGACCGGCTGCTGCTGGTAGGCACGAACAATGACAATGTGATCCAGGCCGAGCCTTTCATTGTTCAGGAAGTAGAGGTTGATTCGGCTGCCAATCGCACACGTGTCGCCTTTGCCGATAATCCTTTTGGACATTCCATTCCCGCGTTTGCGCCGCCCACATTGCCTTCAGAGGTGCTGACGCTCCAGCACATTCCTTTCACTCAGGACAATGTAACAACTCACATTCTTGAGAAGAGCGTCAGCGAGAGTGTCCTGCAGGCTTTCCTCAAGATGAATGGCTGGGACGCGGCTGAATTGATGACGCTGGTCAATGGCGCGGTACCCGCGCCTGCAGGAAGCAACGGGGCCTTTGCCTTTCGCGCCAGTGGAGGCTTCTTTGGGCACAACGCTCCCCTATGGAAGAGCCTGCCTGATCCTAAAAACCAGCGTGAAGATCCGTATCCTTTCAACTGGGATGCCGCTGACAATGGAACCGGCAGCACTATCTGGACCGATTCGCAGCAGCGACTCTATACTGATGCGCATGTCTTTCTGGAGCGCAGCTTCTCGCAGATTGTCGCCTCCGGCTGGACATTGTTTGAAAGTCCCACGCGCGCCTCTGCTGCCTACCAGATCAGCGGTGTAGTTGAAAAATCACTCTCCGATTACGGCTTGAGCGGTAAATCCACTGGATTGAAGCTGCAATTCATTCCTGACGATACCGCTTACGATGCGCTGGGTGGCTCGTGCACAAATACTCCTGCGGTGGTTTCGTGGGGGCACGACCGGCTCGATGCTTTTGTGGTGGGTGCGGCTGACAACGCTCTCTATCACAAGTGGTGGAACGGCTCCCAATGGGGTCCTTCAGCCAGCGACTTCGAATATATGGGCGGCATCATCGTGGGTGATCCCGCAGTTGCTTCCTGGGACCACGATCGTCTCGATGTGTTCGTCATCGGCACCAATGGCGGCCTCTTCCATAAGGCCTGGAACGGCTTCGAGTGGCTGCCCTCAATTACCGGCTATGACTTTCTCGGATTGCCCAAAGCTGGCGTCACCATCCGCGGCAATCCCCAAGTAGTTTCCTGGGACCACGACCGTCTTGATGTCTTCGTGGTGGGCAGTGATGGTGCGCTCTACCACAAATGGTGGAATGGCGATTCCTGGGGACCATCAGTTTCCGAATTTGAGTTCATGGGTGGCATCGTGGTCGGTGATCCGGCTGTTGCCTCGTGGGACCATGACCGTCTTGATGTCTTTGTGGTCGGCACCGATGGCGGCCTGTATCACAAGGCCTGGGATGGTTTCCAGTGGCTGCCTTCGATCACTGGCTATGACGGCCTGGGCGTTCCGAGTGATGTCGCAAAAATCCGCAGCAGCCCCACCGTAAGTTCATGGCAGCATGACCGTCTCGATATCTTTGTGGTGGGCACGGACGGCGCGCTCTATCACAAATGGTGGAATGGTTTTACCTGGGGCCCCTCGCACACCGGCCCGTTTGAATATATGGGCGGCTTCATCATCGACGAGCCTGCGGTGGTCTCCTGGGATCATGATCGCCTCGATGTCCTGGTGATTGGAGCTGACCGCGCCCTCTATCACAAAGCCTGGAATGGCCATGAATGGCTGCCCGCAGTTACCGGCTATGAGAGCCTTGGCGGCTTTGTAATCAGCAGCCCGGCTGTAGCTTCTTGGGCGCACGACCGCCTGGATGTCTTCGTGATCGGCGGAGATACCGGACTCTACCACAAGGCCTGGGACGGCACCTCGTGGGGCAAGCTGGGCTTCCTGGTCCGCAAGACCACTGCCTATGTTCAGAGCGAGCAGCTTGCTCTGGCTGACTTCCCGGTGGTCGATGATATTCCGGCAGGCGCCTCCGAGTTGATGCTCGATGAGTTGCTGGTTGGGCTGACTCCCGGCCAGCCGGTGTCGCTCACCGGAATGCAATCCGATGCCTCCGGAGTTCCAGCCAATGAAGTCCTGATTATCAAGGACATCGTGCACGTTGGCGGCTTCACCGTTCTCACCTTCACCACCGGGCTGCAACACAATTACCTGCGCTCCACCGTGGTGATGAATGCCAATATCGCGCTCGCAACTCATGGAGCTACTGTGCAGGAAGTTCTGGGAGATGGAGACGGATCGCAACCCAACCAGAGTTTTGCGCTGAAACGGCCACCGCTCACCTACGTTCCTGCCTCCACGCCGCGTGGCATGGCCGGCACGCTGGAGGTGCGCTTGAATGATCTCAAATGGGAAGAAGCGCCCGCTTTCTACGGACTCACCGAGAACGATCAAAACTATGTAGTGCGAATTCAGGATGATGGCACGCCGGTCATCAGCTTTGGTGATCCGGCAGCGCGGCTCAAGACCGGCCAGCAGAATGTAAGGGCCACCTATCGCACCGGCATCGGTGAGGCAGGCAATGTGGATGCGGGAACGCTCTCCATGTTGCAGTCGCGGCCGCCGGGGCTGCGTGGCGTGACTAATCCGCTGCCTGCCAGTGGCGGCGCAGATCCGCAGGACCTGTCCCATGCCCGCGCCAATGCTCCGCTGACCGTGCTCACACTCGACCGCATCGTCTCGCTCGACGATTATGAAAACTTTGTCCAGTCATTTGCGGGTGTGGGCAAAGCCCAGGCCACGGCGGTCTGGAGCGGCGAAAACCGGCTGGTACATATCACTGTAGCCAACGCATCCGGCGGCATTATCGATCCCACCTCGCCGCTCTTCCGTACCCTGGTTCAGGGCATTCGCGCCGCCCACGATCCGGTCCAGCAGCTTGTCGTCACCTCATATCAGCCATTGACCTTTGATCTGACTGTCGGCGTTCTGATTGATCCCCGGTACCTGCGCGACGTGGTGCTCAGCGACGTAAGCGATGCGCTGGCCGATGCATTCGCCTTTGAGAACCGCGCCTTCGCGCAACCGGTAACCGCGGCGGAGATTGCCTCACTCATCCAGGCCGTGCCCGGTGTGGTGGCCAGCACGCTCAAGCAGCTTTATTTCACCACCGACACAACCGGCCCCAGCCAGACTGAACCGCCTCCCTATCTGCTGGCTGCCCCGGCGCGTCTGCAAGGCGGTGCCATTCTGCCGGCTCAACTGCTCCTGCTGAATGAACTGGGCGCAAAAGTAACGGAGATCACTGCATGAGTACCACTACTGACCGTCTCTATAACCTGCTGCCCACCGTTTACCGGGTACGTGATTTCGACCAGGGAGAGCCTCTCCGCGCCCTGCTCTCGTTGATTGAACAGGAATACAGCGATCTTGAGCAGAACATTCAGGGGCTGTACGAAAACTGGTTCATCGAGACCTGTGATGAGTGGGTGGTGCCCTACATCGGCGATCTCCTCGGAGTGCGTTCTCTGTACCCGGCCAGCGCGGGCACGCTGAGCGCCCGTGCTTATGTCGCGCACGCGCTCGATTACCGCCGCCGCAAAGGCACAGCGGCCATGCTGGAGCAGCTTGCGCGTGATGTGACCGGATGGCCCGCGCGCGTGGTCGAGTTCTTCCAGTTGCTTTCGACCACGCAGTATCTGAATCACCTGCGTCCTGAAAGCGCGGCCACGGCTGACATACGCGATAGCAGCCGCCTTGAACTGCTGGGCGGGCCGTTTGAACCGTTCACACATACTGCGGATGTTCGCCGCATCTCCGCTGGCGGCAGCCGTTATAACATTCCCAACATAGGCATCTTTGTCTGGCGCTTGCAGGACTACCTGATCGGCCCTATTCCTGCCACTGCCAAAGGCCCGCAACGGCAAAGCGAAGCCCGCGCCGTTGCGACCCCCGCCGATGGACGCTTCACCTTCCACCCGCTAGGGTTCAATGCTCCTTTATTGAACCGGCAGCAGACGAAAACCGACACCACCGTGTTGAGCGCCGAAACCAATCTTCCCGGCCTATTGCGCCGCCGTCCTCTTTATGACGAGTTGGAGGCGCTGCGGCAATCAGAGGTCGATAAGCAGCCCGCGCCGCCCCCGGTCTACTTTGGCCAGAATCCGGTCTTTCAGATCATGGTGGATGGCACGCTGGTTCCCTTTGACCAGATCATGGTGTGTGATGTTAGCGATATCTCCGCCACCGACTGGCGGCGGCCGAGTAAGACGCAGTCGTACACGCCCTCAGCCGGAGGCCCCGCGGTCAAGAAAAATATCGCGTTGTCGGTTGACCCCCTTCGTGGACGCATCGCCTTCCCCACAGGGGTGAAGCCCACTTCCGTGCAGGTTTCGTATACCTATGGCTTCAGCGGCGACCTGGGTGCTGGCCCTTATGACCGCACCAACTGGCTCAACGCTCCTGCCACTGGCCCTGCGCCCTTCAACAATGCCAAACGCTGGCAGGTGGGCGTGAGTCGCAGGCTCACGGCTGTTCCCAAACTTTTGTTCAACACGATTTCTGATGCCTTGAAGGAATGGAATAAGCAACCGGCAAACACCGATGGCGTAATCGCTGTGCTCGACAGCGCTACCTATGCCGAAGACCTCAGCATCAACGTTCCTGAAGGCAGCCGCCTGCTCATGGTGGCCGCTAACTGGCCATCGCTGCGTGAAACCGGCGCTGGAAAAAATCTCAGTCTTGATCCCAACGGCTTGCGTCCTCATGTGCTCGGCAAAATTGATGTAGACGGCACCGCCTCCAACAGCAGCCAGAATCCCGGGCAACTGTTTATCGACGATCTTCTGGTGGAAGGCCCGTTGACCGTGGTGGCCGGAAACCTTGGCGCGCTCACCCTTGCTCACAGCACAGTCACTCCTGCGGCAGGGCTGAAGGTGAATTCTTCAGGAAACTCTGACAATAGCGACCTGGTGGTCACGCTCTATCGCAGCATCTGCGGACCCATCACGTTGAGCAAGAGCATCCCCACGCTGAATGCCACAGACAGCATCATCAGCAGCGGACCAACCAGCTCTGACAAAGATGCGGCCATCACCGCTCCCGGCGCCAATGTCAACATTCAGACCACTACGGTTTTAGGCACTACTGCCGCCCGCATCGTGGATGTTGGCAACAGCATCTGCACCGGCCTGGTTACGGCAGACCGCCGGCAGGCCGGGTGCGTCCGCTTCTCGTATATTCCGGACGCATCGCAAACCGCGCGCCGCTACCATTGCCAGCCTGACTTGGCGCTCACCGGCGTGACCGGTGCTTCGGCCCAGAATGCCGTGCGTGCGCGCCTTACGCCGCAGTTTACATCGCTGGATTTTTCACAGCCTTCTTACGCGCAGCTCAGCCAGAGGTGTGCCACTGAAATAACCACCGGCGCTGAAAACGGCGCGGAGATGGGGGCCTTCAGCTTCCTGCAGCAGCCGCAGCGCATGGCCAACCTGCTCACCGCACTCGACGAATATCTTCGATTCGGCCTGGAAGCCGGTATCACCGAGGAGACATAAGGAGAAATCATGAAAGGCGACTTTACACGCTGGAGCTTCAAACCGCAGAACCATTATCACTCGGTGCTCAAACAGCAGGGCCGCGTCGATCTCGACGCAGACTGGAACGAGCAGGGCGCGATTGACCATCATCGCACTGAGACTGAAGCGCTCGACGTGATCGGCCAGTGCGGCGCTCCCGCCGACAATGCCGGTTTCATGCTCACCACGGCCGCTGGTGGCAAGGGCCTCCAGGTCAGCAAAGGCCGCGCCTACGTCGATGGCATCCTTTGTGAAAACGAGGCCGACCTGCCGGTCACCAGCCAGCCTGACCTGCCCGGTTTCAAGCTGCCCACCGTCCCCGGCGTCTACATCGCCTATCTCCGCGTCTGGCTGCGGCACATCACTACCGTTGAAGATGATCTCATCCGCGAGTCTGCCCTGAGTGGTCCCGATACCTGCACCCGTGCCAGAACCGTCTGGCAGGTGGACTTTCTTCCCGCCGGTGCCGTAGGTGCCAGCGTGAATTGCGCGACATCGCTGCCCGCTTGGGACTCATTGATCGGCGCCAGCACCGGAAAGATGATGGCCCAGGCTGCGCCATTCGACACCGCCCAGACTCCATGCACCATCCCCGCCAAAGCCGGGTTCCGCCGCCTGGAAAATCAGCTCTATCGTGTCGAGGTTCATGATGCCGGTGACGCTGCCAAAGCCACCTTCAAGTGGTCGCGTGACAATGGTTCGGTAGTCACATCATGGATGGATCAGAAGACCGATCCCAATCTGACCGTAAGCAACACTGGCCGCGATAGTGTGCTTGGCTTCGCTCCCGGACAATGGGTTGAGCTGTCCGACGACACCAGTGACCTGAACCTTAAATCCGGAACGCTCGTGCCGCTCACCAACGTGCAGGATCAGACGCTGGTCATCGATCCCGCGCAGGCCATCCCCGCCGGCAGCGCCAAGATCGCCAACTTCACCATCAACCGCAAGGTTCGCCGCTGGGACTCCATTGGTGTGATTTCCATGACCCCCGGCAAGTTTCAGGACCTGGAAGATGGCGTGCAGGTCCAGTTTGCCGCCGGGACCTACGCCACCGGTGACTACTGGATGGTTCCCGCTCGCACCCTAAAGGCCGATGTGGAGTGGCCGCTCGATGGTTCCAGCCCCGTAGCGCAGCCGCCCCTGGGCATTCGCCGCCACTACTGCCGTCTGGCTATCGTGCAGTTTGATGGAACGAACTGGGCCGTCCAGGGAACCTGCCTGCCTACATTTCCGCCGCTGACTGGCATCACCTCCGGCCAGGATAAAGGTGTGCACATCACCAACGTGCGCTTGATCAAGCCCGATAACCCGCTCCTCAATGACACGGATGTATTAGTGACTGACCTTCTGGGAGCAGGCATCCGCGTCCTCTGCGATGGCGCTCTGAACGCTGTCTCGGTTCAGCCTGAAACTTGTTTCCTCACTCTGGAACTGCCTTGGCCGTTCTTCGATCCGCGCCAGGATTCCAACGCGATTATTGGATACGAGTATCTGGTCCTGCCCGGAGACGTGCAGACCGCCGTGGGCAGTGCCGGGGGCGAGATTACCTGGAGACTCAAAGGATCTTCCGCGATAACAGCCGTAGGTGGATCGCCAACGCTGGCCTTCGTCTTGAATCTTCTGAGCAGGCTTCAGAATGCGCAGCAGAAAGTCCGCATCCTCGCCCGATTCACTCTCAAAGGCAATTACATCTGGAGCCAGGCCGACCCGAATGTCTATCTGGATGGTGAAGGCTTTGGTGTGGAACAGAAATCCGGGAGTAATCCCTCGATCGGAGTACGCCTGCCTCAGAGTGGCGATGGTAGAAGAGGCGGTGATTTCGAGATGTGGTTCTTCCTGGCGCTGCCGGTCACGCTCAGTGGCCTCGCGATCGCGCCGCCCAGCGTGAATATTGGTCAGAATGCCACCGGCACCGTGACGCTCACCAGTGCCGCGCCCGCCGGTGGAGCCGTGGTCAATTTAACCAGCATTGTCCTGGATGCCGCTGGCGCCCAGCTTCCGGGCTCGACTATTGCCACCGTACCTGCCTCAGTCACCGTGCCCGCCGGACAAAACTCCGCAACCTTCCCCATCACCAACACAACCCTGCCTCCAAATGCAGGCGGCCCATTAACGCTACAGGTAACAGCCAGCTTTGCAGGAAAGACCGCCCAGGCCAACTTGAGCATAGGCCGCGCCATTACCCTGACAAACCTCGTTCTCAACCCGGTGACCATCCTGGGAGGACCCTCCAGCGTAGTTACCGGAACGGTGACCCTGAGCGGCCCCGCGCCTGCAGCCGGTGCGATCGTGGCCCTGGCCAGCAACAACCCCAACGCCGCCCGGCCTCAAACACCAACCGTAACCGTGCCGGCCAACCAGACCAGCGCAAACTTCGCTATCACAACGACCGGGCAAGCAATCAACGCCGCCGTCGCCGTGCAAATTACCGCAACCTTCGCAGGAGGAAGCCACTCAGCGCAGATGACTGTGTTGGGACAGAGGCTGGCGTAAAAACAAGAACTCGTCGGCTGACCATTCAGTTTGGTGCGTTTCCTCGTTAATAAAAAAAGGGGGTAACCGCCGTAACCCCATCACCACCCGCATAAAATTTATACCGGTTTGTGAAATAGTGTACCGCATATCTGGCTGTTAAATATCTGATTCTAAAGAGGATTGCGTCGGCACACTATTTGCTAAACCGGTATAGCTGACGGCTGGTGACGGGGGTGGCGGCAGTGGCACTCAATTCAGCGACAGGATTGCACGTCTTCCGGTGATGCTCCCACAGGGGACCGAAGTCCCTGGACATGTAACCTTTTAAAGTGAGAAGACGGCCAACCTTGATGAAGCAGGGTTTTTACCCAATGCCTGCGCCCTTGGGCTATCTGGACTCTGGTGCTGGAAAGGCCAAGGTTCCTGATCCTGAACGCGCCCCCGCTGATCCGCGCTGCTTTTGAACTCTACGCAACTGGCAAATACAGCCAGGTTGAACTTGCAGCCAAGCTTTACCACATGGGCCTTCGGGCCAAGAACGGCAAGGCAATTCAAAAGAACTTCCTAGGCCGGATGCTCAGAAATTCCTTTTACATGGGCTTAATCCACATCGAGAAGACAGACCAGAGTTATTTAGGAGCGCACAAGCCGCTTATCTCAAAGCAATTGTTTGACCGGGTGCAGGCTGTCATTGATGGAAACTTTACAGTTGAACGGGCAAAGCATGATTTTCCTTTCCGGCAACTATTTTCCTGCAAACTCTGCGGCAAATCTCTGATTCCTGAAAAGCAGAAAGGCCATGTCTATTACCGCTGCCAGACAAAATCTTGTCCCACCAAATGCATTCGCCAGGAGCCTGTCGAATCAGGTGTGCTTGCGAAACTCATTGAAGTTCAGCTTGATCCTGAGCAGCATGAGTATCTTGCGAAAAAAATTGAGGAATTCAGGAAAAGCTATGATGCCAACCGCAGCAAAGAGGTTGACCTGCTGGAAATCCGGGTTGCCCAAATCAAAGATCGGCTGAACCTACTCACCGACGCCTATCTGGACAGCACCATTGACAAGGAAATGTTTGAGCACCGCAAAACAGCGCTCCTGATGGAGCGCCGCGATATTGAAGATAGGATTCAGGATTTGAAGGACGGATCACCCATTTTAACAAGAAAACTTGATAGGCTGCTCGAATTCACAAAAAGCGCGTATTTCCAGTATTTTCACGGTTCGCTTGAAGAAAGACGAGAAGCAATTTTGGATGTCTGCTCGAACCGGACTCTGCGTGAGAAAACCCTTGAAATTACGCTAGCAGTGCCATTCGATCAGGTCGCAATCTGTCAAAAAAGTACCTCTGGTGGAGCATCTCGTGCTAACACTCGAACTTGGGACAAACTCGCCGAGTTCATCTTCAACTTTGCCAGAAAAGCAATTCGCGAGCAAGGCGTGAAAAGTTGAATGAAATTCAACAAAGTGCGAATGATTTAGTGAGAGGGGAGTGCCTGCTTCTGACAGGCGTTCCCCTCTAGGACGTTTATAAACAATCAAGTTGCGGCACTCCAGAATCTCTGCCGCCGCAACCACTCCCAGGATCAGGTGGTGGAGGTGGTGGAGGCGGATCGAATCCAGTTAATGTCATACTTGCCACACCGATTTGGTCTAATGTTCCATCGGATAACACATTATTGATGCTGATCACATAAGTTCCAGAATAGATGCCACTAACGAGACTTGTTGGTACCTGGAGCCATGTGCCGTCTCCTGAAACGAAGGAAGCATTTGACTGTGCCAATGCATTGCCCGCACTATCGAACAGCAGCACGACAGGATTCCCGTAGACGTAGGTCATACTGTTGCCGTAAACATTAATAACATTTGGCACCGCACTCGCATCAATACTGCTAGGGTCGGCTGAAAAGAAGCTAGGCACGAGTACGCATTGGAGTTGTTTTCGTACTCCCGCTTCATAGTTCCCTATAAAAGTCCCACCCGCACACGGTCCCGAATCAACCGTATGTGCCCACTCCCCAGGAACTATCACCGTCGAAGGGCTTGCTGCCGTATAGTTACTGAAGAAGCCACCCGTACTTCCTGACCACGCAGCAGTTGTGCCGGTCGCGCCGCTGTATGCCAAAATCAACTCTGCATTCAAAGGTGTACTATATCCTGTAATGAATGGTACACCGAAGTCGTCAAATTCAACTGTAACCGTCTGTACGGTATAACCGTTGCCACTCGGACCCGGTCCGCAACTGATTGGACCAAATACAAGAATGGATGCCAGAATGACGACCGCGACTAGTAGCTTGTGACGATATCTCATTTTCATCGCTCGCCCTCCTATCGTTCTACACCGAGATCATCAAGCATTTGATGTAAGCGGCCGCTAACATCAGAATTGCCCGAAAAACTGAGTGCAACTTTGGTAGTAAGTTCTTGCTGTCGTTGCGGTGCATCTGCAATGGTCAACTTGGATGCCATATCAGACCGCTTTGTAGGCCCAGCTTGCTGCCGTTGATTGTCCTGTTGTTTCCATTCAGATGGGGAAACTTGGAAGGCAGGATTCAACAGCTTTTGCTGAATGACATGATGGACTACATATGCTGCTTGAATGGGTGACAGTGAAGGCTCCACGGTTGAGTGTTGCGCACCTCGGGCGGAAAGACTTTGCACTACCGTTTGATCCTTGACGGTCATCATGTGAGGCGACTTTTTTATAAGAAAGCCTCGAACTTTCGACACTTGATCGGTTGTCACAAAAGCATATTCAGGCAACTGCATTGCCTGTGCTGTCTTATTCAGAGCTCTCGCTATGTCTTTACGGCTCTGTAGCAGAATCTGTGGGCAAAAGGGCCGTGGAAAAGACGCGTAGTGGAAAAGTCTAAAGGCGGGACTTTCCCACTACGCTTGGAAATACCGCAAGAGCAGCGGGATTTCCACTTTTCCACCGCCCCGACAACGGCGGGTTAACTTTCCGATTTCGCTGCCCTCAAAAACGAATAGCTG
>QHVI01000045.1 GCA_003223515.1 Candidatus Angelobacter sp. Gp1-AA117
CAGCAGCAGATTTTGATCCAAATCGTCTGGACGGAAGCACTTTCCCATGCCCCATCCTAACCCCACTTCTGCTCTTCAACACATGTCTTATGAGATTCCCCAAGATCTATTCCCGACACACTCCTAGACCTATTGAAATCCACGCTGGTGGACTAACAACGCCTGGATGCCAACGACTCTGCTGTAACCGGATCACCAAGCTAAGAGCCAAAGGCTAAAAGCTAAGAGCTGTTTTGCTATAATCCGCGCTTCTACCATGAACAAATCAATCTTTCTGCTTGTGTTTCTGCTGGCTTGCTCCTTTTGCTTTGCCCAACAGTTTTCCGCCCCGCCTGTAACCGTGATTCAGGCCGGGCACATGCTCGATGTGAGGACCGGCCACATTCAGGACAACGTCCTCATCACTATCCAGGGTGACAGGATCACCAACATCGGCTCCGGTAATCCTCCCCCAGTTGCCAACGTAATTCATCTGCCCAATGCCACTCTTTTGCCTGGATTGATTGATGCGCACACGCACCTCACTGGCGATCCGAATTTCGGCTACCAGGAATTGGGCATCTCTATTCCCAAAGAGGCGCTCATCGGAGCCAAGAATGCGCGTATCACGCTGGAGGCCGGCTTCACGACAGTACGTAACGTCGGGGCTGCCGGTTACACAGATATTGCGTTGCGTGACGCTATCAATGAAGGCATGATTCCTGGGCCGCGCATGGATGCCAGCGGCCCGGCGCTCAGCATTACCGGCGGACACTGCGATAACAATCTTCTCCCTTACGAATATCACGCCCGGTCTGACGGAGCTGCCGACGGCGTAGAAGGCGTGCAGCACAAAGTTCGCGAGATCATCAAGTACGGCGCAGACGTGATCAAGATCTGCGCTACGGGCGGCGTGCTCTCCAAAGGTGATGATCCGCGCGCCTCGCAATACACGCTGGAAGAAATGAAGGCCATCGTTGCCGACGCCCACCGTCTGGGCCGCAAAGTGGCTGCTCATGCGCATGGCGCACAGGGCATCCTCTGGGCCTCTGAGGCTGGCGTGGATTCCATCGAGCATGGCTCCTATATCGATGACGCTGCTATCGCCATGATGAAATCCAAAGGCACATACCTTGTCCCCACTCTTTACCTGAGCGACTGGATGCGCGAGAATGCCACAAAAATCGGCTTGCCGGAAATGTATGCGGCCAAGATGCGTACCATCATTCAGATCGCCCGCGGAAACGTAAAAAAGGCCTTTGACTCAGGCGTAAAGATCGCGTTCGGCACTGACGCTGCCGTCTATCCCCACGGACTGAATGCCCACGAATTCGCGGTCTATGTGCAATTGGGCATGACTCCCGTCCAGGCGATCCAGACGGCCACGGTAAATGCTGCCGACCTTCTCGGCTGGACGGACCGCATTGGCTCCCTCGAGCCCGGAAAATTTGCCGACATCATCGCCGTCAACGGCGACCCCACAAAAGATGTCACCCTTTTGCAGAACCCGGTGTTCGTTATGAAGGGCGGGGTCGTATATAAACAAGCCACGTACTAGAAGAACAGAGACAAGCCCCGTAGGGTGGCACAGAAGCGGTTACCGTGGTTTGAATAAGAGGGTGTTTCAGGTCTTTCTCCTGCTATGCTCTCATCATCATTGATCCCAACTCGCTCAGCAGGGCGGCCATGCGCATTAAAAGATCCGTTCTTTATCTCGCATTTCTTTTGTCTGTTTCTTTTCTACAATCTCTTGCTTCTTCACCCGCAGAGGTAGCCCGGCAGGCCGATGACATTGTCAACACCTATCGCAAGATCATCGTGCTGACCAGTGACGATGCTCCCGTGGACTCAGCTACTCGTGAGCGGACTTCCATCATGGGCCGCATGTTGTCTCAGCAGAATGAAGATCACATTGCTGCCCTGCGAACCAGCCTTTCTGCCGACCAGGGCAGCCTGAAGACATTTCTCGATCGTCTGGAAAAGAACTCTGACTATCACGATGCCGACAAGCTGGTTTTTCGTGACCTCCTGGAGGACATCTCCGTCGGCCTGCCCTCCACGCCTGATGCCGCGCCTTTGGCAAAGCGAATTGCAGATGACCTTGCCGCGCTCAACCAGATTCAGGAGCTGTATCAGAAAGAACTGGCGCGGGTGTTTGACCGTATCCGCACGCGCGGCATGCCCGTGGAGCGGGAAGCCTGGGATAAATACCTGGCTTTCATCCGGCAGAAATACCAGCGTGACAAGCTGCTGAAGGAATACGAATCCAGCCTTCCAGAGGAAGAAAGCCGTGGCTTCGCAAGCAAAAAGAAAAAAGACCACGATGAAATTTACGGTACCGAACTGCCGCCCAAGACCCTGCTGCTGACCTTCGACGATGGCCCGCATCCGCGCTACACCGACCGCATCCTTGCCATCCTCAAGAAGTACGATCTTCAAGCCATTTTCTTTCAGGTCGGCAAAAACCTGGGCACCGTGAACGGCGACACGGTAAAGCTCACTCCCACCGCGCAAGCCAGCTACCGCATTCTCGAATCCGGCTCTGCCCTGGGCAATCACAGTTACACCCATGCGCTGCTGCCCAAGCTCCCGGAAAGCGGCTACTCCAGCGAGATCGATACCACCAACAAGCTGCTCAAGTTCATTCTGAAAACCGATCCAGTGCTCTTTCGTCCTCCTTACGGAGCCCGCAATGCCGGCATTCTTCAGGTAGTCCACGCAGACAAATTGCAATCCATGGAGTGGAACATCGACTCCATGGACTGGGCCGACCCCATTCCCAATTCAGTTGCTCAGCGCGTCTTGAAGGAAATCGATCAGCAGGGACGCGGCATCATCCTCTTTCATGATATTCACAACCGCGCCATCGAAGTGCTGCCCTCGCTGATTGAGACCCTGCAGAAAAATGGTTACCGCTTTGCTTCGTGGAACGGATCCGGATTTTCTGTCCCGGACACCCGTGGAGTGCAGAAGGTGAGCCTGCCAAAAGCTACAGAGCCTCCTTATCGCGAAAGCTGGGCTGCGGTCGTCGGCGTGGACAGCTACCACAAGTGGCCCAGGCTGCGCTATGCCGCCAATGACGCTAAGGCAGTGCGCGACATGCTGGTGCAGAAATATAAGTTCAAGCCCGATCATGTATTCCTGCTGCTGAACGAGCAGGCCACGCGCCAGAATATTCTCTCGTTGCTCGGCGATACGCTGGCCAATCCGGACATGGTGAAGAAAGAAGACCGCGTATTCGTCTTCTTTGCCGGACACGGCGCCACGCGCAAGCTGCCGTCAGGCCGTGACCTTGGTTACATCATTCCGGTGGATGCCGACCTGAGCAGCTATCAGGGACAAGCCATATCCATGACCAATTTTCAGGACATTGCGGAAGCCATTCCTGCAAAGCATCTCCTTTTCGTCATGGATTCCTGCTACAGCGGACTGGCTCTCACGCGCGGCGGTGGCATCGGTCGCTCCGCCAACTATCTTCAGGAGATTGCCCGCCGTGGCGCCCGCCAGATGTTTACTGCCGGAGGAGCTGACGAGCAGGTCGCCGATAATGGTCCCAATGGACATTCCGTCTTCACCTGGACCTTGCTTCAGGGTCTCGACGGTCGCGCTGACCTGAACAATGACGGCGTGATCACCGCCAGTGAATTGGCAACTTACGTTGCCCCCGCGGTTTCCGCTCTTTCTCATCAGACGCCGGCGTTCGGCAACCTGGTGGGCAGTGAAGGTGGAGATTTCATCTTTGAACTCAAGCATGAATCAGAATTCCTCAGTGCCGACTCACCTCAGCTTGGTGACGATGCCATTCGCCTGAATTCTGAAGTGGAAGAACTGCGGGCCAAAAACAAGCAGCTTCAGGAACAACTGGCCGCTGCCCAGGAGAAGCTCCAGCAGAAAACGCCGGGCGAGGAGACCTCGCTCAGCCTCAACGATGAAGGTATGCGCCTCTACAAAGAGAAGAAATACGAAGAGGCGTTCCATACCTTCACTCGCGCCGCAGCTCTCGATCCTAACAGCGCCCTCATCGCCAATAACGCCGGGTTTGCCTTGTATAAGCTGGAGCACTATGAAGACTCGATTGCCTGGTTCAAGAAATCCATTGCCATCGATCCCGTCCGCGCCGTCGCCTATCTCAATCTCGGCGATGCCTATGTGAAATTACAGCGCACACCTGAAGCCCGGCAGGCCTATGAGCAATACCTGCAACTGGCTCCGGCTTCCCACTCCGCACCGGCCGTAAAACAGAAGTTAGACGCGTTAGGCGCCGCACAATAATTCTCTTCCATTGCGTTCTTAGCGCGCTTTGCGGTAAAAAAACGACGAGTATCCCGATCTATGCGACTCTCCAACAAAATCGCAATTGTCACCGGCGGTGGCAGCGGTATCGGACGCGGCATTGCCCTGGCCTTTGCCCATGAAGGCGCCAAGGTCGTTATCGCCGGACGCACCCAGGAAAAGCTCGATCACGTGGCTCAGGAGATCGGTTCCAATTGTCTGCCTGTACAGACCGATACCGGAAATCCTCAAGATATAAATAAGTTGGTGGAAAAGACCGTTGCACACTTTGGTTGCTTGAATGTACTGGTCAACAATGCCGCTCTGCTGCTGCCTGGCACCGCTGAGTCCCATACAGAAGATGAATGGGAGCAGATGTTCAATGTGAACGTGCGTGGTATCTGGCAGCTCTGCCGTGCTGCTATGCCCCATCTCCGGGCGGCTGGCGGGGGCTCTATTATCAACATTGCTTCAGTGCTGAGCATGGTTGCGGCGCGCAATCGCGTTGGTTACACCGCAACCAAAGGTGCGGTGCTGGCCATGACTCGCGCCATAGCTCTGGATCATGCTGCCGAGAAGATTCGCGTGAACTGCATCTGTCCGGGAATTGTCGATACTGAGATGGTCGCCCGCTTCAGTCTCGATGAGAATGCCCGCCGGCAGCGCATCGCCATGCATCCGCTCGGAAGATTTGGTCAGCCGGAAGACATCGCCCAGGCCGCAGTCTTCCTCGCCGGCGACGAATCATCATGGATCACCGGCGCAGCTTTTCCGATTGATGGCGGGTATACGGCGCAGTAGAAAGATGTACATCTACACCGTGCGCCGGTAATAAACGTGAAACTCAGATCCCGGATTGGGCGGGAATATCTGCGCTACTTTCTTCAGACGTTCTGCCAGGGCTGAGGGTGCCAGCAGCGGATACCCGGGCTCGCGCAGGTCGATGTATTCGACGTCCACATAAAGAGAAAGAATGTAGATGGCGATCGCATCGGAAAATGCCGCCGAAGCATATTCCGTCTTGGCTTTTTCATCCACCCGGCCACGCTCGCCGAAGGCCTGTTTGCGAAATTCAAAGGCATCCAGGCTGGTCTCGCCGCGCACCCGGTCGGCAGCCTGTTTCCACACCAGTTCAGCAAACTCCGGCGAGATGCCCGCCTTGTCCACGAAGGGATGCGCCACGTTGGTGTAGAACTCAAAGGCTACGGCAAACTTGTCATCGAGAATGCGAGTGGAGATGAATACGCATTGCGCATCGCCAGAATCAATATTACGATGGCAAATCGCCTGGTCGCTCAAGGCACTGTCATAGCGCTCGGCAATCAGCGTTTTATCTCCGTCGCTCACCGTGAGCGGAACAAAATAATATGCTTTGCGGTCCAGTGCAGCGGCGATGCTGCGGGGCACGGCGGCGATCATTTTTTCCAGTTCACCGGCAGGCAGGGTAAGCTCGCCGGCAGTGGCATAACAGATGCCGTTGGGAGACTGGTTCACACTGGTGGCGCGGATGATCTCCTGCGCGGTGCGCAATTCTGCATTGGCGGCCTGACTCACGGTATTATTCTAACTTAGGCGGAATCGCCCGCCGAACAGGTGTTTATGAGTAAACTTTTTTTGAGCATCGGTATTGGCCTGGCGAGCGGATTCATCTGCTTCTTTCTCTCGGTAGCCTTCTTAAGCCTGCTCCTGCTGCTGATCCGTGGCGTCAGCCATCTCCATCCCGACATGACCCTCACCTACAAGGCGGCAGCGCCGGTAGCCCTCTTCGCTGCTTTTGCCGGCTTCACCATAACCCTGGTGCGCGCGGTGCGTGGGCAAATCCTCACCAAGTGATGAAGACACGACTCACCAGCCTCTTGCAAATCGAAGTTCCCATCATCTCCGCCCCCATGGGCCCGAATATCTCCGGCCCTGAACTGGTGGCGGCTGTGAGCAATGCCGGTGGGTTGGGCGTCCTGCAGGCGCAGATGCATCCTCCAGAGAAATTCCGCGAAGAGCTGGCTGCCGTCCGGCAGCTCACCAGCAAGCCCTTTGGCGTAAACTTCATCCTCCAGTTTCCCTGCGAGCACCTCATTGACATCAGCCTGGAAGAGAAAGTCCCGGTGCTTTCCTTCTTCTGGGGCATTGCCGATGGATACGTCTGGCGCGCCCGCGAAGCCGGTTGCAAGACCATGCTCCAGGTGGGCTCTGTGGCCGATGCAGACGCCGCAGCCCGTGCCGGTGTAGATGTAATCATTGCCCAGGGGTTTGAGGCTGGCGGTCATAGTGCGGGAAGAATCTCGACCATGACCTTGGTCCCGCTGGTAGCGGATGCCATTCCCAACACGCCTGTGGTTGCCGCCGGCGGCATCGCTGATGCGCGCGGACTGGTGGCGGCGCTGGCCCTTGGCGCAGATGGCGTCTGCATGGGTACGCGCTTTCTGGCCACTCCCGAGGCTAACGCTCACGACCTGTACAAATACAAAATCGTTGAAGCCTCTGAAAATGACACGCTGCGCACCATCCTGTTCGGTCACGGATGGCCGAATGCTCCCCATCGTGTCCTGCGCACCGCCTTTGTAACCAATTGGGTAGGGAAGGAGGAGCGCGGGCAGCAGGGACGCAAAGATGAACCGATCATAGGACACACACGCATTGTCGGCCAGCCCGTGCCCATACCTTAGTTCGGAGGCGTTCCTCCCAGCAGGGATGCCGACGGCGATATAGAATCCATGGCCCTCTACATGGGCCAGAGCGCAGGCCTGATCCGCTCCATCCAACCCGCAGGCGAGATCGTCCGCGAGATCGCCGCCGAAGCCGATGCCTTGCTGGCAAAACAAAATGCCAACTTGCAGGCATAGTGGATATTGTTGCTTGTGGTGTTGAACAGTGGGAAGTTCATTTACTCATTTACCAACTTATTCATTTACCCATTTCTCTAAACAATTCTTGACAAAGCCTCGGTTTGACCCCTTTCTGTGCAGCCGTTACACTTTTCTGCCCGTAGCGACGCACAAAAGGAGAGCCTCTGAATGTTGAAGCGGTGTACTGCCTGCCTTGTACTTTTCTTATTCTTGTTTACGCTTAGCGCTGCCGCCCAGGAATCGGTTGATCTGGATACCATTTCAAAAATCCGGTATGAAGGTTTCCGCAATTCCAAAATTATGGAGATCGCCAGCGGCCTGATCGATGGCGTTGGCGGCCGGCTCACCGGCTCTCCCAATATGAAGCGCGCTAACGACTGGACCCGTGACAAGCTCAAAGAATTCGGCCTTGAGAACTCCCACCTGGAGCCATGGAGTCCCTTCGGACGCGGCTGGGCCAACGAATACGTAAATGTCCGCATGGTCGCCCCGGATACGGCCGCCCTCATCGCCTACGCTAAAGCCTGGACACCGGGCACCGACGGCGTTGTGCGTGGCCAGGTCGTTCGCGTGAACATCCGCACACCCCAGGACATAGCTCGTTATAAAGGCAAGCTCGCAGGAAAGATTGTGCTGTTCGGTGACGATCCTGAGGTAAAGCCCTCCGTCGAGCCGTTGACTACACGCTACACCGACAAATCTCTGGCTGAAATCAATCAGTACCAGATTCCCAGCGAGCGCAACGATCAGCGCATCCGCGAATTTCAGCGCCGCGCCCGCCAGCAGAGGCAGCTCAATAAATTCTTTGAAGATGAAAAAGTGCTGGCTGTGATTGACCACAGCGGTGGCGAGATTGGCGGCGGCACCGTGTTTGTGCAGTCGGGCGGCTCTTACAAAGCCGGCGAAGGAACCAATGTTTCGCAGTTGACCATGGCTACCGAGCATTGGAACAGGATTGCCCGCCTGCTGCGCGCAAAACAGAATGTTGAACTGGAACTCAACGTAAAAAGCAATTTCTACGATGATGCCGCGAGCCAGTACAACACCATCGCCGAAATTCCCGGCACCGACAAGAAA
The DNA here is from genome assembly GCA_003223515.1 of Candidatus Angelobacter sp. Gp1-AA117. Classification (GTDB taxonomy): domain Bacteria; phylum Acidobacteriota; class Terriglobia; order Terriglobales; family Acidobacteriaceae; genus Angelobacter. The sequence continues at coordinate 8,172 of QHVI01000045.1, forward strand.
GATGAAGTAGTCATGCTGGGCGCGCATCTCGATTCCTGGCACACCGGCACAGGCGCGACCGACAACGGCGCCGGCTCCATCGTGATGATGGAAGCCGTCCGCATTCTGAAAGCCATTGGCGTCAAGCCTCGCCGCACCATCCGCATTGGCTTGTGGAGCGGTGAAGAGCAGGGACTGCTGGGATCACAATGGTATGTCTCGCAACACTTCGGCTCGCGGCCACCCTCTACTGATCCTGAGCGCAAAGGTGATCCCTCAGTCAACCGCCGCGAAAATGGCCAGATGACCACCAAGCCCGAGCAGCAGAAGGTCTCGGTTTATTTCAACGTGGATAACGGCACCGGCAAGATTCGCGGCATTTATCTTCAGGAAAACGCCATGGCCGCTCCCATCTTCGAGTCATGGATGAAGCCCTTCGAAGATCTGGGCATGAATACCATGACCATGCGCAATACCGGCGGCACCGACCACCTGTCGTTTGATGCGGTGGGCATTCCCGGCTTCCAGTTCATTCAAGATCCCGTGGAGTACGACACCCGCACCCATCACTCCAATATGGATGTCTATGATCGCCTGCAGCCCGAAGACCTGAAGCAGATGGCGGTGATCGTGGCTTCGTTTGTCTACAACGCAGCCATGCGCGAGAAGATGTTCCCGCGTAAGCCCATTGAGAAAGAACTGCCTCCGCCACGCCGTGGAGAAGACGAAGATGCAGACGAAGGCTCTCCGGTGACCAACCCGGCAGTCGCTGACCGGCCGCAGCGGCCGCAGACTCCGCCGGAACAGCAGCAGAGGCCCAACCAGCAGCGGCCGCCGGAGTAAAGCCCTCGGCTTTCGCTACAATCAAGGGAATGATTGCGCATCTTCGCGGAAAACTGCTTTCCAAGCATCCCAATCAGGCCGTGGTTGAGGCGGCCGGTGTGGGTTATGAGGTCAATATCAGCGTGCCCACCTTTTCCGGCTTGCCTGCCGTTGGGGCTGAGGTCTCGCTATTCATTCACACCCATGTTCGCGAAGATGCCCTGGCCCTGTTCGGGTTCCTGCGTCCTGAGGACAAGCAGCTCTTCGAGAAGCTGCTCAGCGTAAGTGGGATTGGCCCCAAGCTGGCGATTACCATCCTCAGCGGCATGGAAACCGATACCATGGTCGCCTCCATCAAAGGCAACAACGTGGCTGCGCTTACCCGCATTCCTGGCATTGGCAAGAAAACCGCCGAGCGCATGGTGCTGGAATTGCGCGATAAGCTTGATAAGTTTGGCGTACTCCCCGAAGCCGCTATTGCCGCTACTCCGGTGGAGGAAGATGTGATTTCTGCGCTGGTCAACCTTGGCTATCAGAGGACCGTTGTAGAGAAGGCTCTCAGCCGTGTGGCCCGCACGGCTGACGAATCGTTTGATAGTCTCTTCCGCAAGTCGCTCGCGGCATTGGCAAAATAGAGATAAGTTACCGCGAAGACTTTTTCGGTTGCACTGGAAAATGTATTCTGATACCAAACTGGACAGATGATGCCGCTCTGTCCAGAATCTCAATCTCAACTGATTGGGAATCAAGCTTTTTAATGGTATCCCACAGCTCGTATTGAATAACTCTCTTTTGAGTAAGCATCGGCTTCCTCCCAAAATATTGTAGTGTCAGCACTTTACCCCTGTAGTTCAGAATAAAATTTGGCCAAGATTCCATCGCGCGTCGAATAACTTCTGGTGAGGGCGCATTCTTTCCATCTCTGTAGTTGTAAACCATTTGGGGTTTGACTTTAAGCGTTTGGGCGATTTCCTTTGCGCTAAATCGTCCCAAGAGTTCCTTGATCCGGGTCGCGAATTCTGCTTTCAGTTCGGGGTCAGATGCGTGTCGAGGCATGCAAATTTATTTGACTCGTAAAATATATTTGTTATAAGCTGTACAATATATTTGATTGGCTGATTAGCGTCAACTTCCGCTGGAATAGATACTCTAGTGCTAATCGGCGTTGACGAGGATACTGTGAGTTCAACGGTGCCAACTCGGCTGCTTGCTGAAACAGAATTCTACGATTCGCACAAGGCCGAATGGTTGCGAATCCATCGCAACGAATTCGTAGTAGCGAAAGGAACTGAGTTACTTGGGTTTTTTACTAACTTTCGCGATGCCTATTATGCTGGAGTAGAGAAATACGGTATGAACACTGATTTCTTAGTCAAACGGGTTGTCGAACAAGAACCAGTGTTTGTGGTGTTCTGATCGTGGGTAGGTATACCCCTCCGTTCCGTAATGCTAAAGACCTTGCCAAGTTTGGGCCTCGCCTTGAAATAGAGGTTGGGCCCCCAGTCCTCCCAAACTTAAAAGGACTCGCTGCGGATTCCAACAGAGTCTCTCGAATGCCTGCACTCATCGATACCGGTGCCAGTCGTACGGTATTGACGCCTGACGCCATACAACGAGTAGAGTTGCCGCTGATTCAGTATGCAAGGATGTCTCGTGCTGGAGGCATGGACGACAAAGTTGCTGTGCATGTAGCCTCAATAAAATTCACAAACCAAAAACTTGCACCAATACACGTCCTTGAAGTCTTTTGCTGCGAATTACCCACTCAACCAGTTCAATGTTTAATAGGGAGAGATATACTCTCTCAATGGCTGTTTGTATACAACGGCAAGACGGGAGATTGGTGGGTAGAGGAGGAGAATGCAGTGATATTTATTGAGCCTCCAGACGACATCTTTGGTTAGCGTGATTTTGCATAAACTCATAACCATAACAGAGTTAGGATGCCGTAGATGGGTAAAACTGCACAATCAGCAGCTCTTATTCTCGTCTTTGTTGCGATCTCGGTTTGGACGCAAACCAATAAGAAGAAGCAGATCCTTTACACCAAGCCTAACCAGAGCGTCGACTTGGATGCCGCTAACCTCAGTACGGCAAAGCAGGAATGCGAGAACTGGGCTCTGGCTGCCGGATTGGAAACCTTGTTGAAGCGACAAGACGTTTCTCTTGATCAGAGCTACTGGGTGATCCGGGTCTTTGGCGGCGAGCTTTGTGTGCCGGATTCACCACCCGCGATAGAAGCCTTCGCCAAAATCATGAACAATGAGTTTGTTCTCGACGATCGCCGGCACGTCCGCCTGGAGCTGCGCTTCAGCTCAGGCGCTCCCACCAATACTGATGCCCTGATTTACGGCTTGAAACAACAGCAGCTTTCACTCGTTTTACTGCGCGGACACCCCTATTACCTCACCGGCGCAACTTTTGACGAGCAGATCGGACGCGACGGCTCCCGCATGTTCATCATCAGGGAACTGCGGCTGGCCAACACCTATGCTAAACAGCCCGCAATCACTTTTGAGAATGGGAAGGACAATGTGGAAGACATTCAAGGCATAATCAGCGTCAACGTGGCAGCCGCATCGCAATAATATCTGTGTTTATCTGTGTGAATCAGTGGTAAAGGCTTTTGATCTTCATTTCCCTATACAGAAGCTGCTGAAAATTAGATTCAATATGTCATCAGCCGTAGTCTCGCCGGTAATCGCATCCAGCGGACGCAACGCGCTGTAGAGGTCGATCATGATCATCTCGTGAGGAATCCTGCCTGTTACAGCTTCACGGGCCGCCGCCAGGCTCATCAATGATTCCTGCACCAGCCGCTGATGCCGGATGTTCGTAAGAAATCCGGTTTCTTGCTCGCCTGCCGATGCTCCCGAGACGGCGCTCAAAATCTCCGTCCTTAATTGATCGATTCCCTCACCAGTCACCGCGGACGTGCGCAGCATTTTCAACTCATTCGGCGGAGACAATGGAGCCTTCGCCAGGTCAGTTTTGTTGGCGGCCACCAGTGCGCGGCGGTGATGCGCTGCCTCGAATAACTCCCGATCTTCCTCTGAAATGCCTTGCGAGCTGTCGAGCACCACCAGCACCATGTCCGCCTCGCTTAGCGCCTCGTAGGACTTGCGAATGCCGATGCTCTCCGCTTCGTCGGTAGAATGGCGAATGCCGGCGGTATCGATCAGCTTCACGGGAATGCCGTTCAAGGCCACCGTCTCCGTGACCAGATCGCGGGTCGTTCCGGGAGTAGCGGTTACGATGGCGCGTTCACGTTCCACCAGGCAGTTAAACAGGCTGGATTTGCCTACGTTCGGCCTTCCCACAATGGCCAGCGTGAAGCCCTCATGCACAACTTTGCCGTAAGCGAACGACGCCAGGAGCTTCTCCAACGGCTGCTCGACTTCACTGATATGCTCCAGAATCTGCTCAGCCGGAAGCACCGCCACGTCATCTTCAGCGAAATCAATGCCCGCCTCCATGACCGCGATTAGGTTAACCAGCTTCTTTTTAATCGGCTGAAGCCGCCTGGAAAGCGCGCCCTCGAGCTGCTGTGCCGCCACTTTGGCCTGGAACAGCGTCTGTGATTCAATCAGGTCGCGCACCGCCTCCGCTTGTGTCAAATCCAGACGGCCATTCAGGAAGGCCCGCATCGTGAATTCGCCCGGTTCGGCCAGGCGCGCACCTTTGGCCAGCGCTATTTCAATAACATGCCGCAGCACCACCGGCGAGCCGTGCGCAGATATCTCTACAACATCGTCAGTTGTATAGGAATGGGGTTTGGCAAAATACGTAACCACTGCTTCGTCGATGCGCTCGCCTGTTTCATCGATCAGCTCAGAGAAGAGAGCGCGCCCGGGCTCCAGATCGTGCTTCAGGCGAAGCATCGATCCTGCAATCTTCCCCGCCTCGGGTCCCGAGAGACGCACCACACCAATGCCACCCCGGCCCGGCGGAGTAGCAATGGCAACAATCGTATCGTCCAGGTTCACATTTTCTATTTTAGAGGCGATGGATCGGAGTCGTTATTATGGTTGCGTCCTTCCATCCGGGCAAGCCGCGCATCAATGCGCTCGTAAATATGATCGAGCTTGTGGTGCAGGTGCGCCACCTCCAGCTCGGCCTTCAGGTTCACCTCATAATCCAAATCTGACTTCAGGCGGTCTTTGGCGACCTGGCGGTTCTGCGACATCATGATCACCGGCGCCTGAAGGGCGGCGATCATGGAAAGAAACAGGTTCAGCAGAATGTACGGATAGGGATCAAAATACTTTTTCAGGAATAGTGCTGTGGAATTCATTACCACCCACACTGCCATTGCAATGCCAAAAAGGATAATGAAGCTCCATGATCCACCGAATGTCGCTACTTTATCGGCGATTCGCTGTCCAAAGGTCAGCATTTCTGCCTCTTCCACGTTGGGATTGCGGGAGACCTGGGTGCGCAGCAGTTCGTTGGTGGCCCGCAGCCTGCGTCCCACCACGGTCAGCAGATCGATTGCGGCGTGCGGATGCTTATCGATGAAATCGAGCAGCCGGTCGCGATCCATGCAGAGGGTCTGCGTATCTTCGATTGCAATGGCCGTGGCTGTTCGCGAGCCGCCATCCAGGAAAGAGAGTTCGCCCACCACATCACCCTGTTGGTGTTCGCCCAGTACAATCTTTTCGCCCTCGGTGCTTTCAATAAAGATCTCTACCCGGCCGTTGCGCACGATGAAAAGATCCGTCCCGCTATCACCATACTCAAACATGGTTTCGCCCTGCTTGAAATCACGGGTATCCATCATGTGAGCCAGGGCATCACGCTCTTCATCATCCAGCAGTGCAAAAATAGGCACTTCACCGATCATGGTTACATCAGCAGACATTGGCTTCTCCCCAGGAGATTATAGAAATAGTAACCGTTAATTATCGCTTATTCGTTGGGAAGCAATATATTCGGGCAGGGAGATGCACAGATTAAGAAAAAATAAGGCCGATATCGCAAATTTGTAGTATCATCGGCTGCCATTGTTACTTTTATTCAGGAATTCTCTATATGGCAACTCCAGCCCAAGATCCTCTTGCGGGAATTAATTCAGAGATAAGATTGCTTAGAGACCAAGTGGACATACTGCAGATCTCTGCTGCCGAAAAAACCAAACCTTGGTATAAACAACTCTCAACCCTAGTCAGCATAGCCGCATTCTTAATTTCAACAATTGGCGGTGGCATTTCCTACTTGGCCCAGCAGAATAGGAATCGCCAACTGGATCGTGCTGACAAATTGGCTACATTGAGGCAGCTCACCATTGATATCGTGGAAGTTCAACGACAGTTATATGATCTGGATTACTCTAAAGACCTCATTAAGGCAAATAATTTTAATATTCTCCTAAATAACAAGCGCGAGATCATGGTGTCGCGCGCTACAGAACTCATAGACGAGATTCCCGATCTTGCACCTTCAGAGATTCTGTTCACTCTGGCGGTGCAGGAACAGATGGATGGGCATTGGCAAAAAGCAGAAAAACTTATACTGAAAGCATTGGATAATCACGACAGACTTGGAACAACTAAACTGCCGCCGTATTTTGGCGGTAATATATATGACACCCGGCACAGGAATACCGGATGGCTTGAAAAAGGGCCGAGAACAATTCGAACTCGCTATAAATATAATCGCAAATCGCAGAGATGAGCATTCGCTTTTCCTCAAGGGATTTACTTATGACGTTTGGGGAGGAATGGAATACTCCAATAATCAGATAAAAGAAGGAAAGCAAGCATTTGATCTTGCCCAAAGCACCTACGAAGGTCTACCAGCAGGTAATCGACAACTTAATTTAAATTCACTTGCGGTACACAAAATGACTGCATTTCGGGCTACTTCCGCTGCTGCAGATGTTGTCAAAGATTTGCTAGGAACTTGGCGGAGCCAAGATGCAGTCCCTCTGCAAGTAACAATCACGGACGGAAAAGACGGGATGCTTCAAGCCAGCCTTCATTTCCCTGATGGACCACTACCATCAAACGGGACGATAACTTTGGAAGATGATACTGTAGCGGACTTAGTTTGGCCCTCCACCTCCACCTGGATGGGGCCCGCAGCTTTTAATTTTCGGCCAAATTGCGACTCCATCTCGGAAGAAGAACTCTAATCTTCGAGCAGACGGGACAACCGCCAAAAGAACTGCTCAAAGCGAGTATGGATCAACCAGCATGATGGAGTTTATACCATGTTCAGAGTGATGTATCCCAACCAGCAAAGCCAAAAAGTCTCGGGCGAGGCAGCAGCAGAGCAGATTCCCAGCCCCTACTCACGCGCTGGAGAAATGCGTGTGAGCTTAACGGGCGTTTGAATGACATCTCTCATTGGGATACAGCATGGCCTCCCCTAAAGTAAGGACATTAGCCGGGGCGGCTGTGCCGCACGTATCTGGGCTTAGCGGCGCCGCATGGGAGGTTTGGAAGGCTTGTAGTCCTTGGGATAGACCACCACATACCGGCGCATGCCTTCCCCTTCACTTTGCGTGACGAGGGTTTCATGCCCGCGAAAAGCCAAGTGAATCAGGCGGCGCTCCCGTGAGGTCATAGGACCAAATTCGTAGGGAATGCCGGTCTTCAACACGCGCTCTGCCGCTACCTGGGCAGCCAGCTTGAGTTCCTGCTGGCGCGCGGCGCGGTATCCGCGGCAATCAAAGCTGATCTTGTCATGGTCTTCTGGTGAAAGGCGCAGCGACTCGTGGACGATGGTCTCAATAGAACGCAGCAGCTCTGCTCCGCGCTCCAGCACAAGTGAACTGTCTGGCCCTCCCAGTTCTACCAGAATGTCCGGCTGCTCCAGGTCCAGCCCGCCCGGCGCCTGCGGAGGATTCACAGTAATGCGGTATTTCAGCTTGAACGCCCCGTGCGTGATGATGGTCTTCAGCAGGGCATCGATTTTTTTGGCAACTGCGACTTTGTCCTGAAGCATAGCCTTAATCCAAACCGGCGATTATACAGTCTGGCTAACGTTTACGGGTGGCGCGGCGCTCCACGCTCTTGCGCACCTGTTTGCCAAATGAAGTCTGATTGATGCCGACCTGCTGGATCCAGCCAAGAATATTACTGATGGCCCAATAGATACCCAAACCCGAAGAGAGGTTCCAACTGATCACGCCCATCATCACCGGGGTCACAATCTGCAGCATTTTCTGCTGTGCGGGATCCATTCCCGCCTGCGGTGTGCTCCTCTGGGTGATGAACATGGTGACGATAATGAGGATGGGGAGAATATGGAGCGGATCGGGAGCCGCCAGATCATGAATCCACACCCAGTTTGCATGGCGCAACTCGATGGCGTTGCCCAGCATGGAATAAAACGCAAACAGGAAAGGCATTTGCAGCAGCAGCGGGAAACAGCCTCCTACCGGATTCACACCCTCGCGCTTGTAAAGCTCTGACATTTCCTGCTGCATCTGCGCCCGCCGAGGATCGGTAAGGCTGTAGCGCTTGTATTTCTCCGTGATCGCCTTTACCTGCGGCTGGATTTTCTGCATCTTCAGCGAAGATTTCATGCTGGAAATGCGCAGTGGCAGCAACGCCAGGTTGATCACAATCGTGAGGAAGACGATCGCCCAGCCCCAGTTGTGGATCATGCGTTCATAGGTCCAGCGAAGCCACGCAAACAACGGACGCGAGATGAAGCCGAAGAACCCAAAATCAAGGATTCCGCGCAGGTCCGGGCCGCTTGGCTGCGCCTTCACGCTCTCCAGAAGCTCTACCGCTTTCGGCCCTACAAACAGCCGTTCTCGCGTGATGCCGTTCGGATTGCCAATGGCAACTCCCAGTATCGGCGCTTTGTCTTTGCCGGCTTCTTCCGGCTTGTCCAGGTTGCGCGGTATCTCCATCTGCGTGTGCAGGGTCACCGCCGCCGAATCCTTCGGCGCGTCCGGCATGAACACTGCGGCAAAATATTGGTCTACAGTGCCAATCCACTGAAAAGGTCCATTGATGGTCTGGCCGCCGACTACCCATTTTTTGCTTGTAAGAAACCCGCCTGATTGTGGCGGCTTGCGCGTGATTTCGCCGTCCTGCTGCCAGTCGATGCGGGTGCCGGCATAGCTGGAAAGCACGGTCTGGTCGCCGAACCCGCCGGGCCACTGCGGATACGCAGCCACAAAATTTCCTTTGTTGGTGACCTCGGTCTGAACGCCCACTACATAACTTGATCTGTCGAACGTGAAGGTCTTGCGCGCCTGCGTATCGCCATCCGCATATTCAAACGTGATCGAAGCCGGAGCAGACTGGCTTCCCGTCTGGCTCGGTACATAGAGCACCTCATTCAGCTTCTTGCTGAGCTCCTGGTCATAAGAAAACAGTGAGAGCGGGTAACCGAGGACCGGAGCCGTAACCGGATTCACGATATCCAGAGGCTGGTTCTTGTCGTTGGTGTATTTCTTGAGAATCCAAGACCTTATCAAGCCTCCCTTGTTGCTGAAGGTGATCTTGTAAAGATCGTTCTCGATGGCGGTTTCTGTCTCAGCGCTGCCCTGCCTGGAGGCTGCCGTTTGAGTCGGTGTAGCAGTTGCACGTCTGGCAACCGTGGACGTAGTGGAAGACGGAGAATTTGACGGTGTTGGAGTTGGCTGTTGTTGTTGCTGCTGAGAAGGTGGATTTCCTGGCTGCTGCGCGGGCGGCGCAGGCTTCGGCATCAGGTACGACAGCAACCCCATGCCGACAATCGTCAGCAGGACCACGAGCAGCAGCCGCTTTTCTGTGCCGGTCTCTTTCTTGGGATCGTAGTATTCAGTCAACTTTTCTTCTCAATGAATCTTTGTGGCACCGGATCATAGCCTCCGCGCGCCATGGGATTGCAGCGGAGCACCCGCCAGAATGCCAGCGCTGTGCCCGGAAAAAAACCATGCCGCGCCACGGCTTCGGCCGCGTACTCCGAACAGCTTGGAACATAACGGCACGAAGCCGGCAATAGCGGCGAGATTAGCGTCTTATACAGCTTGAGACCGAGGATAGCCGGTTGTCTCATCGCGTTGTTCTCTTCTCTACTGGGGCCTTTCTACTGGGGCCTTCTGGATCGCGGTAAATATCTGCCCGATCTCTGCATCCAGCTTTGCGAACTCCATATCCAACACCTGCCGCCGCGGATGCAGCACCACATCCAGCGGCAGCACCAGCTCTGCCAGGTGCTGCTGCACCGCTGCCTTCATCCTGCGGCGAATACGATTGCGCTGCACTGCGCCTCCCAGGACCTTGCCGACAGTGAAGCCCACACGCGGGCCTGCATTGTCACTGCGGCGGCGGTAGAAAACCGTGATATTCCCTGAAAAATGTTTTCTGCCTTCCTGGTATACAACCTGAAAATCCGCGTGTTTCAGCAGCCGCATGCTGCTGGGGAAGTTCCGTGAAAATTGTCTCTGATGTTCGTCCACGGCTGGCGTACGGCTGGCACTTACTTGAGGATCCTATTCACGGAAACCGGGCTTCACCGAAACGCGCTTGCGTCCTTTGGCGCGGCGGCGTGACAGCACGGCTTGTCCGCTCTTGGTCTTCATTCGGGTACGAAAACCGTGCGTCTTCGAACGGCGGCGACGGTTAGGTTGAAACGTGCGCTTGGGCATGAACTATGGCGCTCCTACTCAAAATATGTTGCACAGGCCAAACGAAAAGTATAAAGGAATAAAAGAGATTACGCCATTATGGCAGAAAGGTGATCTGCACTCGGGGCACTCATATCTGATCACGACATCTTCTGCCGAACGGTTTTTTCACCGTGCGGAGACTGCGCTCGCAATCCAGGTTCTCACGGTGATGTGTCAATAGAAAACTGGCCTGAAAGAAACTCTTTTGCATCTCGGAAGAAAAATCTGAACTTTCTTATCTTCATCTGCACGAAAAATGTTTCAACTCAATTCACTGGCCCTGCTGTTTTGCACTGTGCTCGCGACAAAACTTGCGCCAAACAATTTTTCGAGAAAATTTTCAATTCTCATTTCCACAGCATAAAACTTTCATGCTAGACTGCCGAACAGTCTAAAGAATCTTATTTGCACTACAATATGTTCAGGTGCTCTGTGGATGCCCCCACAAAGCAGAGACGGATGTTCAATTCCTAAAGCAGGGCCGTGTCGGCTCGCAGAAATTATCACGCATGTCATTATCATCAACTGCTACTGCTACCGCCAATCCATGGCTCCGAATCCTCGGAGCACTTGAAAAAAAGATCAGCCGGCACTCATATGACACGTGGCTCAAACCAACACGGTACAGCCACTCCAACGGATCCATTATCTTCGTCCGGGTCCCTACGCCAGAGTTCCGCCATATCGGAGAAAAATTTGGAGACCTGATTCAGGAAGCGATGGATACCTTCGCTCCCGAGTTTCAGGATGTGAAGTTCATCACTGCAGAAGAAGATCCGACCACGCCGCCCATGCGTCCTGATGGCGGTTTTGCTCCGGTCTCCGCTACCGGTGCGGCTGCGGCCAGCACTTCTGCGGCAAAGCAGCAACGCTTTGACTGGGATTCTGCCGCGCAACTGAATCCCCGCTATACTTTCGAAGCTTTTGTGATCGGCTCCGGGAATCAATTCGCCCACGCAGCGGCCCAGGCCGTCGCTGAAAGACCTTCCAAGGCCTACAACCCGCTATTCCTGTATGGCGGTGTAGGAATGGGCAAGACTCACCTGATGCAGGCCATTGGCCACGAGGTGAAGCGCCGCCAGCCCCAGGCTGCCATCTGCTACATCTCCAGCGAGAAATTTACCAACGAGCTGATCAACTCCCTGCGCTATGACCGTATGGTGTCATTCCGTGGTAAGTTCCGCAACGTCGATGTCTTGCTCATCGACGACATTCAGTTTCTCGCCCATAAGGAACGCATGCAGGAGGAGTTCTTCCATACTTTCAATGCCTTGCATGAGTCGATGAAGCAGATTGTGATCGCCAGTGATCGTCCACCGAAAGAGTTGGCCGAGATAGAAGACCGGCTGCGCTCGCGATTCGAATGGGGATTGATTGCCGATATCCAGCCGCCCGATCTGGAAACCAAGGTCGCTATCCTGCAGAAGAAAGCCGAGTCTGACCGGGTTTCACTAAGCATCGACCTGGCCCTGTATATCGCCTCGAACGTGCGTACCAACGTTCGTGAACTGGAAGGCGCGCTGATTCGCCTGCTGGCTTATTGCTCCCTGACGGGTGCTGAAATCAGCCTGGCCACCGCGCAGCAGGTACTCAAGAACTTCATTGACTCCCAGACCCGCAAAATCACCATTGACGCAATCCAGAAGGCCGTAGCTGAGCAGTTTGGGCTGCGCGTGAATGAAATCAAGGCCAAGAGCAACTCCCGCGCTATTGTCTTCCCGCGGCAGATTGCCATGTATATGGCTAAGAGAATGACAGAGGCCTCCCTGCCGGAAATCGGCCGCCAATTTGGGGGCAAGCACCATACCACCGTGATGCATTCGATCGATAAGATCGAAGAGCAGCGCCAGTCAGATAAAGATCTGAACCGGATGCTGAACAAGCTCACGGAAAATTTGAGCAATTAGTTCGCAGTTAGCAGGTTCGAAAGCGCATGCAGTAGTATGCCACCAGCTTTTCCACTTTTCTGACTCGTTTTCTCTGCGGATGATGTGGAAGCTCTGTGGAAACGGTGAATCACCGGACGGAAACTGAAGTCAGGTACCGGGAATACACCGGCCACACAAAACCAGGTACCAGTCTTGCACTTGGATAAAACCGGGATGATTCTGGAACACAAAGGTTTGTACCTGATTCCCACTTTTCCGCAGGCAACGACTATTACTGCTATTTTTTATTATTTTCTTTTGATATATAAGTAACACCAGTATTCTCAAGGGGGCCACAATATGCCTTCTTCCGCAGGTGCAGAGGCGGGAGCCGCAATGGAAATCAGCGTAAGCAAACAGGATCTTCTGAAGGAACTCACCGCGACCCAGGGAGTGGTCGAGCGCAAGACCACCATTCCCATCCTGTCCAATTTCTTATTTGAGGCCGCGGGAGACAAGCTCTCGATTACGGCGACAGATTTGGATTTGAGTTTACGGACGAACTGTCCGGCCAAGATCAAAAAAGAGGGCTCTTGCACGATTCCGGCCCGCAAGCTTTACGATTATGTAAAGCTGCTGGGCGATGGTGAGATCAGCATCAAGCTGCTGGAAAATCACTGGGTACAGATTCGCAGCGGCCGCTCCAATACCAAGATGGTAGGAATGGCGCGCGCGAATTTTCCCGCGCTGCCGTTGTTTCCCGCGGAATCAGCCATTAAGCTGCCCGCTCAGGTGATTCGCAACCTGATTGCCAAGACCATCTTCTCGATCTCCAGTGAAGAATCCCGCTACACCCTCAATGGCGCCTTGCTGGTTTTGAAGCCGGAGAGCATCACCATGGTAGCCACAGATGGTCATAGGCTGGCTCACGTGGAGCATGTAAATTCCAAGCTGCCGGTCAGCGGCGAAATGAAGGTGCTGGTTCCCAAAAAGGCCATGAGCGAGTTGAGTTCCTTGTTGAGTTCCTTGTTGAACTCCTCAGATGTCCAGGTGGTGGAGTTTGCCAAAGACGAATCGACTCTATTTTTCCGCCTGGGCTCGCGCATCCTTACGTCCCGCCAGCTCACTGGACAATTCCCGAATTACGAAGCAGTCCTGCCACGCGACAATAACAAGTCTGTGACCATACATTGCGACGAATTTTCCGGTGCCATCCAGCGAGTGGCCCAGTTTGCCGATGAGCGCTCCAATGCCATCCGTATGCGTCTGGAGAAGGATGAATTGAAGGTCTCCACCTCCAACACCGAAATTGGCGAATCGGAAGATTCCATTGAAACCAGCTACAACGGCGATCCCATGGTGATCGGCTTCAATTCGCAGTACCTGCTGGAATTCCTGAAGGTGGTAGGCACCGGAGATGTCCGCTTCGAATTCAAAGATGCCCAGTCGGCCGGCCAGCTCCGGCCAGACGAGGCTACCGATAGCGAGTACAAATACCGCTACATCGTGATGCCCATGCGGATTTGAAGGTCCAGCAAAGCGCCAGGAATGAAAAAGCCGGACAAACTGTCCGGCCTGATGTTTTTCTGGTACTGGTATTTGATTAACTGGCTGCCATCTTGCGCGAGAGCACGCGTTCAACCGTCTTCTCAACTCCGGGAATAAACGAATCCACAGGTGCAAAGGCCAGTTCGTCACTGCGCCGTACCACCAGCGGAGTGCTGAGAAGAACTTCATTCCAGCGTTGAAGAATCAGGCGGGCGGGAGCCTCCTGAATCACTTTTCTATTGGGTTCGGAGACGTGGATGACCACCAGCCAGCCGGCAAACAACAATAAGTTCAAAACAAGCAGGGTTCCGTCAATGAATGTTTGCCAGCTCGGGGCACGCTGAGTCAAGATCGTGCTTCCAAGGTCCAGAAAAGCATAACAACCGATTCCCAAAGCGATACAGACCGCTGGGGTCCGCCACGAAAGGCCGAGTCTCGATTGAAACAGAATTACCAGCAGGAGCAAGCCGCATTGCACCAGTTCGACTGTGTTGTTAAACAGGTTGATACCAGCGCAAATTTTGGTTGCACCAGAGCCATTGGTAGCCAGTGCAGTCAGTAGCGACGCTACAAAAAGAAACATGGCAGCGCCACGGAAGAGCAGTTTGGAAAAATCCAGAAGCTCAGGGTAGCTCTTCAAAACATTCAGAAAGACTTCGTAAATGATCCCCAGGCCGAGGATCATCCCGAGAGCTCCCAACGTCCAAAAAAGAGCAAAATAGTGAGCCGTTGAAATGCGGATGTTTAAAACAGTCAACGCGAAATTTCCGACGACCAGATAAATCAGAAAACTGAAGAAGATTGGAAATCTCGCGTGCAGCTTCTTACGAACCAGGGTGGCAACAATCAGCAGTTGCAACATCGCGCCAAGGATTCCAAACCACTGAGCTATAGACGAAGACATTAGGAGCTCCCTCCAAAGGGAGAGAAAGCATACTATTAGCGCGAGGGTTTAGCAAACCCCTTCGTCATACAACTCGTGGTTACTTTAGTAACCTGCGAATTATGCCGTTCCCGTCTAAGTTGTTGTTGCCAGAAGATTTAGCTGGCAATACCCGCTTATTTTACACACACATTCGGGCACGGAGCCGGAGCTGGCGCAGTTATTCCGATTGGTCTGGTGCTATAACCAGTCGATGTGACAATGGCGAAGCCGGCAACGGTGAGTACTGCCATACAGAGTGATGAACGAAGTAGCAATTTCATGGGGAGTCTCTCCTAGTTACTTTTGTAATCTTTTAGAACTTCTCTGGTTCTACTAATCTGGAACATTTAATTGGTGGAGCTTTTAACGCGGGAAAAGTATACATTTTATGACCCTCTGCGCAAGAGGGTATTTAGGTCAGTACCCTTTTAGGAAACATCTGCCTCAAAAGACTCTGTTGTACTCTGCCTTCGGATGGTATACTGCCAAGCCCTCGTTCGATTTTCTCCCCGATTAAAATAATTCTTTCCCGATGAGAGTCTCTATTTTTGTTAGGCCTGCAAGAGGTTTGGGTTTCTAAAAAGGTTTGAATCTCACTCTTCAGGATTTGCTTGTCCGCCTTTTTGGACAAACCTGAAACCAATGGCAATCCGCTTCCTCATGTTCAGAGCAGCGAATTCCGGATTCTGCTGTTCCCGGCATTCCACAAATGCTTTTCTGCAATTTTTCGAGGGATGCCGGCGTGAACCGTATGCTGCCCCGGCGACTCTCGTTGTGCTATAATGACTCTTGGGCGTAATCCCCTAAATTATTGAGTTTTCAATCACTTGAGTCCATTCAAGGGTTTTGAAGCAGCCCTGTGAACGCCCTAAATGTGCCTGCACGAACGGGAGTGGGAGTGTCCAACAAAGATTCCGCAGCAACTGCAAAACAAATGGCAGATCAGACAAAAAGCAAAAAAAACGGCGGCAATGGCAACGGAAATTACACCGCCGAGGACATAAAAGTTCTTGAGGGAATGGAAGCAGTGCGCCTGCGTCCAGCCATGTACATTGGCTCCAACGGCGAGATGGGATTGCATCACTTGGTTTACGAAGTGGTGGACAACTCTGTCGATGAAGCCCTTGCCGGTCATGCGACAAAGATCGATGTCACCATTCACATCGACAACTCCATTACCGTAGTCGATGACGGTCGCGGAATCCCCGTGGATGACATGGTAATTGATGGTGAAAAGATTTCCGCCGCCCAGGTGGTGCTCACTAAGCTTCATGCCGGCGGAAAATTCGACAGCTCGAATTACAAGGTCTCCGGCGGCCTGCATGGTGTAGGCGTTTCCTGCGTGAATGCCCTCAGCCACCAGCTTGACCTGGAAATCTGGCGGGACGGGCATGTATGGGAACAGGCTTATTCCAAGGGCCAGGCGCAAACCAAGCTCAAGAAAACGGGAACCACCAAGAAGCGCGGCACCAAAGTCCATTTCCTGCCGGACCAGGAGATCTTCACCACCACTGAGTACAACTTCGATACTCTCGCTCAGCGCTTGCGGGAACTGGCCTTCCTGAACAAGGGCCTGCAGATCACACTGACAGATGAGCGCCAGACCGATCCTAAGACGGGTGAAGCGAAGCGTCTTGAATTCAAATATAACGGCGGAATTGCCGAGTTTATCAAGCACCTGAATCGCGGCAAGAGCGTTTTGCACGATAAACCCATCTACATGGAAGCAGAACGTGACGGCGTACAGATGGAAATCGCGCTCCAGTACAACGACGGCTATTCCGAAACTGTTTTCAGTTTCGCCAACAACATCAACACCGTCGATGGCGGCTCGCATCTTTCGGGATTCCGCACAGCGCTCACCCGCACCGTCAATTATGCCGGACAGCAGCTTGGCCTTTTCAAAGACGTGAAGGAAAACCTCACTGGCGATGATGTGCGTGAAGGCTTGGTTGCCGTGGTAAGCGTGAAGCTACCGCAGCCCCAATTTGAAGGACAGACTAAAGGCAAGCTGAATTCCGATATCGCCGGCGTAGTGCAGGCATTCCTTAACGAACGTCTGGGTGCCTTCTTCGAACAGAATCCGCCGGTAGCGCGCAAGATCATCAACAAAGCCATTGAAGCCGCCCGCGCACGCGAGGCCGCCCGCAAAGCCCGTGACCTTACCCGGCGCAAAGGAGCGCTGGACGGCGGCGGCTTGCCCGGCAAGCTGGCCGATTGCTCGGAACGCGATCCTAACCGCTGCGAACTCTTCCTGGTTGAGGGCGAATCTGCCGGTGGAACAGCGAAGCAGGGACGGGATCGGCGTTTCCAGGCCATCCTCCCGTTGAAAGGAAAAATCCTCAACGTCGAGAAAGCCCGTTACGACAAGATGTTGAGCCACGAGGAAATCCGCGCCATGATTACGGCGCTGGGAACTGGTATCGGCAAAGATGATTTTGATCCGGCGAAGCTGCGTTACGGAAAAATCATCCTCATGACCGATGCAGATGTCGACGGCTCACACATCCGTACCCTGCTGCTCACCTTCTTCTTCCGTCACATGGGCGGGTTGGTGAAGCGCGGCAATGTGTTTATCGCCCAGCCGCCGTTGTACGGTATTAAGAAGGGCAAAACGCTCCAGTACATCAAAGACGACCGTGAATTTGTGCGCGTGATGGTAAAGCGTGCTGCTGAAGGCATGATCGTGCGCTATGGCGAAGGCGCAGCCAAGCTCGAAGGTAAAGAACTGGCCCGCTTCATGACCACCCTGAATGAATACATCGGTTTCTTTGACAAGGTGAATAAGCGCATTCGCAATGAGCGCATCACCGAAATCCTGCCCCGGCTGGGGCTGTCACAACGCGCCGATTTTGAGCGAGATAAGAACACTGCTTCAAAAAGCATCCAGCAGCTTGAAAAAGAACTGCACAAAATGGAAAAAGAACAGCAACTCAAAGACGTGCAGAGCTACTTTGACGAGGAGCACAATCTCTGGGGTGTGCAGTTCACTGATTCCCAGGGTGCCGAGCGGCATATCAACTGGGAACTGGCGGCCACTCCTGAGTACCGGCAGATGATGTCGAAGTTCAAGCAGATCGAAGCCTTCATGCAACCTCCGTTCGTGGTGGAACTCGGTGGTAAAGGCACTAACGGCGACAATGCTGCTGATCTGAGCGATGCCGAGCGTGAAGATCTGGAGAAAGCCGCCAAGAAGTCCTCCAAGGCCACTACACGGCGCACCAAGGTCGAAGCCGAAGTGGTAGAGAAACAATCGGCCCGTGAGCTGTTCGAGTACGTGTTGAATGAAGGCCGCAGGGAATACACGGTGCAGCGTTACAAAGGGCTGGGTGAGATGACCGCCGAGCAACTCTGGGAAACCACCATGGATCCCGAGAGGCGTACGCTGCTGTCTGTGAAGGCGGAAGATATCGCGGCTTGCGATTTGATCTTCACCACATTGATGGGTGAAGACGTTGAGGCACGGCGTAAGTTCATTGAAGAAAACGCGCTCGATGTGAAGAACTTGGATATCTAAACGCAACTGAAGTAGGTATTTCAGGCGGGCCCGCGGCCCGCCTTTTTGTTATCTGGTCGTAATCATCAGGGCCGGTTTTCGAGAGGGTCTTCGCAGCAGGAAGTAGGCCAACATAGTCATCACCAGCATCAGGATGAGCGTAAGAAGGCTGCCTTCCGGACCTACCGTTCCTCCGCTGAGCCAATCTGGTCCCGCAATATGCGAGTTCAGCAGGTGTCCTTGTGCAGGAAGGCCGCTGTCATTCGTGCCGAAGAAGAAAGATTCCCCCCAATCCCAGCCGGCATGGGCCCCCACCGCCAGCCATAAGTTGCCGGTGCGCCACAAAGTAACCGAAGCAAAGATCGCAAAAAGCGCGGTCATAATCACGCCAATCCGGGTTTCACCAGAATTCCTGGAATGGCCCAGGGCAAACAATGCGGCCAGCACAATGGCAGCGGGCCAGAACCCAATGCCATCAGCAAGGGTATAAAGCAGGTATCCGCGTAACAAATATTCTTCCAAAAGCCCTACGAGCAAAAACACGCCCCACCAGGTAAAGCCCCAATAAAGAATCTGCGCCTGATGAAGGGCCAAATGGCCAAAGTAAAAAACGTGCAGCACGCGCATCACGCAGAGCAGCAAGGCCAGGGGCAGAAAACCCCAAAACAAATACCCAAAGGCAAATTGCGACAAAAATCCGGAACTTTTCAGTGGCAATCCGTACTGTCCAATATCCCGCTTTTCGATGCGTGACATCATCCAGCTTGCAAGAAGCAAAAATCCAAACGCCACCATTTCCGGCAATGCCACAGTCGGAGAGATACCTCTGGACGGGGTTGGAGAAGTGCTTGCAGGGTGCACGAACAGTTTGGCAATCAGCCCTGCGATTTGCTGAAGGGCGATCAACATTGCAAAAAAAACCAGCAGCCGCCACCCGGCACGCAGACCGCGCTCATTCAAAAACACGGTTTGAAAAAAGCCAGGACGTTGCTCTGTCTGGATCGGTTGTAATTCCATCAGGTTCTCTTAACAGCAGAAAGAATGTAGCAGAGAAACCGCACATGTGCAGGTTTGATTGCCGGCCGCTGTCTCCGCCAAAATGCGCCGGGAACAAAAACATCCTTCCCGGCTTCTATTCTGTAGCTGGACGGGAGACCGAAATGAGCCGGAAAATGCTTCTTTTCACAGCGGTGCTTTTCCTCACAATAGCCGTCAGGTATGCCTTTGGACAGGAGGATCCGAGCGGAATTGCCTGGGATCCCATAGAAGTGTACGAACCCGCTGATACTGTATTCGGAGTGATGGTATTTTCGCCCATCTTGGGGTTATTTATCGGAATTGTCCGGGTATTGACCAGGGAGTTAATGCCTCCCGTACTCCAGCCGTTGCGGTTAATGCCACTTACTTAAGGCACACCATGCTGTATCCCAATGAGAGATGTCATTCCGAACGCCCGTTAAGCTCACGCGCGTTTTCTTCAGCGCGTGAGTAGGGCGGAGGAATCTGCCCCGCTGCTGCCCGCCCATGCGAAAATTCTTTTAAATTCATGCTCGAATGTGCAAAGTAAGTGACATTAGCCGTGGCGGTTGCGTTAATAGCGGTTCAGGGCCGCAGGTCTTGAATGGAAAATTGTCCAGGAAGGCCGTTGTATCGAAGCTCCCAGTACTGGAGTATGCCTCGGCCGATGAGGCAGGACATTTCTCTATGGAAAATAGGACAAGCGACAACGGGGTGGACCCGCAAACTCCGCAAGTCACTATCAGGAAACTGAATGGAAGCTGCATATTCGAGGTAATAGTCTCGATGACCAACCGCGTGTACCAGCGTCTTCCCTCTTTGTAGAAGTTGGCAGCTTCCTGCCAATGCTGGATTCACGATAGTAAATGCAGCACCGGTATCGATGAGTGCTCTGACTGTTGTCGGATTCGCGTAGTCAGATGGCTTGCCAATCGCAACTTTGATGATGGGACCATTATTCAGAAGTTCGGTGCCGCGCAGGCTTACGATCAAGGTCAAAATTATTCTCGTCCCTTAATACACATAATAAACAGGCTCAACAGAGCAGACCTGCTTTATCAAGAAAGGACTTTCTGCGCCAAACTGCCGTGCTCCGGCATCCCAAGCTGCTTCATAATCAGTATAAAAGCCGGCAATGCTGGTTCCTGCGATCACAATAAACTTGGTTTCGTGTTCAGGAATCCATTCCTTCTTATGTAGCTCATAAAACGCCAACTCTGTCTCAAGCAAACGGTTCGGTGTCATAAAAGCTATCAGAACTTCTACGTTCTTTATTGCACAAAATCTGGTGTATCGCAACTTCTTTCTGGAATGCTGTCGTTGTTATTCCTCCGTGATACAAATGACATTTCATGCTCGATCTGATCAGAGAATTCAGAGTTGGCCGTCCGCAGATTTTTGCCGGCTGCCTGCTGTTATTTTTTCTTTTCCAGTGTCTATGGGTAGCCACCAGCCGCCGATTCTCTGATCTTGAGTATGAGTACATCGCTTCAGGGTTTCCAACAAGGCCGGGCCAGGAATTCCATGTGACCTCGCCGGCTACAGGCGTAATCGCCGCCGCACCTGTACGCCTGCTGGCTTCCATGCGCAACGTGCTTTCCCCATCCATGAAAGCGTCATTGGCCATTCCTCGTCCCTGGCTCATTCGCCTGCCATTCATCATCTTTGGCTTATGGCTGGGAGGCGCAATCTGGTGGGTAGCCCGCCGCTTGTTTGGTAACGATGGTGGATACATTGCCTTAGCTCTTTATTGCTTCTCTCCCGCTATGGTAATGATCAGCAGCAACATCGGTCCTGAGATCATCCTCGCGTGGAGCGGCTTTGGCCTGATCTACACCGCCATCGGTGTGGCGCATACGGTTTATGCGCCGCCGAAAAAATGGATTCCCAGGATTCTTATCCTGGGCACCGCCATCGGTATTTGTATCTCCACTGCTCTCTGGGCTTTTACGTGGGCATTGCTGGCTCTGGCGTTCATGATTTATCTGGCGCCCGGCCAACGCCGGCGGGTATTTATCGTTCTCTCCGGTAGTCTGATTATCGGCCTCATCACTTTGGCGGTCTTTCACTGGCTTACTGGCAGCGTGGGGCTGGGTTCACGCGCACTCATCCTTCCTCACCCAACTCTGGATCTTGTCCGTAACCTGGGGTTTGCCTTTGCCGATGGCCGCCTGTTTGCCGCCTTGTTTGTGGCTGCCCTGGTCGTTTATGGGAGCTGGTCCCGTTGCCGTTATTTTGGGAATACGGCACCCCTGCTTACTGCCTTCGCCGCAGTCCTGCTGTTCGCGCTTGTCCCCGCTATTTACCTTTGGGACGCAACTTTAGGCCTCAGCTTCGCGTTTATCTTTATAGGAGGCGTAGCGGCTGACCTGCTGGAATTACCCTCCCGAAGGCTGATCCTGCGAGTTTTAGCCGCAATGATTGTCCTTCGAGCCGTTCTTGGAATAAGTCTTCTGTATGGTTGGACGCATCCAAATCCTTTGTAATACCTGCACAGAGAGGACTATCATTGTAAGAAGAAGGTGACCTATGCGGCGCGCTGCTTTAACGGCAATTCTGCTGCTCCTGGCTCTTGCAGGAGCACAGGCACAAGTTCGATTCAATGGTGTTCCGGCCTCCATCAACTCGCCCGGGCCGGATGGCAGCCTGCATGGGGTTCCCGCCAGCATACTTTCGCCAACACCGGTTCAGAATCCCAATGGCCGGATCATTTTCAATGGGCCTCATCAGCGCGTGCCTTTCGGCAACCCGCAATTTCGCCATAGGCGCAATTTTGTCCCAGTTCCCATCTTCATCCCCGCCTATGACATTTCTGATCCCTCCATTTCGCAGGCCGATCCTCCGGTCGAGTCTGAGCCTGCTGTGGATGCAGAATCGGCATTGCGTGAAGCTTACATCCGCGGTGCTCACGACGCTATAGCCCGGCAGCAGGCAGACAGCCGCTATGGTGAACATTATCTGGACTCGCGCGAAAAGACTCAGGCCAAAGCGCCTGCCGCGAGTGATAAGAAGCCTGAAAAATCAGCAGCCAGGGAAGAAGAGCCTGCTGCTGCTGAGCCGGAAGTGCCTGCACCGGCTACGGTTTTCATCTTCAAAGATGGCCACCAACTGGAAACTCGGAACTTCGCTATCAGTGGGCAGACTCTCTTTGACTTTTCCGGTAGTGTTCTCAAAAAAATCAAGCTGGCGGAACTGGATGTGGACGCCACCCGCAAAGCTAACGACAATCTGGGTATCGATCTGCGCCTGCCTTAAGCTGCACATGGGCGACTGAGTTGCCGCTGCCGTATTCACGATTGGCAGCATGTCTTTATCTTTCTCATGGGGCTTCCGGTACTCTGGTCTTTCTGCTGGCCGCCATCGTAGTAGGTGCGGGAATCGCATTTATGATGCAGTGGATGCACCGATCATAAAAAAAAGATTATCGAAATACGGATCTGAGGTCCTTCATGAGTAGCATCAGGTGCAGATCATTCCCAGGACATTCTTCAAATTGATACTTCTTGTAAAAGGCTCGCGCAGGTTCGTCAATTGCGTGTACCAGAACAGCGCGAATGCCAAGAATATCTGCGGCTTGCTCAATGCGCAGTAACGCGTCTTTCAATAAGGCCTTACCGAGTCCGGTGCCCTGCTCATTTTTATCCACAGCCAGCCGGGCAAGAATTGCTACCGGGATGGGATGATTTGCGAGACCTTTTGCAATGCGGATTGTCGCTTCCTGCTTGCGAACACTGCCTGCACAAATTGAGTAATATCCGACAACTACACCCTCCCGGTGTACTACATAGGTTTTTACACTCTCATTTGCGTGGTTGATCAATGCATAACGGCGAAGCCAATCATTCAGGGAGGAGTGGGTGCCACAATCGAACTTGCTCAGATCATGTCCAAGGCTTACAGGCTCAACACCAGAAAGCGGTGCCATTCGTTAACTTTTTTCCAGAATACTTGGCTCAATCAGCAGCTTACGCAGCGTTGGTTTTGACCTTCCAGGCCTGTCTAGCATCTTCAGGAACTGGGACCAATGAGCCGCGTCAAGTTCAAAGGTTTGTTTTGAAGCCAAAGTATGCTCTGCCCGTAAACAAGCGCTTTCCAGGACAAAATTGGAAATATTGTCACCTAACTCTTGCGCTCCCATTTTTATCAGCTCCGCCTGTTTCCTGGTAGCTCTCAGGTTAAGTCTCGATGATCGGTTTTTTTGCTTATTCGCAGGCATGGTACCTTCCCCATCATTGTATGTACAATGTATGACAAATTCAATCCCATAGTTCTGGAGATATGGCGTTTTGCCGTAGTCATCTACTCAGCGCAGCCCCACCTGGAGCTAAGAGCCAAAAGCCAGTTTGTGCTTTACTACTCCTGTGACCCTGCCCTTCACCATTCAATCCCAGGCTGGCTCCGCCCGTCTTGGCCAGTTCACCACGGCCCACGGCATCGTTGAAACCCCGGTATTTATGCCGGTGGGCACGCTGGGTTCTGTGAAAGGTGTACCGCAGGACACGCTGGAAGAATTGGGCGCACAGATTATTCTCGGCAATACTTATCATCTTTATTTGCGTCCCGGTCACCAACTGGTGCGCAGCTTGGGTGGGCTGCATCGGTTTATGAGTTGGGAGCGTGCCCTTCTCACCGACTCCGGCGGCTTCCAGGTTTTCAGCCTGAGCGAACTGCGTAAGATCACTGAAGACGGCGTCAATTTCCGCTCGCATCTGGATGGCTCCTCGCATCTCTTTACCCCAGAGCGTTCCATTGAAATTCAGATTGCCCTGGGCGCGGACATCATCATGGCCTTTGATGAATGCACTGAGCATCCAGCAGAGTACCGGCGCACGCGTGAGTCTATGGAGATGACTCTGCGCTGGGCTCGCCGCTGCAAAGACTATTTCGAGGCGCACAAATCGGAGGCTCCCTGGCATTCGTCCGAAAAACCGCAGCATCAGGCGCTCTTCGGCATCATTCAGGGAGGCATGTATGCCGGCCTTCGGCGTGAGTCCGCGGAACGTACTGTAGAGATTGATTTTCCCGGCTACGCCATCGGAGGGCTGAGCGTCGGTGAGTCGCGCGAGAAGACCCGGGAGATGATTGCTGCAGCGCTCGAAATCCTGCCTGAAGACAAGCCCCGCTACGTGATGGGCGTCGGTTATCCCGAGGAGATCGTGCAGTACGCGGCCATGGGCGTAGACATGATGGATTGTGTTCTGCCCACGCGTGCCGCCCGTCACGGGCTGTTGTTTACTTCCGAAGGCCGCCTGAATATCAAGAACACCCGCTTCGCCCATGATCAAGGGCCCCCTGATCCGGCCTGTAAATGTAAGGCCTGCTCCCGTTACAGCCGCGCCTATTTAAGGCATTTATTCGTGGCGGGCGAGCCTCTTGCCGGAGTCCTGAATACGATTCATAACTTAGCCTATTACCTTGACACTATGAGGGCGGTACGTCATGCTATACATCTTGGAGACCTTTCAGGAATTCAATCAGGAAGTGTGTCCATGGCCTAAAGCGCCCCTGATTCAGGCGCACTGAGACCTCCGAATTGCTTCAGCATCAGGGAAGTCATTTTGCTGGCAGTCCAGCGGTGAAAATCAGGGAATTCCAGCTCTCTTGAGAGAGAGGCGCGTGTGTGGCCTGTAAGCGAGCCAGATGATTCAGAACGCGATAAACTTGTTTCTTTTTCAAACCAGTGGCGGCATGAGTTTGGCCTTCCTCCCGCTGATTTTCATCTTTGCCATCTTCTACCTGCTCATGATTCTTCCGCAGCAAAAGCGGCAGAAACGCTGGCAGGAGATGGTCAGTAACTTGAAAAATGGCGACAAGGTCATCACCGGTGGCGGTATTCGCGGCACCATCATTGCCATAAAGGACGATGCCCTGCACCTGCGCGTCCCTCCGGATAATCTGCGCCTGGAAGTGACTAAGGCATCAGTGGTTTCAGTGGCTCGGGAAGAAGAACCGGCAAAGAAATAAATTCAAAGCGGATGTTATTGAAGCAATGCAGAAGAACTTAACTCTTAAAACCCTGGCAATCGTCGCAATCCTTATCGTCTTCGTTTACGGCATCTTTGGTATCCCCAAGGGGTTCAGCGGAGATGCCCTGAAGGAGAGCCTCCTCAGCCGTATCAGTCTTGGCTTGGATCTGAAGGGCGGCACCCACATGATCCTTCAGGTAATGGTAAAGGATGCTGTAAAGGCGGAATCTGACCGGGCAGCAGAGCTGCTCCGGGAAGAGCTGAAGAAAGCCAATGTTTCCTTCGGCGATATCGCCACCCTTGATGATAGCAAGCATCCCGAGCAGGTTGTGGTGAAAGGGATTAATCCCGATGCCGTCGGCAAATTGCGCGACACCGTTACTGAAAAGCTTGCCGGCTACGACTTGAGCGGCGGCGCCGATAACACCTACACCCTCACCATGAAGTCTTCCGCGCTCAATGACCTGCAAGAGCGCACGGTCGAGCAGTCCATTGAAGCCATTCGCAACCGTGTGGACACGCTGGGCGTCAGCGAGCCGCTCATTGAGCGCCACGGCCTCGGCCAGGACCAGATACTTGTGCAGCTTCCCGGCGTGGACGATCCAACCCGCGTCAAGAGCATTATTCAGTCAACCGCGCGCCTGGAGTTTCGTGAAGCCCTGAATCATGGCACCCCTTACCCGAGTGAGCAGGCAGCTCTGGACGCCAATGGCGGCATCAAGCCCCCCAATGCCGAGTTACTGCACGGAAAGAGGTCGAGCAGTGACTCCACTGATTCTGTGTACGTCATTTCCAAAGTCCCGGTGGTCACCGGAACAGACCTGCGGGATGCCCGCGAATCCCGCAAGGGTGACACCAACGCGCCCGTCGTAAGCTTCAATCTGAGCGCTGCTGCCGGAAGGAAATTCTCGGAATTTACGCGTGAACACGCCGAGGGTGGTCCCAATCCCAGTAACCTGGCCATTGTTCTTGATAACAAAGTCATCTCTGCGCCTTCCATCAGGTCAGAAATCAGCGATAGCGGTGAGATTGAAGGTGGATTTACAGAACAGAGCGCCCGCGATCTGGCCATGCTGCTGCGCTCAGGTGCGCTGCCGGCCAGCCTGCACTACCTCGAAGAGCGCACGGTAGGCCCCTCTCTGGGTGCAGCCTCCATCAGGGCAGGTGTACGGGCAGCGGTTTTCGGAATGCTCGCGGTCATGATCTTCATGCTGATCTATTACCGCGGAGCAGGCATCAACGCCGATCTGGCTTTGATTCTCAACTTGGTCATTCTGCTCGGTTTTCTCGGATTTACCGGGGCTACATTGACCCTGCCCGGCATTGCCGGCGTGATCCTCACCGTCGGTATGGGCGTGGACTCCAACGTGCTGATTTTCGAGCGCATTCGCGAAGAGTTACGGCATGGCAAAGCTCCTTCTGCTGCAGTCGATCAGGGCTTCGGACGCGCCTGGCTCACGATCATTGACACGCACGTGACCACCATCGTCTCAGCGTTCATTCTGTTCCTGTTCGGCAGTGGGCCGGTCAAGGGTTTCGCCGTTACCCTCACCTTTGGTCTGCTGGCCAACCTGTTTACCGCAGTTTTTGTTTCAAGAGTGATTTTTGACGCCATCCTCACCCGCAAGCAGCGGGGCGAGGCTCTGAGCATATAGTTCTAAGGAATTAAAAAGTGGAATTTTTTCGCGATACCAACATAGATTTTCTTGGCAAGAAATGGTACTTCCTCGGCTTCTCACTGGTTTTCAGTGTTGCCGGGCTTCTCTCAATGTTTTTCTGGCATGGCATCCCGCTGGGCGTCGATTTCAGGGGCGGAACTCTGGTTTACGTGAAGTTCACCCATACGCCTGATGAGAGCCACATTCGTGGCGTGCTTGATCATGCCGGTCTGCACGATGTCCGTATTCAGCGCTACAACGTGGCTTCCGCCAATGAAGTCTTGATTGACCTGCCGCAGAACGAAACCAGTTCCACTGACGTGGATACCGGAAAGTACCAGATCATCCGCTCTCTTGAACCCAACGGCCAGGACTTCAACAAAGACCTGAACTACATTGGCTTCGATCGGATTCGCGAAGCCCTGGTCACGGCCGATCCACTCCATATTGCCGGAAGTGAATACGACCGTATCACCCGCCAGATTCTCGACTATCGCGACCAGCAGAAAAACGGCATCCTCAATGATTTCAATGAGTTAAAACAGGCCGGAGTCCCGGCGGCGGTTGTCGACACCCTGCAAAAAGGCTTTTATATCAGTGATTTCCACGTCCAAAACGCGGAAATTGTAGGGCCGCAGGTAGGCAAGCAGCTCCGCAAGCAAGCCTTGCTGGCTACTCTCTACTCCTTGATTGGGATGCTGGTATATCTCTGGTTCCGCTTTGAGATGATCTACGGTGTAGCCGCAGTAGTCGCGGTTTTTCACGATACCTTGATCACTGTAGGCGCATTCTCCTTGACGAACAAAGATATAACGCTTACTGTTATCGCCGCGATTCTAACGCTGATCGGCTACTCCATGAACGACACCATTGTGGTGTTTGACCGCATCCGTGAAAACGTCAAGCTGATGCGGAAAGAGAGCCTCTCTGAAATTGTAAACCGCAGTATCAACCAGACGCTGAGCCGGACGATTTTAACTTCAGGACTCACGTTTCTGACGGTACTTTCCCTGTATTTATTTGGTGGAGAAGTACTTAGCGGGTTTTCCTTTGCCCTTGTAATCGGCATCATAATAGGTACATATTCCTCGATTGCAGTGGCAGCTCCCATGCTGGTGGCTTGGCAGGATTGGCGTAAAAGCCAGTCCAGACGCAACCCTGTTCCGATTGCCCCTCCTCAACAGGCGGCCAAAGGCAAGGTTCGCGTCAAAGCCTGAAATATTCTCACCAGCAGGTGGTTGTTGGGAGCAAAACAAGCAGTCCCGGTGTCCAAGTAATAGAAGAGTCCCCCAAGGATTGGAGAACAGGGATGTTTGAAGATAGTTTAATGGAATCGTCCGGAAGGATTCGGACCCAAACTAAATGGACCACGCCCGTTTCCTTCTTAGTGCAGGCGTGTATCGTCGGCTTTTTGATTCTTCTGCCTCTTATCTACACCGAGGCGCTGCCCAGCCGCTTGCTCAACTCGATGGTTGTGGCGCCGCCGCCGCCGCCCCCCCCCCCGCCCCCAGCCGCGCCTCAGATTCAGCATGTGCAGCACGTCAGTGAGATCGTGAATGGCGAGCTGCGCACGCCCAGCAAGATTCCTAAGAAGATCCAGATGATCAAGGAAGAAGAGGCGCCCCCGCCGTCTACCGGCGTGATGGGTGGAGTCGTGGGCGGAGTCCCCGGTGGACAAACCGGAGGTGTGCTCGGCGGTCTACTTTCAGGAACCGCTGCGCCGCCGCCCAAGGTAGCTGCGCCGCAAAAGGTGCGTGTCTCGCAGGGTGTGCTGGAAGGCAGCAAGGTGAGAGACGTGCAGCCCCAATACCCCCAAATGGCGAAAATCGCTCATGTGCAGGGTGACGTGGTACTGCGTGCCGTGATCAACAAGCAAGGCGCTATCGAGAACCTGACCGCCATGAGCGGCCCGCCATTGCTCATCCCCTCTGCCATGGACGCCGTGAAGCAGTGGAGGTACAAACCCTATCTGCTCAACGGCGAACCCGTAGAGGTGGATACCGTTATCACAGTCAAATTCCACATGTAGCCTGTTGCTGTTCTCCGGACAGGAGGGTCAATCGATCCTCCTGCCATCCAATCCAAGGTTGATTTTTCAGGTACCCGTGCCCTGTAGAGGTTCAGTGTTGAAATTCGGAGCACCTGATGGGCAGCACTGTTGTTTTTTCAGGCTTCTAATAACTTTCTGATAAGTTCCTGAGGAGGAAAACTTAACTCATGTTTGCAGCAAACCTAGCAACTCTCATGTTGGCCAAGTCGCACCTGGTGGCGGTTTGGCTGTTTCAGAACACTGGCGGTGAAGATTCCGCCGTAGGATGGGACCCAATTTCACTGTGGAAGCAGATGGGCTGGCTGGCCCGCGCCGTGGTTATCATCCTGTTCATCATGTCCGCATGGTCCATCGGCGTGATGATTGACCGTTGGATCGCTTTCAGCGCCGCCCGTAAACAGTCGCGCCAGTTTGCTCCCGCCGTTGCCGGAGCATTGCGCGAAGGCAAGCTGGATGAAGCCATTCGTGTTGCCGAGCGCAACAAGAAGAGCCACCTGGCCAAAGTCGTAACTGCCGGCCTCCAGGAATTCAAGGCCCATGGCGATTCCAGCGAGATTCCCGGCGAGCAGATTGAAGCCAGCAAGCGCGCCCTGGAGCGTGCTGAGGCCATTGTCCATGCTGAATTGAAGCGCGGACTTGGCGGCCTCGCCACCATCGGTTCCACGGCCCCGTTCGTCGGACTGTTCGGCACCGTAATCGGAATTCTCAACGCCTTCCGCAAGATCTCTGAGCAAAAGCAGACCGGTCTGGGCGCTGTCGCTGGTGGTATTTCTGAAGCTCTGGTGACCACCGCTCTGGGACTGTTCGTGGCCATCCCCGCTGTGATGATGTTCAACTACTTCACCGGCAAAGTCGAAGCCTTTGACGTGGAGATGGACAACTCCTCCAGCGAGTTGGTCGATTATTTCCTGAAGAAGAGCAGCGTGGGCGTGAGGCGGTAACCCGCACAGGAGCACATTATGGCAATAGCAGTTCGAGACGAGGGCTCCAAGGTCAACTCCAACATCAACGTGACCCCTATGGTCGACGTGATGCTGGTGCTGCTCATCATCTTCATGGTGATCACGCCCATGTTGCAGAAAGGCGTGACCGTCAACCTGGCGCAGGCGCTCAATCCTATTCCGATGCAAGATGCCGACCGGGAAGATGCGCTCATTGTGGCAGTTATGCGCGATGGCAAAATCTTCTTTGACACGCAGCAGGTATCGCCCGAAGAGCTCACCAACAAGGTCAAGGATCGCGTCGCTAACCGCGCCAACAAGATCGTGTATGTGAAAGCGGATGCGCGCGCTCATTACAAGGCTGTTGTGGACGTTGTAGACAACGTTCGTTCGGCTGGTGTTGACCAACTGGGCCTGCTTACCGAGCAGAAACGCGGCACGGGCCCACAGTCATAAACGCAAGTTTAGAAACACGAGGGATATTTCTATGGCAATGTCAGTCGGAGGTGCCGGAGGTGGGCAAACTGCCGATATCAACGTAACCCCGCTCATTGACGTGCTGCTGGTGTTGCTCATCATCTTCATGGTGATCACGCCGCTCACGCCCAAAGGGCTGGAAGCGCTGGTACCGCAGCCGCCGCCGCCGAACACGCCTCCTTCCACCGACAATCGTACCGTCGTGGTGCAGGTAATCCAGTCACCCGGCGACAAACCCAAGCTGAAGATTAACCAGGAGGATGTTGCCTGGGACAAGCTGGGCGACCGTCTTACTGACATCTTTAAGACTCGCGCGGAACGCATCATGTTCGTAAAAGGCGATCCGGAAGTGGAGTTTCAGGATGTCGCCCGCGTCATCGATATTGCCCACGGTACGCAGTGGATTGACAAAATTGGGTTGATTACGGCCAAGATCGAACAAGGTGAGTAGTAGTTAAGAGTTACTCCTCAAGTTACGGGGTGCGCCCTTGAACGCCACCCCGTAATTCCTTGATATATTCAGTACTCATTGAAAATTTCATTACTCCGGCAAGGAGCTAAGTAACATGAACAGAAGCGCGCGACTTGTGGCGGTATTGGCCGTCGCAGCGGCGATGTTGAGCACCGCAGGATGCAATAAGCTCAGAGCACGCGACCAGCTCAACCAGGGCGTAAAAGCTTACAAGAATGCTCAATACGAACAGGCCATTGGACATTTCAAGGATGCTGTGCGTCTTGACGACAAGCTGAAAGTAGCCAAGCTCTATCTCGCCACTGCCTATGCCCAGCAGTATGTCCCCGATGCGCCCGGCCCGGAAAACCAGCGCAATGCTGATATGGCCATCGCCGAGTACAAGTCGGTTCTTGAAGAGGATGCCAAGAACCTGAATAGCCTGAAGGGCATCGCCTACCTTTACATGAATATGAAGAGGTTCGATGACGCCCGCGAGTATTACAAGAAGGCCATCGATGCTGACCCCAACGATCCTGAAACCTACTACTCCGTGGGCGTGATCGACTGGAGCGCGGTTTACAAAGACGTTGCGGACCGCAAATCCAAGGTCGGTCTTAAGGTCGATGACCCGCTCAAGGGCAGGCAGATATGCGAAGAAATCAAGGCTGCCGACGGGCCCAGGATTGACGAAGGGATGAAGATGCTGCAGGACGCCATGGACAAGCGCCAGGACTATGATGATGCCATGGCCTATATGAACCTGATCTACCGCAGGAAGGCCGACACTGAATGCAATGACCCTGAAGCGGCGGCCCAGGACATTAAAGCAGCCAACGATTGGAGCGATAAGGCCATGGCTGCCCGCAAGAAGAAAGCCGAAGAAGCGGCCAAGAAGACCAGTGGCGGCATCGTGCTTGAGCAGAGCAGGAGCCAGCAGGACCAGCAAAACCAGAATCA
>QHVI01000135.1 GCA_003223515.1 Candidatus Angelobacter sp. Gp1-AA117
AGGGCGCAGAGGACGCAGAGGAACAAAAGTAGTTGATGTGTATGGAATTTGGCGGTGTGTTGCTCCCTTGCAGCTTGCTTTTTTGAGCCGCTCGTATTTACGCAGCAGGTGTGGTTTTGACTTTTCTAAATACTAAGTACTAAATACTCAGTACTGACAATTGAAAGGTGATTGAAATGGCCTACGAAGTCCCCCCTTTGCCTTATGCCTATAACGCTCTTGAACCTCATATCGATGAGCAAACCATGCATCTCCACCATGACAAGCACCATGCAGCGTATGTCACCAAGCTGAATGGCGCGGTGGAGAAGCATCCTGATCTTCAGAAGAAAAGCCCGGAAGAGCTGATCCGCAATCTGCATTCGCTGCCCGAAGATATTCGCGGCGCCGTCCGCAACAATGGCGGCGGGCACGTGAACCACACCATGTTCTGGCAGATCATGGGTCCCAACAAAGGCGGTGCTCCGAGCGGGGCCATTGCCGACGCCATCAACAAGACCTTTGGCAGCTTTGACGCATTCAAGGAGAAGTTTGAGGCCGCCGGCGCCAACCAGTTCGGCAGCGGCTGGGCATGGCTGGTGCGCACCAAGTCAGGCGAGTTTCAGGTGAAGTCCACCGCCAACCAGGACAACCCCATGACGAACGGCGAATTCCCGGTCATGGGCAATGACGTTTGGGAGCATGCCTATTACCTCAAATATCAGAACCGCCGTCCTGATTACCTGAAGGCGTGGTGGAACGTGGTGAACTGGGACGAGATCAACAAGAGACTCAAAGAGGCCGATGGGTTCTTCAAATAGTTTTCGCATGTATCCCAATGAGAGATGTCATTCCGAAGCCCCGTTAAGCTCGCGCGCGTTTTCTTCAGCGCGCGAGTAGGGGCGAGGAATCTGCTCCGCCGTCGCTTGCCGGTGCGAAACTCTTTGATCCCGCTCGTTCAGGAATCCATGAAGTCCACTCCGTCCACGTGCCTGATAACTGCATTGACACCAAATATTCAATACAAGATTTATGGATAGATACGATCTTCCATCAACAAGGGAGAAACTAGAGAATGAGCCTCAGCCTTCCGGCGCTGGAAGCAGTCCTTAAAGACCTGCGTTACGGCCTGCGCATGCTGCGCAAGAACCCCGGCTTCACGGCGATTGCCGTGCTTACGCTGGCACTGGGCATTGGCGCGAATACTGCCGTCTTCAGCCTTGTGGACGTAGTGCTCTTCCGCCCGCTCCCGATTCATAAGCCAGCCGAAGTCGTGCGGGTGCTTATTGGCGACCACCGGGGTGAAGCCCGTGCAGCCTTTATCTCGTTCCCGAGTTACCTGCAATACCGCGATCATCTTTCCAGTATTTCCAGCCTGGCCGCTTATGTAGATCGTTTCCCGGTGAACCTCTCGGCCGGCAAGCAGGGCACAGAGCGGGTCGATTGCGGCATGGTCACCGGGAATTACTTCCAGATGCTCGGCATAAATGCTGCGTTAGGCCGGGTGATCACGGCGGAGGATGACCGCCCGGGCGCGAATCCCGCCGTAATGCTGAGTTACTCCTATTGGCGGCGGCATTTTCCCGCTGATGCCAGCATCCTGGGTACGACCGTGGTGGTGGACGGCCAGCCCTTCACGGTAGCCGGAGTCACTCCGGCAGGTTTTGGCGGCGTGAGCTTTGAGAATCTGCCGGAAGTGTGGCTGCCGATGAGCTATGCCTTCCAGGTCGATCCATTGCTGAAAACACAAATGCGTTTGCAGAGCGAGTCGTTCAGCATCTTCGGCGTGGTTGGCAGGCTCAAGCCCGGCGTCTCGCTGGAGCAGGCACGCGCAGAGATGGAAGCCGTATCAGCGGCGCTGGGAGCCGGACAGATCAGTGCCGCTGAGGGGAAAGACTGGCGGCGTCCCTGGGCCACGCTGCTTCCGGCTACAGATGCGGCACGGCAGAACCGGACAAAATTTTCCATGCTGGTGCTGGCCATTGTGATGATCGTGCTGCTGATTGCCTGTGCCGACGTGGCCGGGCTTCTGCTGGCACGCTTTGAAGGCCGCCAGAAAGAAATCGCCGTGCGCCTGGCGTTGGGAGCCACACGCTCGCGCATCATCGCCGCGCATCTGCTCGAAGGGTTGCTGGTCTCTTGTATCGGTGCTGTCCTCGGATGTCTTTTTGCCAACTGGGCTACTCATCTCCTGCTCGGCTCCATACCCCCGGATATTCCTATTCCGGTGGAGCGCGCGTCCCCGGTGCTTGATGCACGCGTGCTATTTTTTGCCGTGATCGCAGCGGTGCTCGCCGGAATTATCAGCAGCCTTGCACCAGCGTTGAAATATTCTCGTTCCGATCTGGCGCTTACCGTCAGCTCCGGGCTGCGTACAGCCACAGCTTTTGGACGCCGCTTCACCCTGCAAAGCAGTCTGGTGGTAGTACAGATCACTGCTTCTGTTCTGCTGCTGGTGGGCGCAGGGCTTTTTGCGCATACGCTGTGGCAGGCCTCTCATGTGCGTTTGGGATTTGATCCGGAGCATACGGTGGGAGGCTCCACCGACCTGATTCGCCAGGGTTACAGCAAAACCGCCGCCGCCAATTTGCTGGCACCGATGCTCGATGCCTTGCGTGTTCAACCTGGAGTCAAATCGGCGGCGCTGGGCAGCCTGCCGCTTCAGGGAAACATGGCAACCATGGTTACAGTTGAAGGCCAACCAGCTTCGGAAGAGAAGAAAGACTGGATTCAACTCGTGCGAGTCAGTTCCGGCTATTTTGAAACGCTGGGAATTCCTCTGCTGCACGGGCGCGATTTCAGTTCCGCGGATCGTGCCGGCACACCAAAGGTGGCCATCATCAATGAGGCGATGGCGCAGCGTTATTGGCCTCACGAGAACCCGCTGGGGAAGCATATTGCGCACGTGGGACCACAGGATGAGACGTTTGAGATCGTCGGAGTGGCCGGGAACATAGCTACGCGCGAACTGCGCGAAATGCCCGGGCCTCTTGTCTATTTTCCGCTTTCCCAAACTTACCTGATGTTTCCATGGCAGCCGGACGCCACCTTGCTCGCGCGTACAGAAGGTGAGCCACGCACGCTGGCTCCAGCATTGCGGGCAGCGGTGGCACGCATCAATCCCGATCTGCCGCTGTTTCACATTCGCACCCTGCAGGAACAGGTTGCCACCACCATTGGTGAAGATCGCTTCCTGGCGCGCCTGCTGCTGGCCTTTGCTCTGCTGGCGACTGTACTCTCTGCCGCTGGTATTTATGGCCTGGTTTCTTACGTTACCGAACGTGCAACGCGTGAGGTGGGCATCCGCATGGCGCTCGGAGCACAACCCGGCCAGGTGCTGTGGATGGTGCTGCGCAAGGGCATGCTGCTCACGATTACAGGTGTGGTGACGGGCCTCGCCGCTGCGCTTGGCCTTACTCGAGTTTTTATGAGCCTGCTCTACGGCGTGAGCCCGACTGATCCAATTACTTTCGTTGGTGTAGGCGTGTTGATGCTGATGATCAGCCTTACGGCGTGCTATGTGCCAGCGCGGCGGGCTCTACGTATCGATCCATGGATTGCCTTACGCGAGGAATAGAAAAAACCAGGTACTGAATAATATTCAGTTGCTTCGCGTTCCCTCCTTAGATTGGGCTCGTTCTGGGCGATTTTTTCTTTGACTTAGACAAAGTGAGATCAAACACTTACCTTCGTTGGTGCTGCACCAGAGTCATCTGTTCAATCGTCCTCTCGGCTGGTATAAAGTCTTTACTATCTAAACCAAACTTAATAAGTAGTCGTCAGGAGAAAGACTTGAGCCAAAAATTTGTAACAGTTACGTGTGTGTTTTTTCTGGCCTTGGTTGCGGTGAGCGGGGCGCATGCCGCTGACTTCAAAGGCTTTTACATTGGCGGAAACGTCGGAGGTGTCAACGGTAATTCCGACGCATCCACCACCACAATCTTCAGTCCGACTGGCTATTTTGCCCAAAGCAGCGTGCCAGCAATTGGTACAGTTGGAGCTCAGAAGCTGAGCTCAACCGGAATCACCGGGGGCGGCCAGGCTGGGTACAACTTCCAGCATGGAGTTTTTGTTCTCGGCTTTGAGACCGATTTCGGTGCTATGAAGGTGAGCGATTCCAAAAGTGGAACAGCTACATATCCCTGCTGTGCGCCTTCGGCGTTCACTGTGACCCAGTCAATCAGTACCGATTGGCTGTTCACTGTGCGGCCACGGGTAGGATTTGCTGCCGGGCCTCTTTTAATTTACGGCACGGGCGGATTAGCCATGACGCACGCAAATTACCAGGCCCTTTTTACAGATACGTTTGCCAGCGCTCATGAGAACGGTGGATCGGACGATAATTTGACCGGCTGGACTGCCGGTGCTGGCGCTGAATTCAAGACCGGCCCCCACTGGTCAGTAAAAGGTGAATATTTATACGCCAGCTTTGGCAGCACGACCGTCACCAGCACCAATCTCACGGCGCCTGCAACAACGTCGTGGCCCATGAATGTGTTTACACATACTGCTGATCTTCGGGCACACATCTATCGCTTTGGTGTTAACTTCCACTTCTAACCTGTATGGCCGGAGTGCTTCGGTACCCGGCCATTCCACCCGTCGTTTGGATTTATCTTTAAACCAGTATTGATACGTGTGTGGGCATGATTTCTCCAAATTTCTCCAACACGCGATGAAATCCTTGCTACTGCTTGATCCTCTTGTCGAACCAGAACACATACATCACCAATCCGCCGTTGATCAGAAACACGATTACTGATCCGAGGGCGGCGTGCAGCGGAATCTGGACGTTGTGGCGCAGGACAGCGTCCACGGAGGCGGCCAAGAGCCAGAGCTGCACGACTACGCCTATGCCGATCAGCACCAGTAACGCGGTAAAGAGAGTTGTACCTTGCGTCTGCCGCGTCATGGCTAGACCTCCACTCCTATGGCGTAGATTTCTTCACCACGCTGTTCCAGCTTGATGCGCGGCAAAGGGCGCGTGGGCGGGCCGGCGTAGGGACGTCCTTCATTCACAGTAAAGTACCCGTTGTGGCAGGGGCAGAACAGAGCGTTGTCTTTCTCGCTGTGAATCACCGCGCAGGAGAGATGGGTGCAAACCTGCGAATAAGCCACCAGCGTGCCATCATCT
The DNA here is from genome assembly GCA_003223515.1 of Candidatus Angelobacter sp. Gp1-AA117. Classification (GTDB taxonomy): domain Bacteria; phylum Acidobacteriota; class Terriglobia; order Terriglobales; family Acidobacteriaceae; genus Angelobacter. The sequence goes on from QHVI01000135.1 coordinate 5,114, forward strand.
TTGTGGACCACAATGCAGGGATCATCCCCCGTGGGATAGTTGAAGAGACGCGAACCTCCCACAGGAATCTCTGACATCAGCCCCAGCCTGGTCTGAGGATAGGAGGTGGCACGCACCAGGTGCGGAACTCCAGCCACCATGAAGTTGGCTCCCGCGATCAGCAGCGAGCCTAGGCCCAGGAACTTCACCATCTCACGACGGGTGATGTAGTTGTCACTCTCCCAGGTGATGGGAAAATCTTCCCGCCAGCGGGCCTGCTTCTTGCAGTCCTTACAATCCTTGCAGTCATTTTCTGCCATTTGGTTCTCCCATCAGCAGGTTGGCCACGTCGTATTCGTCGGTGGAGGTCATGCCCAGTTGCTCCACGGAAACATCGATGCGGTGCACATGGCGCGGCACCAGCACGTTGACCTTGGTCTTGACCACCTCGCCGCCAAAACTCCACTCGCGGATGGCCACTCCCTGGCGCGTGCGCTCGATCTGCTCGCGGGTGGTGAAGGCCAGCGCGCCTGAAGGGCAGACGGTAGCGCACATAGGGCCCTTGCCGATGCTGGTGCGGTCATAGCACATGTCGCACTTCATCATCTGGTTGATCTCGGCCTTATATTTCGGCACGCCAAAGGGGCAGGCCAGCACGCAGTTGCTGCAGCCGATACAGCGTGGCTTGAGCGAGCTTTGCACGATGCCGTCGGCAGTCTTCTTGATGGCGTCGGCGGGACAAACCTGGGCACAAATAGGCTCTTCGCAGTGCATGCACACCTGCGGCGCAGTCTGCACACTGTCAGCCCGCATGATGGTTTCAAGATGGATCATCGAGGCGCCGCGATGCGTGTCACACTCTTCGCAGGCCTGCATGCAGGCACGGCAGCCGATACAGCGGGAGTGGTCGATGAAGAATTCCATTTCGTTCACCGCACGCCTCCCTGCTGCACTTCGAGTTGCGCGATCTCATCCTGCGGTGGTGGAACCTTGCTCACGCGCACGGCGCAAATCTTGTACTCCGGAATGTTGGAGACCGGGTCGATCACGCGCACCGTGCAGTTGTTGGCAGCGCGGTCGAGCGGCCAGTGGTAGGGAACAAAGACCGTATCCGGCCGGATGGTCTTCACCACGTTGGCGCGCACCGTGACTGAGCCGCGACGGCTTTCCACCTTCACGAAGTCGCCTTCGGCAATTCCCATTTTTCCGGCGAGCAGCGGATGAATCTCACACAAGGGCTGGGGATACTGGTCTACCAGAGCGCCGATGCGCCGGGTCTGCGCGCCCGAAAGATACTGCGAAACCACGCGTCCGGTGGTGAGGACAATCGGGTATTCGCTATCCGGCTCTTCGGCCGCAGGACGCCACTCCACCGGTTGAAAGTGCGCCTTGCCATCAGGATGGCCAAACTTGTTTCCTTCGTAGAGGCGCGGCGTTCCCGGATGCCCAGGCTCAGGACAAGGCCAGAAGACGCCGTTCTCCTGCTCGATGCGTTCCCAGGTCATGCCGTAATAATCGGCAACGCCGCCCTGGGAGGCGCGACGCAGCTCTTCAAAAATCTCACGGGGCGAGTTGTAGCTGAATTTCTCCGCGTGGTCCAGGCGAGCCGCGAGATCGCAGATGATCTTCCAGTCCACACGTGCATTGGCAGGCGGCTCGACGACTTTACGATGGCGGATGCAGCGTCCTTCGACGTTAGTGGTTGTGCCCTCGTCTTCCTCCATCAGCGAACCGGCGAGAACCAGGTCAGCGTAGTGCGCAGTCTCTGACATGAAGAAGTCGATCACGCCGAAGAATTCCAATTTCTCCAGCGCTTCACGGACATAAGCATTGTTGGGTAGCGAGACCATGGGATTGCTGCAGATGGAGAGCAGTCCTTTGATCTGGCCGTCATGAATGGCCTCGAAGAGCTTCACCATGGAGAGACCTTTGTGCGGAATGCTTTCTTCCGGCACGCCCCAGACTTTGGCAATGTGGGCGCGGTGCTCAGGGTTCTCGATGTCACGCGCTCCGGGAAGCTGGTCGCACTTCTGTCCCTGCTCGCGTCCGCCCTGGCCATTACCCTGGCCGGTGATCATGGCGTAACCGCAGCCTTCGCGGCCAATACGTCCGGTAGCGGCTACGAGGTTGATGGCGGCCATGCAATTCTCCACACCCTTGGAATGGTGCTCGATACCGCGCGCGTGCAGCAGGAAGCTGGTCTCGGCCGGACCCCAGATTTCCGCAGCCCGCACGATCATGGAGGCGGGTACTCCGGCGATCTTCGCCGCATACTCAGGCGTGTATTTGCGGATGACCTCTTCCACCTGCTCCCATCCGGTGGTGTGCCGGGCGATGAATTCGCGATTGATCCAGCCCCGCTCGATCATCACGTGCAGCATTCCGTTAAACACACCGATGTCGCCACCGGAGCGCACGGGAATGAACAGATCCGCATTGCGGGCGATGGGCGTCATGCGCGGATCGAGGACGATCAGCTTCGCCCCATTCTCCCGCGCCTGCCACAAATAATGGGTGGTGATAGGCGAACACTCAGCCACGTTGGAGCCGGCCACAAGAATGGCTTTGGCTTTGGGAATATCGCTCCAGGGATTAGCCGAGCGGTCGATGCCAAGAATCTTCTTGGACGCAGCCGCCGCAGAAACCATGCACAGCCGCCCGTTGTAATCGATGTTGGCGGTGCGGACGGCCACCCGCGCAAACTTGCCCATGAGATAGGCTTTTTCATTGGTCAACGATGCGCCGCCCAGAAGAGCGAAGGCATCATTGCCATAGGACTGCTGAATGCGCCTGATCTCGCCGGCAGTTTTGTCCAGCGCTGCATCCCAGGAGACCGGAGCAAAACCGGCGCCCTCCTTGCGCAGAAGCGGATTCTTCAGCCGGTCAGGATGTTCATCCTGCATGTAGCGCTTCACGCCCTTGGGACAAAGCCGGCCCTGGTTGAAAGGGAAGTCTTCCCACGGTTCGAAGCCGATGACTTTGTTATCTTTCACCTTTAGTTGAATGCCGCACTGCTGTCCGCAAAAGCAGCAGTGCGTCTTCACGATGCGGTCCGGTTCCTGATCGGCCTTCCAGCCGTTGGCGGGAATGCGGTTCAGCGTGGGGCCAAACTGGCGCACGATTTCAGGAATGCTTACGGGTGGTCTGGCCATAATGTCCTTGTAGTTTCAGGAGTGCGCAGCTCGCGCCACGTGCCATCCTGGGCGAGGGCAATGGATTTGCGCCTGCACACCGGGCATACCTCCTGATAATGCCTGCCCTGCGGCAGTTCGTAATGGATGTTGAGGTCGCTCTGCACGTTTTTCAAATCATTTACATGCATCTGTGAGGCAAAAGCCTCTCCGCAGCGGATGCAGCGGGCCTGCTCGCCTTTCTGTCCTTCATCCTTATAGAACTGCACTCCAAGCTGCGCCGAGCGCTGGAAGATGTGAAAGAACTTTCCAAAAGGCAAATAGAGCAAGGCAAAGATCACCGTGACCGCGTGCATCATGGAGAGAAAACCATAGTTCAATCCATGCAGCAGGTGAGTAGACGCAGTGAGAAACAGCCCGGTGATGGAAATGGCAAAGAGCATGAGCAGGGGCATCATGTCTTGCGCGAACTGCTGCACGGCGATGGCCCCACGATCACGCGCCCGCCGCCACAACGAGAGCGCCACGCCGGTAAGCACCATTACGGCGGAGATATCGAGAATATTGAAGGTCAGCAGCGCAACCATGCCGCCCAGGTGAAAGGTGAATACCTGCTGGCCAAAGAAGAATGCGCGATACACATGCTGGTCATGTGGCGCATTCTGAAAGTGTACCCAGCCGAAGGAGAGAGGGAAGGTGACGGCGGCAGCCAGGATGCATCCCCAGGCGATGAGCCAATGGGCCGCCCAGCGCAGTTTCGAGCGTTTTTCGATGAAACGCTGCTCCAGAAAATCGTTGAACAGCAGTTGCAGCAGGCGGGCGATATTTGCAGGCAGCCTGCTGGGACGAAAGAAGATGCGCCAGCCACTGAACCAGTAGCTGCGCGTGGGCGGACGGCGCAGCCACATGGCAAAGCGATAGCCGCAGCCAAACGCCGCAAATACTGCCGCCCCGGTGTAGGGCACCAGCGCGGCATCAAAGTGGCGCAGCCGTCCGCTGCCGAAATAGATGGCCAGCAGCAGGATTCCGGCTACCAGCAATCCCCAGCAGGCGGCATGCACTACATCTGAGTTCCACCTTGCCTTCATCCAGCCGTCCTCAATGTTTTTTGAAACCATCTGCCGGCCACCAGCTTGGCCAGCACGAAGCAGCAGATGGAGAACAGGCTCAACAGAGCGAATCCCGGAATGAATGATCCGGTCTGCTGGCGGATGACACCCAGCACCAATGGCGGAAAGAACCCACCCAGGCCTCCGGCTGCTCCGACTAAGCCAGTTACTGCGCCCACAGATTGCGGGAAGTACTCAGGAACCAGCTTGAAGACCGCACCATTGCCCAGGCCGATGGCGGCTGCGGTACCCAGTGCGCCGATGGTGAAGAGCATCATGCTCTCCGAGGTCAGGCACATGGCAGTGATGGTCACGGCAGGGAAGATCCACTTGAGCACTACGAGCCCGCCTATGCGGTCGGCCAGCCATCCGCCTACAGGACGCATAGCAGTTGCCAGCAGCACGAACCCGGCGGTGCGCATTCCGGCATCCTGTGGAGTGAGCTTGAATATCTCGGTAAGAAACATAGGCAGGTAGATGCTCATGGCCACAAAACCGCCGAAGGTGAGGAAGTAGAAAAAGCTGAGCGCCCAGCTCATCCTGTCTCCCAAAGGGCGCAACATGCCTGCAAGTGTCTTGGGCGGCCCACTGCGCGGCGCATCTTCGGCAAGGAAGAGAAACACTACCAGCCAGAGAGCAAGAAGAACGGCGAAGCTCCAAAAGGTATTCCGCAGTCCCAGCCGCAGGAACAGCAGGGGTGCGCCGAAAGCCGCGAGCGACTGGCCGACGTTTCCGGCGCCGTAAATGCCAAGAGCAAAGCCCTGGCGTTGGGCTGGATACCATGCGCTCACGAACGCTACGCCCACGGCGAAGCTGGCCAGCGCAATGCCGGTCAGGAAGCCAAAGATCAGCAATTGCTGGTAGCTGTTGACCTTGCCCATCAGCAGCGCTGCACCCACGGAAAGAGCCATGGTCCAGGCAAAGACTCGTCGGCCGCCGAAGCGGTCAGCCAGCAGGCCAAGGGGAATGCGTCCCAGGCTGCCCAGCAGCACCGGGATAGCAACCGCAATGCTGACCTGCACCGGGGCCAGGTGGAACTGCTTCTTCAAGACCGGCATCATGGCTGAAACCGAGCCAAACACCGCAAAACACAGGGCAAACGCGCCTGTGCCCATCACGAGTTGAAACGTATTCGATCTCTGGTTGGATGGATTCATGCTTCCTGCCTTCTACTCAGTTGTACCCATCGAGATCACAACCTGCTGTGACGCGCGTCACAGAAAGTATAAATAAATCGTGTACCGATACACTCGCCCCATGCCCGTCTATGTCACGTTTACTGCCGCGTTCACCTGCTCCTCGAGTGCAATCGCCCTGGGGAACAGAATGTTGTTCTCGAGATGAATATGCTGGTGCAGGTCGGCTTCGAAATCCTTAAGACCTGTATAGAGCGTCCGGTAGCTGAAGCAGGCGTTCTCCGGAGGAGTGTAGCCACCGCTGGCGGCGCTGATCTCTTTCAGCAACGCTCCGGCGGAATCATGCTCCATCTCCATCATGTGTACGGGATTGGTTACTGTGCCAAACATAGGCCGCCGCGCCGGTTTGCCCTCTTGAAAAGCCTGTTCCATCACCGCAATGTAAGGGAAGAGCACCTGCTCTTCTTTCATCATGTGCGACGTGAGTTCATCGGCCAGCGCGTGGAAATGCTGCTGGATGCCTGCGAGTTCCGGATGCTTGCCGCCATGCACCGATACGACTTTTTTCAAAAGCTGTTGCAGGCGAGGAATTTCCTGGCGAACGTAGCCGTGATGTCTGACGACGATGTGCTCAATAAGTCCTTTCAGGGATTGCTGCTTGAAATCAGTGGAATCAGTGTTGGCAGCGGTAAGGAACGTCTCTTCTTTCAACGAGTGCAAGACGTCTGCTAGAGGAATTCGGGCGTCAGCACAGGCCGCCTGCAAAGGCTTGCCGCCGCCGCAGCAGTAATCGATTCCAAGTTTTTCAAAAAGCCGGGTCGCGTTGGGAAACTCCAGCGCAAACTCGCGCACGGTTCTGGTGGGATCAAGATTCATGGGTTTCTCTCCTATGTAAACAGACTAGGAGAGCCTCACAGCGGCGGGAATGACTTTTGTCACAGCGAGAAACCTTAACCACAGCGTGGCGAGCCACAACCAAAAAGGCTTTAACCGCAGAGAACGCAGAGAGCGCAGAGGAAGGCAAGTAAGTCGCGAATGACGCGAATTTACGCGAATCAGAAGATTGGGTAAAGCGCAGGAAAGACCTCAGAATCCCTCGCGGCTTGGAACGAATTTGATTGTTAGCAATGCAGAGGGCGCAGAGGACTCAGAGGAAGCAAAAGTAAGTTTATGTGTATCTGATCTGGCACTGTTTCAGTTCCCCAATTTTTTTTGGGTTGCCAAAGCTGGATTGGAAGGGGGTAAAAGCAGCATGAAATTCTTCGCAGGAAACAAGAATTTTGGATATAGCAATGCAGAGGGCGCAGAGAACGCAGAGGAAGAACAAGTAGTCACTTTAGCCGCTGATGAACGCCGATTCACGCTGATCTGAATTTTTCAATTCAATTCTCTGCGCGCTCTGCGTTCTCTGCGGTTGAAGCCTTTAGCCGATTAATCGTTATTTTCGAGTTCGGCCTGGAGGCGGCGGAGGTCGGGGATCGTGACCGTCTTGCCTTCCATGTGGATCAGGCCTTCGGCCTGGAGGCGGCTCAGGTTGCGTGAAACCAGTTCTCTCACAGTGCCGATATGGGAGGCCAGTTCCTGATTGCTGGATGGCAGTTCAATCTGCACATCCCTGGGTCCGGTTTTTGCCTCGCGGGCCAGCCGCAGCAGCACCGAAATCAGGCGGGAGCGAACGGTGGTGAAGGAGAGTTCTTCAATAATGCCAACCAGTCGCCGCAGGCGCGCCCCTACGACTTTGAGTACCTTCAATGACACTTTAGGATGCACCAGGCAAAGAGAATGAAAGTCCTGTTTGCTGATGAAGTAGACGCGTGCCTCATCCATGGCGGAGGTAGAGGCAGGATAGTTGCCTCCATCGAAGACCGGCAGCTCTGCTATGGAACTTCCCGGCCCTTCCACGGCCAGCACCTGCTCGCGTCCACTGGGCGAACTCTTGAAGATGCGCACATGCCCCGACTCAACCACAAACAGGCCGGTACAGGGCTCGCCTTCACCGAAGATGATCTCTCCGGGAGAATAATTTCTGGGTACTGCCCTTTCGGCCAGGAACTGCAACTCGGTGGGTGAGAGATCGGCGAAGATCGCTACTCGCCGAAGCGTCTCCATGGGGTGTGGCGCAGCAGACATAAGAGAAAATTGTAACAGTCCGCAATCGGCTTACCGGGCCATTCCCAGCAGAGCGTGCATGGTCAACACTTCGCGGCGATGAGTTTTCGCCAGGTTCATCACCCGCCACAAATGAACTCCCCACCACGCCAGTGCAATCACCTCAATAAAGCCGGTGAATCCCACCAGCGGATACGCTGCCTGAGGGAACCAGTCCGTGAGAATCTGGAGAACGACTCTACCCGTATTCCCCAGGTTCAACAGAATGAATGGACCCCAAAGCGAGGTCAGCTTCGCGCCATCTATGCCAGCCAGGATAGGCACGACACGCGAGGAAACACCCAGAATCATCATGCTGATGAAACCAACGGTAAATGCGTGCCGGTATGAACCCATCCAGGAATGGGAGAACATCTGGTTGGTCAGCATGTTGTAGAGCGGGAACAGGGGCAGCATGACCGCCGATACCAGCAGCCAGATGTAGGCTGTACGAATGAATTTGAAGCTGCGGTCAGGCCGTTGCGGTTTGCTGAAGATGCCAAGCTGCCTGATCAACAGGACGACCCACACCGGCATCAACAGGTAAGCGATCGCCAAGCCGATACCAAAGACAGGATTGAATGTGAGCAACAGAGCCACATAAGAGAAGATGTTCAACAACAGGCTGCTGTTGATGAGCACAAAAATGGTCTTGAGGCGGTCTGTACGCGGAGGTTTCAGGCCATAGACCAGTGGCACAAACCGCTGGCTCACTCCGGCGATGATCAGGGCGGCAAATCCCAGCAACTGCACTTCACGCAGAGGACCGTCAATTAAGGCAATACGCATGACCATCTGCTGCTCGCCTTCAGCCGCAACTTTGGCAAAGAACAATAGATAGCTGAGCGGTATCTGCACCAGGAACCAGAAAAGGCTGCCCAGAATGAAGATCTCGTACCGGGAGCGCGGCTCAATCGACTGCCGCGCGGTGCGCAGAAGCACGGTGATGAACAAGATGCCGGCCGCCATCTCCAGTCCGAATCCTGCAATGCCGAAGAACATTGCGGCCGGATACGGAGCAATCATTTCCGCCACCATCCGGGCAATCACGCCGATAACGACCAGGTAGAAACTTAGAGACGCCAGATCGGGCCGCCACAGAGTGGTGTTCCTGAAACGCGGAAAAGACTGGTAGGCGAAGCCCATTACGAACAGGCCAACCCAGCCGGAAATCATTGCCTGTGCGTGAGCGTGAATGGCCGGCAGCAGTCCCATCTGCAGGAAGCTTCTGCCCAGCGCAATCTGCAGAAGGTTGATGGCACCCCACATGCAGCCTACGGTCAGGACTGTGACAATAGCCGTCTTGAAAAAGCGGCGATAGATCACGTCCGCGGCGGACTCTTTGTACTCGTAGGAGTGAGGAGCAGGCGCAGGCGGACGATTCAATTCCCGGAGCAACTCATCTACATCCACCTGATGAACGGCAGCAAAGAATGAGATGGGTTCGGCAGGGCCATGCTCTCCGCCGCATCCTTTCAATCCATGACGATCCAGAATCTCCCGCAACCGTGGATCACGCTCCACGACCTCCGCCACGCTCATCTCTGCTGTGATTCTGCTCATGTGTTCTCCTTGATGAAAGGAGAATAAGGTGCGCTGGCGCGGATGGGTATGACTTTGGTCACAGCCAGGGATTGGGACTGGCTGCGTAATCAGTGTGCTGTAGACCGTATTCCGCAAGTGCATGATAACGTTCTTAAAAAGATGTCGATCAGGTCAACTCTGGAAATCCAGCGTTGGTGTGAATTTAAAGGTAGTACCCTTCTGCCAGCCAAGCTTTAACGGAAAGCCGAATTTCACCTTCAAAGTCTGTAGGAAGGAAATATCCTCATCGGAAGGAAGGCTCTGAGCAGGAATCTGTAAGAGAGGCCGTATTTTGCTGGGGTAGGCTAAACTCTGAGTTTGCCAACCGACAATGAATTCACGAGAATCCTGGACTGGCCCGGATATCGGGTTTATCGCCACGAGATTGATGAGGGGAGCAAGGAACTCAAGCT
>QHVI01000136.1 GCA_003223515.1 Candidatus Angelobacter sp. Gp1-AA117
GGATTCGAACCACTTGCCGATCTGTCCTGTCCACTTAAGCGTGAGGTCTAGCTTGTCATTGCGTACCAGCACATTAGCCAGGGCGCTGAAGGGGGGATAATGCATCCACTTGCGGTAACGCACTTCTTTCTCATAGAAGCCCTGGTAATCGTGCTGCTGGGCAAACTGGATAGCGTAGTGCTCGGGATAGAACGTCTGCAGGATCACCTTGCCTGGGGTTTCGCCGCGCCCGGCCCTACCTGCAACCTGGGTCAGCAATTGAAAGGTGCGCTCGGCGGCGCGGAAATCAGGAAATCTCAGCGCAAAGTCCGCGCCCACCACACCGACGAGCGTGACCCCATGGATGTCATGTCCTTTGGCAATCATCTGCGTGCCCACCAGCAGGTTGATCTCGCCGCTGTGCAGTTGGTTCAGCACGCGCTCAAAATCATGGCGGGTACGCACTGTATCACGGTCAAGACGGCCAATGCGGGCATCAGGAAAAGCCGCATGCAATCGTTCTTCAACCTTTTCAGAGCCTGCACCGAGGAAATAAATGAATTCACTGCCGCACTTGGGACAGACCTTGGGAACTGCCTGCTTGTATCCGCAATAGTGACATTCCATGCGGTAGCCGGACTTGTGGAAGGTCATGGCGATGGAGCAGTTCTTGCATTGCAGCGTCTCACCGCAGGCCCGGCACAGGACAATCGAAGAATATCCGCGCCGGTTAAGCAGAATCATTGCCTGTTCGCCACGCTTGAGCCGTTCCGTGACTTCTTCGATCAGAGCCTGGGAAAAGAGTTGATCTTCGCCGGTGTGCTGAAACTCAATTTTCATGTCCACAATCTCAACATCCGGCAATGGACGCCGCTCCACCCGCTCCTGCAATTCAATCAGTGTGTACTTCCGGGTGTGTGCATTGTGATAGGACTCGATCGATGGCGTAGCCGAAGCCAGCACCACGGCGGCACTGCTCAGCTTTCCGCGCATCACGGCTACATCGCGCCCATGATAGCGGGGCGTCTCTTCCTGCTTGTAAGAACCGTCGTGCTCTTCATCCACCACGATCAAGGCCAGATTGGAAACCGGAGCAAACACCGCCGACCGCGTGCCCACAACAATGCGGGCCTCTCCGCGCCGGATGCGATGCCACTGCTCCGCCCTCTCATCGGCGGTAAGTGCCGAATGCAGAATCGCGACCTGCTCGCCAAACACCTGGTAAAGATTGGCAGCGGCAGCAGGCGTGAGGCCAATTTCAGGCACCAGCAGGATGGCCGAGCGCCCTGATTCGAGCACCGCCTGCATAGCCGCCAGGTAGACAGCGGTTTTGCCCGATCCGGTAACGCCGTGCAGCAGCGAAACAGAAAAAGTCTTTGCCTCTACCGACTGTTGAATGGTCTGCAGTGCCGCCTTCTGCTGCGGGTTGAAGATGAAATCCAGGTGCGAAGGCCCGCGCTTCTTCATGCTGCTGACCGTGAACTCTGCTGCCTCTTCCACAAGTTCAACCATGCCCCGTTTCACCAGCGTCTGCAGCGTGGTGCGCGGGGCTTCCAGTGCGCGAATCTGCTCTACGCCCAGCCTGCCCTGCGCCTGCTGTAATGCCGCGATGATCTTCTGCTGATTTTCATTCAGCTTCCCACTCACCTCTTTGAGAACTGCGATCTCGGTGGTGCGGCGGGCGTCGCGTGCGGTGGAAGCATCTTCCCGCGCGATCCACTTCTTGTGCAGCAGGTTTGCGAGCACTTGCCGGTTCGCGCCTGTGGCCGAGCGGATCGTGCCCTCCAGCGCATCATCAGACATCGCCAGATAATCGAGCAACGCATATTCAAGCATCTGGGTATCGATGTCCTGCCGCGAACGGCGGGAAGAACCGGTTGTCGCTGATGCATAGAGCGCCTCGCGTCCGGTCTCGGTGATCCAGTAGATTTTTGCCTTCTTGATTTCCGCCGCCAGTGGAAGCATGGTGCGGAAGACCTCGCCCACCGGAGCCAGATAATACTCGGCAATCCAGTGGCCCAGTTGCATGAGCGTGGCGCCCAGTACCGGCTCGGAATCGAGCACCTGGAGAACATCTTTGGTTTTTACGCCCGGCTCCCGGTCATGCAGCGCCGTCACCACCCCGGACATGCGGTCATTACGAAAAGGAACCAGCACCCGCCCGCCAATCACCGGCTGCTGACCGGCAATCCTGTAGGTAAACGCCATGTCCAGAGGGACAGGCAGGGCGACGTCACAAAACTGTGCTTGGTTCATTCCGAGCGAAGCGAGGAATCCCTTTGTGAATTGAATCTCTAAATGATTCTAAATTGTGTTTCTCAAATATGCAGAAAAGTGTTGATGTCCCCTGTTATGCATCGGATGAAGATTTTGCATGGCAAATCGTGTTCTGGTACGTCTAAACTACAACACCACTGGAGGACAAGATGGACCGCAGAACTTTCGCCCTTTCAGGAACCGTGACCTTGCTGGGACTGTCAGCCAAAGGACTGGCGCAGCAAACCAGCGCGCCCACTACTCCTACCCCAGTCACACCTTCTGCGGGGAACTCGCAAGCTCCTCCACGGCCTCCAGCACTGGCACAGGAGATGGTAAAGGAGTTTGTAATTGCAGCGCATGGCAACCTGGAGAAAACCAAAGTCATGCTGGCAGCAGAGCCGGGATTGGTGAATGCCACGTGGGATTGGGGTGGCGGTGATTTCGAACAGGCTATCGGCGGCGCAGGACACATGGGCCGCAAAGACATCGCCGATTTCCTGATCTCCCAAGGCGCGCGCATGGACATTTTTGTCGCTGCCATGCTCGGTGATTTAGATCTGGTGAAAGCCTGGCTGCAAGCGCAGCCTCATCAAGCCACTGCTCGTGGACCCCACGGAATTCCCTTGCTCGTCCACGCACAGATGGGGGCGAAGAACGGAGTGAAAGAGGCAAGCGGGGTAGTGGAATTCCTGCAGTCGATGGCGGCCAGCCAGAAGGCTTAATGGGATTTCTTTGCCAATGGAAGTTCGTGCATGCTGATTCCTCATGTGCAAAGTTTTCTTTTGCTGTGATCACAGAGGGAAATCATTCCCAAAATAGAACTGTCTCTAATGTCTAGTTTTTAAACACTGCCGAAAGTGGTATTCTTCCAATCAATTCCCGGTTATCCATTGGTTTCGATGATCAGGCCGTGACCAGTCGAGACTGCAAACAATTCTTCTAGACATTTTGGAGAATCCCAATGAAATGGGTGAAGCGCCACTGGGAACTCGTAATCCCATTGATTCTGTCGAGCGGACTGGCAATTTTTGAATTAACTGAACATTTACAGGATTCCAGACATCACATTGCACCGGAAGCGTTCTTCTGGCTATTTTTGGTTTTTCTCGTCGGTATAAGTTCACAGCTAACAAAACTCGACAGACCTCTTGTGGACAGAGCGATGTATCAGATGTTCATAGATCACGCCCGCGGCAATACGTATTTGGAAGATTACATTCGATCTACGGTGACTCGACTCAAGACTGATCTGGATTCGAAGGAATTTTCCACCCACTGCGAAGGCCACTCTGATAAAGAATTGGTGCACGCGCTCAAAACCTGCGGCAAAGGAGACGTAGTAAACGCCATTTCTTATCGCGTGCCTTGGGCGACTACGTTTCATAGCTATAAGCAGGAGAATATTGACGCTGCAAAACGCGGAGTGGTCATAACCCGCATCTTTGTCATTCCGGATTGTTTTGACAGCAAGAATAGTGAAGCTGCAACAAACCTCTGGGACATAATGAAGGAACAAGCCCTTATCGGTATCAAAGTCAAATATGTAAGACAGTCTCAGATTCCCCGAAACAATGATTTCCTGACTCACGACCGGGGCACGGTGGAATTCCGGTCTGGGGCCAGGGACGCAGTTGTGATGTACGAAGCAGCTCCAAGTCCGTTACAGGGAGATCGCCGCAAGCCTCTGCTGGTTACAGTTACGTGGAAACCTGAAGATATTGCAGGTGAGCATGATTATTTCAAGTGGCTGCTGAATCTTGCTCATGTTCACGATGTGTACCCAACGACTACAGAGATGAGTCCTCCATGGATACGGCGCAAACAAGTAACATCAGCAGGCTCATCCGGAGGATCGGATGCAGCCTCGGATACCGGATTGTTCACGAAACATTAATGTCTGCCTCATGCGGGCTTACTCTTGCGCTTTTGCAGGTGCCGTCAATCCCAGATACTTCATCACCATCTGCAAATCTTTCCACGTCTCTTTCTTCTGGCGGGGATCGCGCAGCAGATAGGCAGGGTGATAGGTCACGGCCAGGCGCGCGCCTTTGAAGTCATACCAGCGCCCCCGCAGGTTGGCCATAGAATCGTTGATGGCCAGCAGGTTCTTGGCCGCTACAGCACCCAATGCAACGATCACCTTGGGCTGGATTACTTCGATCTGCCGCATCAGGAAGGGTGAGCAGACGTCGCACTCGTCTTTTTCCGGCGTGCGGTTTCCCGGCGGCCGGCACTTCACCACATTGGCAATGTAAACATCCTCCCGCTTCAGCCCCATGGCGGAGATCATGTTGTTCAAAAGCTGTCCGGCGCGGCCCACGAAAGGTTCGCCCTGCGCGTCTTCATCGGCGCCCGGCCCCTCGCCTATGAACATGAGGTCGGCATTCACATTACCCACGCCAAACACCAGTTTATTACGGCCTTTATGCAGGCGGCAGCGCGTGCAGTCGCCAATGTCTTCACGAATGAGGTTGAGGGCGGCAGGCTTATCCTGAATCACAGGCAGTGGCGTCTCAAACAAAGAACTCGAGGGCGCAGCAACAACAGGAACAGCTTCAGCAGGAGGCTTGGCCATGACTTGTGTTCCTTCCGCAACGTGCTGGCGATAAAAATCATGGATGCCCATCTCGCGATAATAGTTCACCCGCGCCGCCAGTTGCTTCTTCATTTCGGGAGTGAGATCCTGGGACATAAATATGTATTTCTAAAAATGCTGTGTACCTTCACGGGACGTGTGACAGGCATGACTTCACTCATGCCGGAAGAATCTGCAACTGCGTCCTTTGATTCTACACAACCGCAAAAGAAGATTTATCGGGCAGAGACCCCCCGCTGCGCTCGGGATTTGACAATCACATCCAGCACCCGGTGCGCTACCTCCCACTTCGACATCTCCGGCACCTCGATGGATTCTGTCGCCGTGAGAATCGTCACCGCATTGCGTTCGGAATCGAAGCCGATTCCCGGCTGCGATACATCGTTGAGCACGATTGCGTCCAGTGACTTGCTCTGCAGCTTCTTGCGCGCGTTTTCCAGCGTGTCGTGGGTTTCAGCGGCAAAGCCAACGACGATGCGGTGGCCTTTATGCGCTGCAACTTCCTTGAGAATGTCCGGCGTAGGTTCCAGCTCCAGTTGGAGGGCGCCGCTGCGCTTGATCTTGGTATCTGAGCAATTCTTCACCGTGAAATCCGCCACCGCCGCTGCCTTGATTACTACTGTGGCCCGCTCCAGGTTGGCGAACACGGCATCGCGCATCTCTCGCGCAGTCTGCACCTGAATGACCTCGGCGGCTGATGGAGGTTTCAATGCCGTCGGCCCGCTCACCAGCACGACTTTTGCTCCTCGCCGCAGCGCCGCCTCCGCCAGGGCAAATCCCATCTTTCCGCTGGAACGGTTTCCAATGTAACGCACCGGGTCTATCGGCTCACGCGTTGGCCCGGCAGTAATTAAGACCGTCTCTCCGGTCAGGTCCTGCACAGCGCCAAGCGCTTCCAGGACTGCTTTCACGATGGTTTCATTTGCAGCCAGGCGGCCCGCGCCCACCATGCCGCATGCCAGATAGCCGCTGTCTGGCTCGACCACGTGCACCCCGCGTGCTCTCAGTTTTTGAATGTTTTCCTGGGTAGCGGTGTTCTCCCACATATTCACGTTCATTGCCGGAGCCACAACCACCGGGGCGGTAGTAGCCACGAACAAGGTGGAGAGGAAGTCCCCAGCCAGACCGTTGGCGAACTTGGCAATAATGTCTGCGGTTGCAGGGGCAACCACCAGCGCGTCAATGGTCTGGGCTACGGCAATATGCTCCACCGCCGATTCGATATTGGGCTCCTGCGCGCCCTCTCCAAAAAGATCGGTAATCACCTTTTCTCCGCTCAGGGCGGCAAACGTAAGCGGACGCACAAATTCCTGCGCGGCGCGGGTCATGATTACCTGCACGCGCACCCCATGATCCTGCAGCAGGCGGACTAATTCGGCTGCCTTGTAGGCGGCAATTCCGCCGGAAACACCAAGCGCTACCTTCATACTCACGATTGTAATCCGGCTCTGGCCCCGGCCCAAATCAGGCACATTGCGGCCTTAGTGGCTGTTCTGGTTCTGCTTTGGAGAGAGTTCCTGGCGGCCTGCGGGGGTTTCTGCCGGTTGCTCCGCTGCCCTGCCTTTACCGTTGATGCTGTACTGAATCTTGCCGGCGGCGATTTCTTCCTGGGCCACACGGTATGGCTTGCGGGTATTGGTGCTGACCAGGGGTGGCGCCCCACCACTCAATTGCCGGGCCCGGCGCGCAGCCACCAATATATAGCGATAGTTGCTGTCAAATCCTTCCATCAGCTTCATAGCTTCCTCTGATTATCTTTTTATCTTTGGGTCTCGATGGCAGTGGGGAAAGAAACGTCGAATGAAGCCAGAATACTTCGGATTTTCTCCTCCATATTGGCCTTCAGGCTTTTCTCCGCTGCTTCTAAGTAACGTCTTTCATCGGGGGAAGGTGGTTTACCCGAACGTTTGAGGCGTTCGCCCAGAACAATGGCTCGCAACCGGTCGACTGATTGTTCCAGGCGGTCGTTAATCAGGATATAGTCGTAATTGGGGTAGTTCTCAATCTCTTTTCTTGCTTCATCCAGCCGCCGCCGGATGATCTCCTCAGAATGGACATTTTCGCTCTCGCTGCGCTTCCGCAGCCGTGATTCCAGTTCTTTGCGGCTCGGTGGCAGTATGAAAATACTCACTGCGTCAGGCATTTTCTGCTTCACCTGCCGCTCGCCTTTCACGTCGATATCCAGCAGCAGATCCTTGCCCTGTTCGGCCGCGTGACGCAGCACTGACTTGGTTGTTCCGTAATAATTCCCGAACACGTCGGCATATTCCAGAAATTCATCATTTCCGATCATCTCTTCAAATTGCCCGCGTGAGATGAAGTGATATTCTCTGCCGTCCTGTTCGCTGCCTCGCGGCTGGCGGGTAGTGTAGGAAATGGAAAAGTCAAGATGCTGAATCCACTTCCGCATCTCGTTCACCAGCGTGGATTTCCCGGAACCAGATGGAGCGGAGATGATATACAGGATGCCGCTCATTCGATGTTCTGCACCTGCTCACGACATTTCTCAATCTCTGATTTCATCAGCAGCCCCAATTCGGTGATGCGCAGCCCCTCTCCGGCAACACCTGAAGTTTTTGACAGCAGCGTATTCGCTTCACGGTTCAGTTCCTGCAGCAGGAAGTCGAGCTTCTTGCCCGCTTCTCCTCCCTCGTCCAGCAGGCTATGAAAATGTTTGATGTGCGTCTCCAGGCGGACAAGCTCTTCCTGAATGTCACTTCTTTCGGCCAGGATAGCTGCTTCCTGCAGAATCCGGTCTTCTTCCATGTTCCCCACCAGTTCCTGCATGCGCGCCCTGACTTTTTCCATGTAGGCGCGGCTTACCGCCGAACGCAGCTTTGCGACCTCCTGGGTGGCTTGCTCCAGCGACTCCAGCCGCCGGCGTAACTCCGCTTCCATACCCCGGCCTTCCTCTTCGCGCATCACATTCAGCTTGGCAATGGCCTGCTCCAGTCCGGCCAGCACGGCAGCTTCAAAGTCGCCATCCGGGGCGGCCGCGGCCACCAGTGCGCCCGGTATCCTGAGAATCACGTTCAGATCGGGTTCCCCAGGCGCTCCAAAGTCTGTTGCGGCTTTTCTGAAGGCTGCAACGTACCCGGCCACCAGACTGCGATTCAGTTCAAAGCCTTCACCGTCGCGGCGCTCCACCATGAGGGTTATCTCCACGTGCCCGCGCGCGAGGCGTTCCTTCAGGATGCGCCGAATCTTGACGTCAAGCGACTCCATCTCCGCAGGCAGGCGAAGCTGTGGATCGAGGAAACGGTGATTCACAGATTTCAGCGACAGGGTGAAGGCGTTCCCATCATTTACCTGGGACTTCACCTGCGCGTATCCAGTCATGGATCGTATGGCCATCAGATTGATAATTTGATAATTATGGAATTTGGTAATTGAGTGATTTGAAACCCCAATCTATTAGCTCATGACTTTACTTGTGCCGGGATACTACACGACCGCTTCTCAGGCCCTTCCCCTCAGTCAGCTCAGGCCGGTTTCCAAATTTATCTGAGGGGCGGCTCATGAGTAGCTACCCTGGCTGTTTGCTCATTCATTTTGGGCTCTAAATCCATAAACTGCAATTCATATAATTTGCGGTAGGTACCTAGTCGGGTAAGCAGGTCCTCGTGAGTACCCGAATCCGTAATGCGGCCATGCTCCAGCACAATGATGCGATCCACGCGGCGGATCGTCGTCAACCGGTGCGCAATCACAAAGACCGTCCTACCGGTCATCAGGTTGTGGAGCGCTGACTGCACCAGCGCCTCTGATTCGTTATCCAGCGCTGAAGTGGCTTCGTCGAGGATCAGGATGGGCGCATTTTTCAGCAGGGCGCGGGCAATGGCAACGCGCTGGCGCTCGCCGCCGGACAAGCGCACCCCTTTCTCACCGATAACGGTTTCATAGCCGTGCGGCATCTTCTGAATGAAATCGTGTGCCAATGCGGCCTTGGCGGCTTCGATGATCTCTTTTTCCCGGACGTTCGGCTGGCCATACGCAATGTTATTGCGCACCGTGTCATTAAAGAGAATGGTCTCCTGAGTAACAATGCCGATCTGTGAGCGCAGAGACGCCAAAGTCAGGTCCCGCACATCATGGTCATCAATCTTGATGGCTCCTGAATCGACATCAAAAAAGCGTGGAATCAAATGCACCAGCGTGCTCTTTCCCGCGCCGCTCGATCCTACAATGGCCACGATCTCTCCGGCATTCACTTGCAAGTTCACATTGCGCAGGATCGCAGAGCCGTTGCCATTGTTCTCGGCTGCATAGGAGAAGCTCACATTTTCCAGGCACACGCTCTTCCGGAAGGCAGGCAAAGCCACGGCATCCGGCTTTTCCCTAATATCGTCTTGTTCGTCCATGAAGCGGAAAATTTCTGACGATGCGCCCAGCGCCTGCTGGAAGCTGTTGTTGAAGATCGCAAATTTGCGCACTGGATCATAGAGTTTGAAGAGAGCCACGATGAAGACAAAAAAACCGGCTTCATCGAATCTGTGGCTCTTGATCTGTTCACGGCCTAGCCACAGCATAACCGCAATGCCGATAGCGCCCAGGATGTCCATCAATGGCGAACTCAGGGCCTGTGCGCGCACCAACCTGAGGTTGGCCTTAAATAATTTCTTCGCAGCCTGGCTGAACCGGAGGCTCTCCCACTTCTCCATGCTGAAGGCCTTCACAATACGATTGCCGGTCACGGTTTCATGAAGAATGTTCTGAATGTCTGCAAGCTTGTCCTGTCCTTTGCGGGTGGTTTGCCGCACTCTGCGTCCGATCTTGCCAGCAGAAATGATCACAAAAGGTATGAATGCCAGCAGGATCCACGACAGGCTCTTGCCTTTCACGATCACTACGGCAGCAGTAAAAATGAATGTAAAAAACTGCTGCAGGAATTCCGACAAGACGATGGAAAGAGCGAATTGAATTTTCTCAACGTCGCTGATGATGGTCGAAACCAGCTTGCCCGTGGAATGCCGTGAGAAGAACGCGCTCGACCGCTTGAGAATTCCGTCATACAAAGAATTGCGGAGATCGGTTACCAGCCCGAATCCCGCGTAATTGACAAGATAAGTCCCGAGATAATCGCACAGCCCCTTGATGATCGTGGAACCCACCAGGGCCACCGCAACTACAGTCAGGGGATTATGAAAATAGTGGGGGATGAACTCTTCCAGGGATACGACTTGCTTGGACCAGGGAAACTGAAACAACTGGAGTTGCCCGCCGGGAGCGGAGGGGTTCAGCACCTTATCGAAAACCGGCCCAATCAACAGCACCCGGAATGCGTCCAGAGCGCCAACCACCGCCATCAGCAGCACCGATGCAAGAAAGGCCGGGAAGTAGGGACGGATATACCCCAGCAACCGCATCAGTTGCCGCATGAGTCCCCCATAGTTGGTAAAAGCATTCTGTATATTTTAAAGGAGTGTGCCTGAATCCGCTGAATAGCCCCCGAGTACGAAAGTTAAGTATTGTTAACTCACTTTGGGCTGTCGCGGTGAATCGCCTTCACCTTATATCCGCCTTTGGACAGCCGCTTTTTCACCTCTTCCGCAATCAACACGGAGCGGTGCTGCCCTCCGGTGCAGCCGAAACCGATCGTGAGATAGCTCTTTCCTTCACGCACGTAATGCGGAATCAGGTAAATCAGCAGCTCTGAGATGCGATCGATGAATTCCTGTGTCTGTGGAAACGAGCGGATGTATTTCGCCACGCGCGGATGGCGTCCCGTATAAGGACGGAATTCGGGAACAAAGTGCGGATTAGGCAGAAAGCGGACATCAAAGAGCAAGTCAGCTTCAGTAGGCACGCCTGCTTTGTAACCGAAGCTCAGGCAGGAAACCAGGATGCTCTTGTCTGTCCCGCCGGGCATGAATTTTTCTGTAATGTGTGCGCGTAGTTCGTGGACGTTGAATTTTGAGCTGTCTACGACAATATCTGCCAGTTCACGAATGGGCTTGAGATGCTGCCGCTCTTTCCTCAGCGCCGCTTTCACCGTCGCTTCTCTCCCCAGCGGGTGAGGACGCCGTGTCTCGCTGAATCGGCGAATCAGCACGTCGTCAGAAGCCTCCAGAAAAAGCACCGTGGTCTTCACCTGCTTTTTCAATGAGCGGATGATATCCGGCAGCTTGCGCAGTTGGTCTCCTTCGCGGATATCGACCACCAGCGCGGTTTTCTCGATCTCTGTGGATTGCTTGGCCAGTTCAGCGAAACGCAGGATGAATCCAATGGGAAGATTATCTACGCAGTAAAAGCCCAGGTCTTCAAACGCCTTGAGCACAGAGGCTTTCCCGGAACCGGACATGCCGGTGATGATGACCAACTGGGTTGCGTTCTCATGGGGTCTGCGGCCGTTTTTCGAAGTGGGGACCGCCTTGATAGATTTACCGGAAGTGGCCACAAAGCGATAGTACCATGCTTAGCTGGTTTTTCTTGCTTTGGTACTGGTGTGGAGTGCAGCCGCCCTCGGCTGAACCATCTCATCCGGTGGAGGTTGTGCGCGCAACGGGCCTATCTGTCCATCGCCATCACCGATTCACTCTCCATCTTCTGAGCCCACGAATGCATAGTCGCCCATGCCCCGGCGAGCATTCTCGATTCCATCTGCGCTTTCCACTCCAGCGCGCTTTTCTCCATCAACTCACGCACTGGCGATTCAGGCAATTCGCGTAGCTTGGCGAGATATGGTTCAAGGTGCTCCCACGCATCAAAAAGCCTTCCTTCGGCCCATTGCAGCGCAATTTCGATGCGCAGCCGCTGCGCCTCTGGCAGTGATTTCTGATGGCGAATCTGTGAAACCCAGAAACGGCCCTTGCTGAGATTGTGCCGGTACCACGCCTGAAATACCGCCGCCTCCAGAAAGATGCGGTCCCGCAGATGTCCGGGCACAACTCTGATCAGCGCCAGCGTTTGCTCCAGATCACGCGTAGCCAGAATCACTTCCTGCCTGCCGATGGCCCACTGATATGCCAGCCAGTTGGCAATCGCGGCATCGGCGGTCTCGTCCTTATCTGCTGCCGCGCGCGCCACCAGGCTCTCGTTCCAGTGGCGTGGATGAATGCCGGAATTCAAAGCCACCTGTAATTGCAGGATGGCCAGCCACCTTGCTGCCTGCGCATCATCTCTGGCCAGCATCAGCAGGCGCGCTCCATCAGAGAATTCGCCGTTGGAATCGGTATCCGGCAAAAGTGACGCTATGCCCGCCAGCACTGACAATGCAGAAAACACATGCACAGTAAATGCACCCAGCAGATACGTCGCGCTGCTGCGCGGCTGGAACAGATAAAGAATGATTTCCAAAAACACCGGTAAAAATACATTTGCCAGCGGACCGCCCAGCACCAGATAGAACAGGCGTTGCCGTAACTGCCCGCTGCCCTGGGGCTTCATCACGCTGTGGCCCATCACAAAGACCTGCTCAGAGCCCAGTCGATGCTGGAAATTCCTGCTTCTGAATTGCAACGGACCGAATTTCACCAGCACCCGCTCGAACCCGTTGAGCTTTCCGGCCAGCAAATGGCCTGCCTCATGCACAACCACGCTGCCGAAAAAAGAAAACAGCGGCACAACCAGGCAGGCGGCCCAGAAGAGCAGCGGATGCGTTGAAACTGAATCCAGAAGAAAACGAATCGCAGGCAGGCCCGTAAACGCCAGGATCACGGCGCTGCTGATGAAGACGCAGTTTCCGGTACTCAGGGTGTCGCGGCGCTGTGAAGAAAGCGGCCTCAGGACATCCAGGACAGGCGTGGATGTCGGGAAATGCTGGTCTCGTTCGGCAATAAGTTCCATGGGGAGTTGTGTGTAACTTATCGTCATTTATCTTATGTCGATTAAGCCGTTTGGGCACTGTTCCGAAGGTAATGTCCTTTGGTCATCTAAGCCACCCACTCTGCTGGCCGATCAAACCAGGTTATTTTGCCGCTGGTGCACGCTGAAACAACCAAACCTCACCGCAGATCAACCCAGATTTTTGAGATTACTTAAAGAGCCTTGTCTTGTATGAAATTGCTCTGCGCTCTCTGCATTACTAACGTTCGAATTCTTCTTCGCTTGCGACGAACTCTCCCGCGCAGCCAAGGGCGGGCCTGAGACCCATATTCATTAATTAACTGCAAATCACCGCAAAGAACACAACGCAGCAGAGCCGCAACCAAAGCCGTCCCGCAGAATTGCCAAAATCTCCATAATATGTAACCTCCGCACAGCCGGGGGCGGCTGTGCCCCACGTTGCTTTCAGGCTACAGCAACTTTGGTTTGCTCTGGCGGAGCAAAGAATCCTGTTGTTCCCTTGTCGCCCTTTGCGTTTTTTGTACGCCAGAGTAGCTGTTCTGAGCTGCTGCTGCTGTTCTGCACCGGTGTATTTTCTCTCTGAAGCAACAACAAACGATGACGCGAAATCTAACTCGGTAAGTTCCCCTGGAGGAGAGGTTCCGGATTCGCTCGTCCGGAATGAGGAAAGGGCTCCCACTTACGATGATTACCCGGTTTTCGGCGCATACGTATATCCTTGTCCTGCTGCTGCAGCTTCTCGCACCGGTAAGCATGAGCCTGCGCGCGCAGCAACTCACCCCGCCTACCATTTCTTATGAAGGACAAACAGTTTCCTCAGTCGAGATTGCCGGGCGTCCTGATCTGAATGTAAGGCAGTTGCGGCAACTCATTGCCCAGCCCATCAACGCTCCTTATTCACAGGCAAAGATTGACAAGAGCATTGCGGCCTTAAAAAAGAGCGGACAGGCCGATGACGTAAAGCTGGAGGTGCGGCCCCAATCCAATGGTCTGGAGGTGATGTTTGTGCTCCAGCCCGCAATGTATTTCGGGATGTTCGATTTTGGCAAGGCGTCCAACGTCTTCTCTTATACCCGGCTGCTGCAGATCGCCAACTATCCTAATCAGGAGCCCTACAACGCGGCGCGGGTCGAAGAAGCAGAGTCGGCGCTGATCAATTTCTTCCATCGCAGTGGTTACTTCATGGCCACCATTGAACCGGAGTTGCACACGGATGCTCCGCGCAAAGTGGTGAATGTGCTGTTTCACATCGACCTCAAGCGCAAGGCCAAGTTCGGGAACATCATTCTAACCGGGGCCTCGCCGCAGGAGACAAAGCATCTGGCGGACAGCCTGCATTCCTGGGGCGCGCGTCTGCGTGCCGCTTATCTGAAGACCGGGAAGCCCTATTCACTCAAAAAGCTGGATACTGCCACTACTTACCTTAAAGGTGTTTTGGGCAAGCAGCATTACCTTGCCGGACAGGTAAGGCTGATCTCGGCGAATTATAATCCGCAAACTAATCGCGCTGACATCACCTTTAAGGTGACGCAAGGCCCGGAGATCGCCATCAAGACCCAGGGCGCGCACGTGTGGGGACGAACGATGAAGAAGCTGATCCCCATCTATGACGAGAATGCCGCCGACCCTGACCTGGTGGAAGAAGGAGCGCGCAACCTGGTTTCCTACTTTCAGGGCAAGGGATATTTTGACGCGAAGGTACACAGCCGCATCGAGAAGCAACCTTCCGACGGCACCGCTATCTGGTATGACATCGATAAGGGTCGCAAAGGAAAGGTCGCCGCAGTCGAATTTCACGGCAACCAGAAATTTGATGACGATGACCTTGCTTCCCATGTCCTTGTGAAAAAGGGCAGGCTGTTCTCGCACGGCAAGTTCAGTGGGCAACTGGTGCGCAAGAGCGTGAAGAATCTCGAGAATGTTTACAAGAATGCAGGGTACAGCCACGTAAGCGTCACTCCGAATGTAGTAAATAATGGCGGCAAACTGTCCATTGCCTTCCAGGTCGTCGAAGGCGTGCAGGATATAGTGG
>QHVI01000046.1 GCA_003223515.1 Candidatus Angelobacter sp. Gp1-AA117
CTGCTGTTCTGAAGTCTTCTACGGTAGCTATGCCGCTGAGCACGTGCGAGAAGGCAACGTAGAGAACGGTGCAAATCACCAGCGAGCCCAGGATGCCGATGGGCATGTCCCGTTTTGGGTTCTTGGCTTCCTGCGCCGCCGTGGATACCGCGTCAAAACCGATAAAAGCGAAGAACACCACGCCCGCCGCTCCCAGGATTCCCATGATGCCGCCGTAAGGATGCACCACACCCTGCGCGGTAGTGTAGGTGGTAGGTGACGGGATGTAGGGGGTGTGGTTGGCAGGATTCATAAACTGCCAGCCAATCACGATGACCATCACCACAATGGTCACCTTGGTGATGACGATCAGACTGTTGACGAAGGCGGACTCCTTGGTGCCGCGGACCAGCAGTGCTGAAAGTATCAGCAGAATCCCTACGGCCGGAATGTTCACGATCCCATGAACGCCACCGGGAGCCATGCTCTCAAAAGGCGAATGGCACCATTGATAAGGAACATGCAGGCCGAAATACTCAAGGACTTTGTTGAAGTATTCGCTCCAAGCAATGGCGACGGTTGCCGCGCCCACCGCGTACTCCAGCACCAGGTCCCAGCCGATGATCCATGCGACCAGTTCACCCATGGTAGTGTAAGAATAAGTGTAGGCGCTGCCGGCGATGGGGATCATTGAAGCAAATTCGGCATAGCACAATCCGGCAAAGGCGCAGCCTACACCGGCAAGCAGAAATGAAAGTGTTACCGATGGACCTGAGCGCTCGGCGATAGCTGCGGCGGTGCGCACAAACAGGCCTGCGCCAATGATGGCCCCAATACCCAAGGCGACCAGCGACATGGGCCCCAGCGTTCGCTTGAGAGGCGTACTGCCGCTCTCTGCCCTAAGACGATCAATTGATTTAGTCCGAAATAATGAGTCAGCCACTATTCCCTCTCAGTGATGGATTGAATTTTCGTACAAACGAACGAATTAGCCACTCGGCAAAAAGCCCGCCGATTATATCCTGTATTGCTCAGGCTTGTTGTTGTCTGGCGCTCCGGCTTGACCAGATGAAGTACACCGGAATGCCCAGCAGCACGACGATCAGGCCTGGCCATGTGTATTGGGGCTTGTAGCGCAATAATACGACATCAATGAATAAAGCCATCAATATATAAATCGCCGGGAGTATGGGATACCCCACTGCCCGGTAAGGCCGCTCGGCATCGGGCCTTTTGTAACGCAGCACGAACAGGCCGCCGATCGTAAGAATGTAAAAGACCAGCACGGCAAAGATGATGTACTCCAGCAGTTGGTTGTAGGTACCTGAGAGGCACAGCAGGCACGTCCAGATACATTGCACCACCAGCGAGGTCGCCGGGGTCTTATAAGTAGGATTGATCTGCGCGACGCGCTTGAAGAACAATCCATCCTTGGCCATGGCGTAATAGACGCGCGCACCCGCCAGGATCAGGCCATTGCAGCAGCCGAAGGTAGAGAGCAGGATGGCCACGGCCATCAAGGAAGCTCCAGTCCCGCCAAACATCTGCTGCATCACGGCGGTGCCCACGCGGTCTGCCGTCGCGAACTTGATGCCTTTAGCCATCAAGGTTGCGCCGTTCGGGTCGCCATCCAGCGGAAAGATGTTCAGGTAAATCACATTGGCCAGCAAATAGAGCACAATTACCACGCCGGTGCCGATGGCCAGCGATAAGGGAAGGTTGCGGCGCGGGTCTTTTACCTCTCCGGCGGTGAAGGTCACATTGTTCCAGGCGTCGGCGGAAAACAGCGTACCAACCTGGGCCACGGCCAGGATGGTCAAAACGCCTACAAATGGCCCGGCGAGAGTCCCGGTAGCGGAATGCGGTGAGTCGAAGCGCCAGAAGTTGTGGAAGTTGGCGGCGATGGCCTGGGCATTGCGTCCTACGAAAATGCCCACCAGCACGAACCCTGCAAGCGCTGAAACTTTGGCGATCGTGAATATGTTCTGAATGGCTGCGCCGGTGCGGATGCCGAAGAGGTTAATGATGGTGAGCAGAATCACGATGATGATGCCTGAGAGGTTCTGGGTATTCAGGCCCACATCCATATTGCCCAGCACCATGGGGCCTGCATGAATGGGTGGCACGTGGCCGATATGCCAGATCCAGTTATCAGCGGCAATCGAGGGAAAGAAGTGTCCCAGGAATTTGCCAAACGCCACACCTACAGCGGCAATGGTGCCGGTCTGGATGACCAGGAACAAAGTCCAGCCGTAGAGAAATCCCCACAGCGGCCCCAGGGATTCGCGCAGGTAGACGTATTGTCCTCCGGCGCGCGGCATCATGGCGGCCAGTTCTCCATAAGAGAGTGCGCCAACGATGGTCATGAAGCCGGTGACCAGCCATGCTCCCAGAAGCAGGGCAGGCGAGTTCACCTCACGGGAAATCTCAGCGGAAACAATAAAGATGCCGGAGCCGATCATGGAACCCATCACCAGCGTGGTAGCGCTGGTGAGGCCCAGTCCTTTTACAAACTCAGTATTGCCGGTTTCCGGAGCAGTATGTGCGGATGTGGACATAGTTCACTATGTTTTACAGCAAAATCCGAAGAAATTCCTCAGTAGATTTACGGGGAGATTCAATAAGATCACTGATAACAGCCACGGAATCAGCCCCGGCGGCCATAACTTCTAGGCAATTCCCTTTAGTAATGCCGCCTATGGCGACCAGCGGCCTGGCAGTTGCCCTGCGCGCCTGGCGCACACCCTCCAGCCCGATGACCGGGTCTGGATTGACCTTGGATGCCGTTGCAAAGACTGGCCCCACGGCTATGTAATCCACGGGAAAGCTATCTGCCTCCTGCACCTGCTGCGGATTGTGCGTGGAGAAGCCGATCCAGAGCTGTTCTTTTCTGGCAGCGCTGAATATTTGGCGTGCGGCTGCCGGAGAAAGATCGTCCTGGCCGAGATGCACCCCATCAAATCCTGCGGCAAGGCAGAGATCACTGCGGTCATTCATGATGAGTTTAGCGGAATTGTAAGTAGCCCGCCGCAGTTCGCGGGCATGGCTGAGCATCTGGCGCGCGTTGGCGGACTTGTTGCGGTACTGGATCAGCGTTGCTCCGCCGTGCAGCAGTTCCTGGGCAAAGCGGACGAGGGCGGCGGTGGGATCGCTTTGCGCGGTGAAGAAAGAGACATCGATGATGGGATAGAGACGCGGAAGCTGCAACGATGACATCAGGGTTGCAAAACCGCTTCCTGGGCTTTGGCGCGCTCGCGCTCCTCCTGCAGCCGGGGCAGCAGCCGCTCCAGGAACTTCGTGTCGAGCTTGCCGGCAATGAATTCTTCAGATTGCAGGATTTGCCGGTGGAGAGGAATGGTCGTGTAGATTCCTTCCACAATGAACATCTCCAGCGCGCGGCGCATGCGCATGATTGCCTCTTCACGGTCTCTACCATAGGTGATGAGCTTGGCGATCAGCGAATCGTAGTAAGGCGGAATCACGCCTTCAGCATAGGTGGCGGTATCCACCCGCACGCCCAGCCCTCCGGGAGTATGGAAGGTCTTGATCTTGCCTGCCGAGGGAGTGAATTTCTCCGGGTGCTCTGCGTTGATGCGGCACTCAATCGAGTGTCCTTTTCTTTCGACTTTGGGAATCACATCGTGCAGCCTGGCGCCGTCGGCCAGCAGGATCTGCGATTTGACCAGATCGATGCCGGTGACCATTTCAGTGACCGGGTGCTCCACCTGGATGCGGGTGTTCATCTCGATGAAATGCAGGCTGCCGTCCTCATCCATGAGGAACTCGACCGTTCCCGCATTCTGGTACCCAATTTCGGAGAGCGAATCCTGAAGCTTTCTGCCAATATCCTGCCGCAGCGCTTCTGAAACGCCGGTGGAGGGCGACTCTTCCAACAGCTTCTGGTGGCGGCGCTGGATGCTGCACTCGCGCTCGCCCAGGGTGATCACACTTCCGTGCTCGTCGCCCATCACCTGAAACTCGATGTGTCGGGGACGCTCGATGAACTTCTCCATGTAGAGATTGCCATTGCCAAAGGCGGCCGCCGCCTCCGACTGGGCGGAATTGAAAAGCTGCTCCAACTCACCTTCACTGCGAATCACTCTCATGCCGCGGCCACCACCTCCGGCGGAGGCTTTCACGATGACCGGATAGCCGATCTGCCGCGCCCATTCGCGGGCTTCGTCGGCATTGGCAATCACGCCATCCGAGCCGGGCAGGATGGGCACATTGGCCTGCTTCATCGCCTGCCGCGCTTTTTCTTTTTCGCCCATCAGGCGAATCACCTCCGGCGGCGGGCCGATGAACTTTACCTGGCAGCTTTCGCACACCTCGGCGAAATTGGCGTTCTCGCTCAGCAGGCCGTAACCGGGATGGATGGCGTCTACGTTGGTGATCTCAGCGGCGCTGATGACCGCCGGAATGTTCAAATAGCTCTCGCTGGAGCGCGGCGGGCCAATGCAGATGGCCTCGTCGGCAAAGCGGACGTGCAGAGAGTTACGGTCGGCATCGCTGTAGACGGCCACAGTCTTGATTCCCAGCTCTTTGCAGGCGCAGATCACCCGCAGCGCTATTTCGCCTCGGTTTGCAATCAGGATTTTTTTGAACATTTGGCCGTATCAGGGTAACTCTGGATTATAAATCCCCGGCTGGCACGGCTACTAACCCGGCCACGTGAGAATCCTTTGCAGATCAGGTGAATTGGCATTATCTTTTACCCAGCATGGATAACTCTCCTTCGGGTATGGGTACTCAGCAGCAAGTTCAACGTCAGTGCGTGAAATGCGGCGCAGTGCTATGGAACCTCCAGGTTTGCAACCAGTGTGGAGCCTCGCAACCACGGTTCGAAGATTCAGTGACTCCGGGTCCGTGGCCTGCGATACGAATCGGGCTCGGAATCCTGGCGGCTTTGCTGCTGGCTCGTCTTGCTTACGGGCGGATATCCGGAGAAATGATCGGGCATTGGTTTGTCAGCCTGCTATTGCCTGCCATCATAGGCAGCATCGCCCTCATCATGAAAGGGGAACGTCTTCGGAGGTTCTCTTATTGGTTCATGTGGGCGGCCATCGCTGTCGCCGTTTTTTCCGCCATGGCGCACGTTGTGAATGTTCGTGAAAAGGCCAGGGTCGCAGTAGAGGCGCAAATTCGAGAGATCGCCCAAGAAGCTGCGGGCAAAAAGCCTGTACAGGAGTCGGGAACTCCGGAAGAACGAGTAGCGTCCGACCTGCTGCGGGATTTCATGCGCGGTATTCTGGCTGACCGCAAGCAGCATGACATGGACGCAGAAGTATATGCCCCACTTCTCTCCGTGGCTTATTCGGTCCATTCCTTCTCCAGCAAAACGGCCATGAATAAAACCATGGTAGCGGTGGATTCAACCGCCAAACTGGATAAAGACACCTACCAGTTGCTGCAAACGAGAATCACGGAATTTAGACGCCGGTTGGATTCTTCCAATATCAGCAGTGACTTCAAACAAACGTTTCTGGAGGAGTTCAACGGCGCTCTGGCCAATTCAGAGATTTTGAAGCAGCAGGAAGAAGTTCTCAATACCGAAAACGAGTGGGCCAGGGCCACAGATGCCTTATACACATACGCGTCACAATATTCTTCGCAACTCAACACGGCAGGCAATCAGGTAATCGTCAAAAACGCCCAGGTAAGACAGGAATTCCATACGCGATTGTCAAAATGTCTGGATCTAAATAACAAGGTCAATGCGGGAAAGGCAGAGTTGAAAAATCTGCAGGTAAAGAAGATGCAGCAATACGGGTTGACGGCGTCAGATTTGGGGCAGTAAAACCATTTTACTGCATGCCTGGTTTAACGATACTTCTTCAACTCCGCAAAAGACATTTCAACCACTTTGCCACTACGCCAGATATAGACTGGCAAACCTAGACGAGAGCGTCTGGTGATCGCCTTTCTCGCTGCTGCCTGGATTGCCATTTCCGCGCGTCGTTCGATTGGAAGATTGCGAATGCGCACCGGTACTCTAGAGACTTTTTTCATATTTGTTGATCAATGATCTATATACCTTAGACTTTATTATAAGGAGACACTTGCATCAGCGTGGCCGTATGGCAAACAAGGGCTGTCCATATTCCACGGGCTGGCTGTTGTTGACCAGCCTCTTCACGAGTTCGCCTGAAATGTCTGACTCGATCTCGTTCATCAGTTTCATGGCTTCGATGATGCACAGCACCTGTCCGGTCTCAATGGTATCCCCGGCCTTTACAAAAGGAGGCGAGCCCGGAGAAGGCGATTCGTAAAACGTCCCCACAATCGGCGATTTCACTATGTGCAGGCCCTCCTCTGCGGCGGGCGGAGCGGGAGTCGCCGGAGGATGTGCTGGAAGCGGCGTCGAAGATACAGCGACTGGCCCTGGATGGGCCGCGGGCGCGGGATGATTGCTCACCGGAATATGCTGGATGATGGGAGCAACCTGCTGGTCGGCCCCGCGCTTGATTCTCACCTTTACATCTCCACGTTCGAGTTCAAATTCGGAGATGTCCTTGTCTATCAGGAACTCGATAAGCTCTTTCAGCTCTTTTTGGTTCATGGATGTTGTCGGCTTTCTGAAACTAAAGCTCGATCAGGTCCTTTGTGGTAGGTGTGAGCACCTCATATCCCGATTCAGTGACCAGCACCATGTCTTCAATGCGGACGCCGCCTTCTTCGGGTATATAGATGCCGGGTTCAACGGTAACAATCATTCCTGGTGACAGCTTTTGGATCTGCCCTCTGGCGAGCCGGGGCGACTCATGCACTTCGATCCCCACGCCGTGCCCGGTCGAATGGGTAAAGTAAGCGCCATAACCGGCCTTTTTGAGCACCTGACGCCCTGCTTTATCCACTTCGCCGGCTTCAGCGCCCGGCCGCACAGCCTCAATCGAGGCAAGCTGCGCGTCCCGGACAGCCTCATACATCTTCCGGTGCGTTCTGGAAGTGCGACCCACGTGCACAGTGCGGGTCATATCCGAACAATATCCGGCGAGTATAACACCGTAATCCAGGATTATAAATCCGCTGGCCGGGATGGCAGAAGCAGAGGCGCGTCCGTGAGGCAGGGCGGAACGCAGCCCGGAGGCCACAATAGTGTCGAACGACATCTTTTCGGCCCCGGCGCGGCGCGCCTGTAGCTCCAGTTCGCCCGCAACAACATTCTCCGAGACTCCCGGCTTAATGGTTGAGAGAGCTGTTTGAAAGAGGCTGGAGCCCAGCAGCACCGCTGCGCGCAACTGCTCGATTTCATCTGCATCCTTGGAGAGGCGCAATTGCTCCACCAGGCCAGAGGACGGCTTGAGCCGGACTTTGCCTCGCAAACTCTGATTCAGGTACTTGTAACCCGCATAAGCAAGATGGTCTGCTTCGAAAGACACGGCTTTCAAGCCCAGCTTCTTCACCCGCTCGCAAGCTTCTGCCGGTGCAGGATTTTTTGTAATGATGACCTTCGCGCCTTTGACCTGCTCCCTGGCCTGCTGTGTATAGCGTCCATCGGTATGGAAATAAAGCTGCGGGCTGCGATCGCCGGCGCCAAACAGCAGCACTCCGGCAGTTCCCGTGAATCCACATAAATAGAAGATGTTGGGCAGGTGCGTGATGAGCAGGGCTTCAATGCCTTCTTCACGAAGTTTGGCCGCAAGCTTCTTTTGCCGCACGGAATAGTTCATACGTGACGAATCATCGTATCGGATTCACCGTAAAGAGCGCAAAGACTAGCGCTCTGACGGAACCAGCGTCAAAAGACAAAGCCCCCGGGACGCAACCGGGGGGCTTTGCTTAGAGTTGAAGTTGTTTATGTTTGAATGATCTTCGGAGTAATGAAGAAGATCAGCTCCTGGTTTTGTGTGTTTACGGTGCTGCGTTTGAAGAGATTTCCGAGCAACGGAATGTTGCCGAGCACCGGAACCTGCTGTACTGCGACGCTGTTCTGCACCTGGATTACACCGCCAATCACCACGGTGCTGCCATCGCTGACCAGCACCTGCGTGGTGGTCTGCTGGGTTTGGAGCGTGGGGTTGACCTGGTTCGCGGTAACACGGCTGAAATCAGGAACGGTGTTTTCAACGTCCACGTTCAGAAAGATGGTGTTTTCCGCAGTGATCTGCGGAGTTACGGTAAGACGAAGGAAGGCATCCACGTAGGTCACCGTTGGCGGGCCGCCTAACTGCGCCTGCGTCACAACCGGAATGCGCGTACCCTGGCGGACCAGCGCGGTGATGTTGTTCTGGGTCACTACACGCGGACGCGACAGGATCTTCAGCAAGCCGCGGGTTTCGGCCATGGACAGGACGAAATCCAACCGGTAGATCGAGGAGAAATTTGTAAGCGAGATGCCGCTGGTGGGCCCGGTTGCTCCCAGGTTTGTGAACAGCGGAATCGACGCGATCTGGCTGGGCGCCGTCAGGAAGAAGGGCGGCTCAGCCGGTGGAGAGTTTACCTGAATAGGACTGGGAATGCCGGTGCCTCCGCCTGCGGCTGCGCTCTTGCCGTTGCCCCAACCGAAGCCAAGCTGCGTGCCGATATCACGGGCGAAGCTGCGGGTAGCAGCCACCACCCGCGCCTCGATTTCCACCTCCGGCGTTTTGCGATCCAGCGCCGTGAGCAACGCATCGATCTTGGGCAGCGTGCTGGGAATATCTTCGATGATCAGCGCGTTGCTGCGGTCGTCTGAGACCACATCGCCGCGCGCCGAGAGGAACCTCTTCAGCAGCGCCACCACGTCTTTCGAGTGCGCGTAGCTGAGATACCTTGTGTAAGTCTGCTTGGGAACCGCCAGGGCCTGGGCTTCCTGCTGGGCTCTGCGGGCTTCCGCCTCGGTCTTCAATGTTTCCAGGGTGGCAATGCGCAGCACGTTACCGTGCAACTGGCATTCCAGTCCGTTGTTGTTCAGCACGATGGCCAGAGCCTGGTCCCACGGCACATCATTGAGCACGATGGTGAGCGTGCCTTTCACGCTGGGATCAAGCACCACGTTGAGACCGCTGATATCCGAAATCAGGCGGAAGAAGTCTTTGATATCAAGATCTTTCAGGTTCAGGTTAAACGGCGCTCCGGTGTAATGACCGGTGGTGCAGCCTGTGGACATCTGGTCCATAGCGGACACTGAGGCCTGCGGCTGTGCCGGTTGTTGGACCGATGCTGCCTGCTGCTGAAGGGCAGCGTTGATGGCTGCGGGTTGCGCTGCCAGGCTGGAACTCGCCGCGAAAGCCGGTTCGTTTGTCTTGGGCGTGGTGGAAATACTGGTATCCACGAAGTGGGCAGCAGCCTGCAGGGCGCGTGCCTGCCCATCCTCTTTTTTCACTGGAGCTTCGTTACTGGCCGGCCGCTTTGCGGCCGTTGCGGTGTTCTGAGGCTCCGCTGGCTGCGTCAGGGTCATGACAGTAAGTTGGCTCTGCACTGGAGCAGATTGCGGCGCAGGGGCTGCCGCAGGTTCAGGCCCAGAGACAGCGGTAGGGGCAGAAGCAGAAGCAGAAACAATGACCGGCGCCGGCACAGGTGCCGGTGCGGATTGCTGCGCGATGACTTCCTTCTGCCTTTCAGTGGAATGTCCCTGCGGAGCAACCGTGGCATTCTTCAGCTTCAACACCAGCTTGTTGGCAGCCGGAACAACTTCGAATTCACGCGCTGCAGCCATGTCCACCACAATGCGGGTGGTT
The DNA here is from genome assembly GCA_003223515.1 of Candidatus Angelobacter sp. Gp1-AA117. GTDB lineage: Bacteria > Acidobacteriota > Terriglobia > Terriglobales > Acidobacteriaceae > Angelobacter. The sequence continues at coordinate 9,639 of QHVI01000046.1, forward strand.
GGAGGTGCGCTCTGATAATGAGCGGCGCGCACTGCCCTGATATTGTCACTGTTGACGGCGATCTCGCGCGAGCTTCCGGAGAGCACGGAGTTAGGAATATCGAGCACCACGCGGTCGGGATTCGTCAGCTTCATGGTCTTCACGGTCATAGGGCTGGTGCCGCTGACTTCAACGTTCAGGCTGTCCTGGCCGCGCACCACGGTGACGTTGCTGATGTGGCTTATGCTTCCGCTGCTTCCGTTCTGTGCCGGAGTGCTCGGCTTTTCCGCAGAAATCTTCGCTGCGGGAGTTGCCGCGTTGCTCACGCGCAGCTCGACTCCGACTCCGCCATCGATGTCACTGATTTTTACATTCGCGCCATGCGCCAGGTTCAGCTCAACGCGAGTCACTTCGGCCCCGCTGGTGGCGTGATATCCGACGACACGGTAGGAGAGAATTCCCGCCGCAGAAACCGGATGAATGCCGGCATCCTGTTGCCCGACGGAGACGCCGGTGAGATCCACCAGCATCAAGTTGTCGCTCGGACGGTACTCGGTATGACTGAATGTCCCGTTCGCTCGGATGGTTATCAGGACGGCATTGTCGCGGGTTTCAACCCGCACTCCCGCCAGTTGCGACACGGAACCTGCAGCCAGTGTGGTTACACCAGCCAGCAATATGATTCCCAGCAGTTGCTTTAGCCTCATCTCAATAGTCTCCCCACGCTTGCGGCAAATTCCACCGATGAACGTGCGCGGCATGATGGGCTACCCTTAACCCCATTCTGCCGCTTAGAATTAGCCCGTCACATCTCTATGACGGCTATACTACTGTCCCTGGTTCGGCCCTGACTGCTACGTCTATTTACTACTTGAGTACCCCAGCTTATGAGGCTGAGCTGACTCTTTTCACCACCTCGTGCGCACTCTCACGCCCGATGCTGTCGGTAGCGAACTCCCGGAAAACTACGGAGTCGCCGGTGATCTTTTCCACCAGGCCGTTGAAGACCTGGTCGTTTTCCCGCAGAAAATATGTGTGCCGTGAATGATTCACCACCACCGCCATCATCTCTCCCGTGGTGTTGTCCTTCACCGTTCCCTGCACGATGAGTTCAGGAATGTAGAGGCACTTCTTTCCGGTCGAACAGCTCGGTCCCGTCTGTCCCACAATCACATTGCGAATGGGGCTGACGAACGGATCGCGCCGCCCTGTGGCGGAAATCTTCCTGGCTGCCGGCTTGGCCGGCACCGGAGTCGCCCTGGCAGTCTTCTGCGTTATTTTCGGCTCCTGCTTTTTGGCAACTGCCGGTTTTTTCGGAGCTGTCTTGGGCGTTACCGCCACTACAGCAGGCTTCTTCTGTGCTGTAGCGGGTTTCGCAGCAAACGGGCCGCCTTTGGACGCGCTGGTTTTCTGCTTCGATTGCGGGGCCACCGCAACCACCGGAGTCTTGCCGGCCGGAGCAGATTTCACCGAAGCAGCGCCGGTCTTGGTGGCAGAAGCCGCTGTGCCGGATTTCGGCTGGGCATTCACCACTATCGGCTGGCTCTTCTGTGTGCCCGATTTGCTCTGCGAGTTTCCGCCGGCAGCGGACTTCTGCGCGGTTGCGCCTGTCTTGGTGTCTTTGGGGGTAGTCACCTTGATGGGCGTGCCGGGTGTAGTCTTGTTGTCTTTCTTCTGCGTATCTTTCTTTTGCGCATCACTGGTTTTCGGCTGAGCAGTCGAGTTGGCAGAATTTGTGTTCTGCGCTGCGGCGCTCACCGCCAGGGCTGCTGCAATGGCCAAAATTTGAATCAGCTTCATTTCAATTCCCTTTAAAGAATTCGTTACTTCTTCACAGCGCCGGCCGCTGCCGGTGTGCTGTCCGGTGGAGTCATATCGTGGCTGAAGAATGTAGTTGCAGTGCAACTGGCAACCACTGACTCTCCCGCGCTATATGGATATACGGTCTTGACCTTGGCTGGGCCAGTGGTCTTGGTGTTTGCGATCTGCAGATTGCTGATATTGATGATGCGGTCCAGTCGCCCTATCCGGCCGAAGAAATCCACCATGGCGTCATAGCGGCCATCAACATCGATCTGGAAGGGAACCTCCGTCACGTATTGCCGGCTGGCAATAGGCATCGCGGTGTAGCGGCGGATGTTGATTCCCGCCGACGATGCCTGGTCGTGCATCAGCTTCATGAACCTGTCGGCTTCCTTCTCGTCAGGAACGATCTTCCTTTCGATGTCCAACTGCTGCTGCAAGTGAACCAACTGCGCGTTCAGTTCCGGCAGCTTGTCCTCGAAAAATTTCAGCCGCTTATTCTCGGCCTGCTTGTCTTCCACCTTGGACTGCAAGTCTTTGTTCTTCTGAATGATGTTGTTCAGAAAACCGTAGTAGAATCCCGCGCCAACCAGGAGCCCCGCCAGCAGGAGAACCCCTAACTGCGTCGCGATCGACATTTCATTGAATTTCGCCATAACAAACGTCCCCGAATTTTTGCTTAAGACTTCTTCTCTGCTGCTTTGGCATCAGCTTTAGTCTGTGCCTGCTTTTCGCAGATCAGCTCGAACTTGAATGCCTGGAGTTCCTTCATCGTGTTGTCCTGCGCCGTTTCCTTGATCTCCACGGTCTTGAAGGCCCCGGTGCGCTGCAGGCTTACCATGAGATCTGCGACCGAATCGGTGCTCAGGGCCATGCCGGTGAAGTTGATGTTCTTGCCATCGTCCGTCATCGAATCCAGCCACACTGCGTCCGTGGCGCTGACCGCATCCGCAATCTGCTGCAGCAGCGTGACCGGCCCAGTCTGGTCGGCGCGGAGTTTTTCAATCAATTTCACCCGCGATTCAAACTGGTCGGCGCGCAGCCTGGTCTCTTCGTATTTCTTCTTTACATCTGCCAGGCGGATATTTTCCTTGGTGGCATCCTGCAGGCTCTTTTCCAGGCTGACCGTCTGGCGATTGAAGTAGGAGTAGCTGAACCACATGCCCGCGCCCAGCAAGGCGATGAAAATCAAGATCAGCAAGGCCGAGCTTGGACCTTCTCCCGTGGAAACCGTTGCCGTCTGACGCTTGCCCCCGCGTCTTGCTTTTGGAACTCCGAGTAAGTTAATGCGGATCATAGGTTTTCGAAACTCCTGAGGGCGAGTCCCACGGCCACCGCAAGTTGTCCTGGATTCTGATCGAGAATCTCGTTCTCGGTTGAATCCGCGGGTGGCATGATGCGTTGGAACGGATTCAAGATTTCGACCGGCAATGAGAACTCCTGGCGCAGCGCTTCCACCAGGCCGGGCACGCGCGACGATCCGCCTGCAAGGTAGATTCGCTCAATGTGCTCGCCGGAAGCGGTAGCGCGGAAGAAGTCAAAAGTTTTCTGGATTTCCAGAACGATGATCTCCGTCACCTGCTGCAGGATGGGCAGCTTCGCATCTTCGCTGACGGTGCCTACTTTCTTTCCCAGTTTGAGCGACTCCGCGTCATCAAAGCTGAGATCGAGTTCCTTCTGCAGCGAATCGGTGTACTGGTTGCCGCCTACGCTCACGTCGCGGGTGAACAACGGCGAGGCGCCCTTCACGATATTGATGTTCATCACGCTCGCGCCCAGGTTCAGCAGGGCCACGGTGGAATCCGGAGAGGGCTGATAGTTGTACTCGTAGCAGTTCTGCAGGGCGAACGCATCGATGTCCACGACCGCCGGAGCCTTGCCTGCCAGCGAAAGGACGTTGGTGTAGTTCAGAATCTTGTCTTTCTTCACCGCCACCAGCAGCACGTCCATCTGCGGGCCCTCATCCTCGGGATTGAGGATGTCAAAGTCCACGTTCACGTCAGAGATATCGAATGGGATGTGCTGGGCCGCCTCGGTGTTGATGCTCTCCGCCAGTTCCGCCTCGCTCATGGATTGCACACTGATCTTCTTCACAATCACTGAGTGGCCGCTCACGGAGGTGGCAACCTGCTTCGTCTTGATGCTGTGCTCGCCAAAGATCTTGCTGATCGCGCTGGAAACGCTGCCCGAGTCGACGATCATGGAGTCCACCACGATATCGCTGGCCAGTGGTTCAACACCCAGGTGTGAAACCTGGATCTCGCCTTTCGAGCGCTTCAGTTCAATTGCCTTGATCGAGCTGGAGCCTATGTCCAAACCGACAATTGATTTTCCTGAACCTAATCCAAACATGCCGTCCTGCCTTCCCTAATGATTCCTGAAAATTTCCCCTCGACAAAAATCAGCGTCCTGCAGCCGCCCGCGCCGCTTTGGGTTTCTTTTTGGCGCTGCTCATGTTCATCGTGCTCTTCTGTTCCATCCATTGGTCCAGGATGGTCTTCTTGAACTTCCAGCGGTTGCCGAGTTTGAACGCAGGTATCTTTTCCTCGGTTACGTACTTGTAGAGCGTGTCAGGGCTAACCCCCAGATACTGCGAAGCCTGGCGGATGTTCATTACCTCACGCGAATCAATTGCCATAAACGTATTGCCTTTCCACAGTGGGTTGTCGGCCCCAACCTTGGAGCCTGTGGAGAACGTCTTAACTCTTTATGTTTTCTCGGGGGGGAAAACTTCAGGTTCGGGCGAGTTATAACTGGGTCAACATACGCGGGTCAAGCGGGAACTTCGGGTTTCTTCCGGTATCTTCCGGAATTTACGGGGGTTCATGGTACTTTCGTGCCCGCAAGGCACCAAAATGCTGCGTTCGCTCCTCACTTCGACCACAACTTATTGTGGTATTGCTGCACACGGAACATTATTTCGCCCCAAGTGTTACTAAGGACTCATGCCTGTCTCCGGGGTTATGCCTAAAGTAACTAAGATTGGCATCGCAGAAACCCGTAATCCTCGTCTAGCACGATGCCCAATTTTTGCCGCTGATAACGCTGAAAAAACCTCAACACAGATGACACAGATGACACAGATAAAACAGATCAGCACAGATAGAGCGATTTTGTCTGAGCAATCCATAAAGTATGGACAAGAGCCGCATCGCCACAAGGAAGCACCCCGCTTTATTGCCAGAATTGCTACTTGCCCACAATTGAACCCGGTTCAATAACATCCAACGGGAGCCGTGGGATCGTTTTAATAATCAACAACTTACACAGAACCCATGCAATACAAGGCTGCAAATCTCAAGTATTTAGCTAAATACTAATGACTAAATATTAACTACTTGCTCCGCAACTTCCAGAGTAGCTGCTGCTTCTAACTGAAATTAACGTGAATCGCACATGAGCGCACTTCGGTTGCGGTCGCCGGGCCAGTCCCTGCCCGCAGGAGACGACAATCCAAAACTGCCACGGGCCTTCAAGATCATTCCGGGGATTATTGCCGGGGCCGCCGATCTCGATCCTGCAGCCGTTCTCACGGCTACCGTTGCGGGCGCGAGTTTTGGGTACTCGCTGATCTGGGTGGTGGTGCTGTGCGTCCCGGTGCTGTTCAGCGTTCTTTCCGTTTCTTCACGTCTTGGGCACCAGACTCGCAAAGGTCTGGTGGAGTTGATCCGCATTCACCATGGCAAGAAAGTGGCTATTGCGATCGCCATCTTGATCATCATCGTAAATCTGGCCATGATCATTGGCGACCTGGTTGCCGTGGCCGACGCCTTTTCCGTCATCACCGTCTTTCCACGCTCATACTTCCTGGCCATCATCGGATTCAGCGTGTGGTATTTGCTGATCCTCGGCAATTACCAGAAGACCACCAAAACCCTGGGCACACTCACTCTCATCCTGATTGGCTATGTGGTCGCGGCGTTCCATGTAACTGAATCGTTTACGGAATTGGGCAAAGGCATCATCTGGCCTCGGGCCCATATGAGCACTGCTTACATGATGGGTATCATTGCTGTGTTTGGCTCGCTGCTCACACCCAACGTAGTTGTCTGGCAGACCAGTTCCAAGCGCGGACTCCCGGAAGGCCTCGCGCAGGCGCATGTAACCGAATCTCACGCGGGAACATTCGTTGCCTGCCTGGTCTCCATCTCGGCGATGATCGCCGCGTCGCATCTGCACGTTGCCGATCCTTCCAGCATGACCACCCGCATGGCCTCTGAAGCGCTGGGGATCTTCGGCGCTGCCGGCCCCGTGCTGTTCTCCGCAGGCATCATCGGCTCCGGACTGATCGCCCTGCCCATCCTGATTGCCTCCCTCTGTTTCAGTATTTCTGAGGCCCTCGGATGGAAGTCCGGGCTCGCCGTGGTGCCCTGGGAGGCGCGCCTCTTTTACGTGATGATCTCGGTGGTGGTGTTTCTGGCGGTGTTCATCGACTTCTTCAACGTGAACACCGTGAAAGTACTTTACTGGTCACAGGTGATGGCCGGAATCGTGCTGGTACCGATCTTCGCCTACATTCTTATCTTGTCCAACAATCTGCGCGTGATGCGCACCGCCAACAGCCGTTTTGAAAACCTCTGCCTGAGCGTAGCCGCCCTGGGAATGCTGATCTCGAATATTCTTTTTTTCTGGAGTGAAATCTTCAGGTGAGATTTCCGGACTTAAGTAGTGCTTTCGCTTGTGGCCAGCTCGTGAATGATCGCGGCGCAGAGCTGTCCTCCGCTAACTTGGTCAAAACGCGCGAACATGGGTGAGGAGTTCAATTCCAGAAACAGCAATTGCCCGGTATCGGGATCTGTCTTGAAATCGGCCGCCCCGAAGTCCATCCCTGATTGCGCCATGAATTTTTTGAGGCCGCCCAACTCCTTCGGGACTGCCGGCAAGAGGATAAGTTCCGCATCCTGATTCACCCGATAATCCAGTGAGCTGCTGCGCACTTCGAAGGCAAAAGCAAATTGGCCAATCACATAGATGCGTATTTCTGGCGGAACCAGCCGCATTTGAACAATGGCTGGCGTAGCTGCCAATCCGCCACGAAGTTCCGCTTTGTTCAAGGCGTCGGCAAGAGGATAACAATAGTCGCCGCCCGATACAGGCTTGACCACCAGGGAATCCAAATTATCGGCGTCGAGCCTTTGTGCTTCATTGGTAACCAGTGTTGCAGGTATACGAAGCCCTGCCGCGCGGGCATGCACCAGGCTGGCTGGTTTATTCGTGGCGATCTGTGAGACATCGCGGTTGAAAATGCGAATGCGGGGCTCGGATAAAAGCCAGCCCATAAAGGTTTGGTACCAGGCAAGGGCTCGCGAGTTCACCGCCGGACGTGGATCTTTCATGCCGGCAAACACATCGTAACGAACAAAAGCTGCGCTGGGTTTGAGTTCCCGTCCAGAAAGGCGAGGAGCACCCTCCGCCGGATTCCAGCAGAATGCGGGACTTTCGCCGGAAGATATTCGCAATTCCAGAAGCTCAACCCCGGCTTTAGCAGCAGCATTCGCGACGGCGGCAAGGTTTGGATCATCCTTGCCGCCGGCGAGTAACAGTGCCATCGCTGATCTGGAACTCGCGAAAGTTAGTAGGCCCCGAACGGTCCAGAGGCGCTCAATTCAACAGATATGGAGGGTGGGGCTTCCGCACCGATGGCCACCGGCGTAGGATGCTCTTCGCCCAACAAGTGGGTGGTTCCGGCTGCTTCTTGACGCGACGGAACGGTCTCCTGTTCCGCAAAAGGTGTACTAGCTGGAGAATTAAACTTTTTTTCTGTCATGTTTCACCTTGGAATTTGTGATGCAACAACAGTCTTATGCGGCCAGCCGTTTGAACAGCAGAATGCAGACGTAAGCCGTCAGTCAGTATAGTACAGTTCCAAAGCTCATGTCAGGGTAGCGTCCAGGTCATCACATGAAAGACTTTTCACAAAACGATACTGCCTCTCTTCTGTTCATCCCACCATTCAAAAAAAGGGGTAACCGCCGTAACCCCGTAACCACCCTTGTAAATCGCGAAAATCGGTGACGGCTGGTAACCGGGTGACGCCAGTGGCATTCCGATAATTCCTGCGCCAGCGAACGAAGCTGCTGCTACGGAATGGCGTTGCCCTTTATGACCGTCAGCAATCAATCAGGCAAAAAGAAGCGGAACACGGAACAAACGGCGTTAACTCTTTTGGCTGCAATAGATCCGGCGTTCCGGTTGCCGTTTCATGTTCCGGAACAGAAGCGGAACAGCCTTTCTGACGACCGGAATTGGGAGACACTTCCACAACCCTGCATAAAGATCAGGATTGCAGGTGAAATCAGGCCAACACCGTCACCGGCCATAAAATGTCTGTGAGCCGCATGACGGTGTGACAAGCCCACTCCACCCAAGGCACACGACTGCCGGTTTGGCAAGGGAGTCCAATCCATATTCAGTTTTCAAAGAGCAGATACAGCACGCCACCTGGGTAGCTCTGTAACAATACTACTACAGCGATTGGAAGTCAAGGGGCAGTGCTTGACAGCCACCAATTCGATCTGGCGCCTACATAATTGTTCCAATTGTTCACTGCCTGCACAGTGGCCGAATAGGATGTGGAAGTTATAGAAGCCAGTAGCTGCCCTTCGGCGCAGATGCTCAGCGTGAGTACGGTTCTGTTTTCTCTGATGAATGAACACCAGCGGCAGCGGCCTTTTTCTTTTTTGATTCAGGTTTCTTTACACCCAGCGCAATATCGGCTAATTCCAGGAAGCGGCCACTGTTGGGGATATTGCCCTCTTTCTCGCCTGCGCCACTTTTTGGGCCAATGTTGGAGCGAATCCACATATCCGCTTCTCTAAGGGGGCGCTTCTCCGAATTGGTTTTCTTCGGCACTGAGTGTCTTGGGTTGTGAAGGAAATTGGGATTTTAAGCATACACCCGAACACCGTAAACAACCAAATCAGTGGCGATTTTTGACTTGGTGAAGCATATTGAATGAACGCTTGATTTCTATAAAGGCAGAACTACAATAGGCTTTACCCTCAATCAAGGCTGTCGCGGCCACGGAAGGCTTATGGCTCTGGTTCTTTGCACGGGTGCCGACCCTGCGCTCATGGAAACTCGCCGAATGTTGCTGGAGAAATCTGGCCATAGGGTGATTACTGCTACAGACGAAGCCGCGCTAAAGGCTGCATGTCAGCAAAATGCATTTAATGTGGCAGTCATCGGGCAAGTCCTTCCTATCTCCGTAAAAAAGCGCTTATTGGTGCTGATTCGCGCACATTGCCCGGCTGCGAAGGTTTTGGAATTGTATGCACCATCGACGGGCAGGATTCTGAAAGATGCCGATTCCTGGCTGGAAGTGCCTGCTGATGTGCCGGAGACATTACCGCAAGAGGTCACGGCACTCGCCTCGCACTAGGGACTGCATAAAGCAACGGCGATGGTCAGGGGCTGAGTGCCGACTAACCTTTGTTTCCCGTATTCAAACGTCTGCTCTCAGAACATGCTGAAAAAGATCGGGCCGCGCGTTCAGCGCGGCCCTTGTGCAAGTTTGAGGTTATTTCAGTACACATTCCATTTATCGACCCAGAGCGTGTAGGGTGTTGGCACGCCATCACCCACAGCTCTTACCCTGAACTTCACGGAGTCCCCTGCTGTGGTTGCGATTGCGGGGAAGCTCAAGCCCGATGCCGTCCATGGGAAGTAGGTGCCGTTGATAGTAATGCCGGTGTATACCAGGTTGTGGTTGGAATCGCGGGAGAATTGCAGGATAAAGTGGCTCCAGCCGGTGCCGAACACCGCGCACCCCCTGCCGGTATTTACCCATGATCCGCCAGCGTTCGGGTTCCATACCCGCCACTGCTTTGATCCCTGGAAGTCGCACTGGTTCTGGAAGGCATATTCAAAGCCGCCTACGGTCTGGATCATCGAGAACTCCACCGCCTGCGCAGCCGAAGGCGTGGAAATATTCGCCCAGAAATCCAGGTCGAAGTTGCTCTTCGAACTGATGTTCGCAGCCGAAGTTGCTTCCAGCAGCAGGGCGCTGAAGGCGGCGCCGCCGGTATAGCCTGCGGCCAGCGATTGTCCGTCCAGTTGTGTGCCTGTGTCGTGGTTCGCAGTGCCCGCGCATTGGCCGGAAACGCAGACAAAGCCCAGATCATCGATGCCATTTATATAGTTGGAGAAAAAGTCCAGCATGCCGCTCACGCTGGCTGAAGCGCCAGGATAGTTGATCATTCCCAGGGCATCGAACATGGTGCGCAGCGAGTTCTCATGCTTGTAGGAGGTGGAGGAGACCGTGCCTGGTTTTACCTTGGGCCCGATCATGGCCGTGTAAACCTGCGCGCCGCAACCGGAGTTCGTGCCGCCGCCGCATTCATCGAAGGTCACCAGCAACAGGCCATCACCGCCCGCCTGGAAATAGGATTTGCCCAGCATGGGCGTGAGATTGGTATTCAGGAAGCTGTCGGCCGCCTGCAGGCAGGCTGCTGCTCCATTGGGACAATCATGCGCATCGTGCGCGCCATCCGGCACAATGATCGAATAGTGCGGCAGGGCATTGTTGGCCAGGTCGGTGGCGAACTGCGAGAAGTCCACGATGTTGGCCTGCGAATTATCCACGTTGCTCAGGATATCGCTATACCAGGTAGCCCCGTTATGCCGCCGGTAGTATGAAGTCCCGTTATGGTTGTCAGGCGTGGTGACTGTGCCACCCGCTGCTGTATAAGACTGCGCGTAGACCTTCCATGTAATGCCGTGATTGTTCATCTCGCGGAAGATATTGCCGTCGGTGATGGGCGAAGCGCAGTCGTTGCCGTTGCATCCGAAATCGTGGGTGCCGGCCGGCAAGGTGCAGTTCGCCGCGGAATGGCAGCTTCCGGAAGCCAGCCACAAATAATCAAGCAGTGACCCGCCATTATCGGAATGGTAGTTGTTGGCAAAACCATTTGCATTGCCCTTGCCTACCAGCCAGGGCATATTCGCCTGTACTTCACTGAAACTGTGGTTCTCTTCAATCACTACCACCACATGCCGTGACAATGGAACATTCGTTTGTGCGGAAACAGAAAGGCAGCAGACAAGCATCGCTGCCAGACAAAACGCGGCTTTCGCTGGGGAAAAAGCTCTCGAAACAAACATGCAGGTCCTTTCGTTGGTGAAGGTATGGATTGGGGATGGCTGGGTTTGAAATTACAACCAGGCGATTCAACGGTTGATGTTGCGGCTGGAGCAGAATGCGTTAGCCAATCTTCACACCAGCAATTCACTATCCAGAAAGACTGCTAGTTTCTGAGAGAACATCAAGGCGGATAAAAGCATCAATGTGAGTAGAAGACCACAAATTGATAATCAGAGAACCACATTGTGTATTCCGGTTCCCAGTAATTAAGCAGAATTAGGGGCACTCAGGCCCGACACATTTAGCCTGTCTTGAGTGCAATGCGAGCAGATATACATGTGAACTAACCGCCAAGACGCAAAGCTCCTCAATCTTCAGCATTTAGTAGGTCAGTCCTGACTGGCAACTAGATGAAAATGGAGGACAGATTTCGCTGCACCGAATCAATTAGCTTGGCCTGAGGCGGTTGAGTATGTATCAATCGACTGACCGGCTGCTGGTTTCGATTCCGACTCTGAAAGTGAGATAAAGTATTCCTGCAACATGCGGTGGATGAAAATATACCCTCCACCTACCTGCCTCAGAAAAAGTAACTCTTTCGTGTAAACGAGGAACTCAGGGTATTTAAGGGGAGCGGCACCGTTTCTACGGAGAAACCAGCGCAAAACAAAATGTTTTATGGCAAACATTCCTCCAGAAGTAAGACCGCCGATTAGCCCAAGGTTTAGTCCGAAGAAAAGCACGATCTGAGATTGTCTGTTACCAGGCATCAACCCTCGCAGCAGCCAACCAACCAATCCACCCATCGACCCGAGGATGAGCAAGAAAATGAATGCGACCTTCATAGACCGCCAGGTGCCTTCATTAACAGCAGACCGGGTTTCCCGGACTGCCTCCTTTGTAAAGAACCGAATCATTCCGCCAGCTATACCGAAGATCAAACCGGAAATGATTCCAAGAACTACGCTGGCAGCCAGGCTACCATTGAAGCTAGCAAGCCCCCCAGTGACTAAAGCACACATCAACCCGCAAGCTATACCGATGTAAAGGGCCTCTCTGCCACGGGAGGATACATCAACCCAGCGCAATTCGGATTGCGGTGTCGGTCGAATTTTAAGGAGCATACAGATCACCGCTCCAACCGCTCCGAAAAATGCAAAAATAATCAGTCTGTCATTTAGTTCCTTAACACCGCCAAAGATTATGATCAATATGTCTAAAGGCACTGCAGAGACAAAACCGATCATCAACGCCAGCGCCCAGGCTCCCTTGACTGAGCGTTGTGGTAGCTCCGCGATCTCACAATTTTCCTTCAAGGTGGATTTATAGAGTTTCAATTGAACTATTCCACTAACCAGCCTGACGCACAGACCAAAGGTCTCGCCAGATAAGAAAGCTATGAGAACGCCGATGGAAGGATCAGCTTTCTTGGATAACATAAAGGCCGAGCTGAAGATCAGGCCGAGGATCAGGCCGAAGATCAGGCCAGCGAGCGTGGCTTTCCGCCCCAATGAAGACACTTCGGCCAAAGAAAACCGGACTTCATCCGCGGGCTCAAGTTTAAGAATCGTTACGCTTGCCAGGCCAAAGAGCATGCAAGCAAGCCCCGCAATAAGCCCGGTGGTCATCCCAACCCGCAATACGCCCACTTGCCTCAAGGACGAGTTGGCGATCGCAAATAATCCTGCACCCACTCCAAACAGCAAACCACCGGGCACTCCGCTAGTGACCATAATTGTCAATCGCGCCAGCCACTGCTGTATCCTTGTAGGCAACCACGGGAGATCCAGGTCTTCGAGATAAACCACTGTTTGACCGGTCTTGGTCATGATCGATGCGAGTGAGGAGAGCCATCGTTTGGTTTGATCTGCGCTAAAGCGTTCGTTGATCCCTCTTCGATTCAACATGGCGTCTACAAAGTGCGTGAATAATTGGCGGCGGCGTTCCTCCGAATTCGTATTCGGCCTGATATCAGGAGGAATATCCTGATATGCAAGCATAGCGACCCACAGCATGAGCGGGGTCTCTAAGAGTTCCCAAAGCGTTGGGTCGTTCGCCGCAGCGGCGTACAATCCGGCAAGTTTCTTTCCTGCACTCTTCAGATACTCTTCAGCTTGGGTACGCGATAATAGTTGGATTTCGACTGCACCATGTAAACGAAGTTTTGTCCCGACCGCTTGATAGTCCGCAATGCGGCTACAGACTGCTATGGGCAACAGGCCATATTCACGCCGGAAATTGTTGATTGCTTCTATGCAGGCCTTGCGATGTTCGGCGGCAACTTCATCGAGGCCATCCAATAAGGGAAGGATCTGCTCATTTTCCACCCACTTCCGCGCCACCTTCATGGGAACATCGCTTCGCTCATTCAACTCAGTGATCAGCCAGTCGCGGAGTGGCGCGCGGCGCACTGCCCAAGAGGATAAATTAAACACGACAGGTATCGGATGCTCGACATCTTTGTCAGCAGTGAGCAACAGGTCGCGGGCAAGCTCCAGCAGGAGTGTGGTTTTGCCGGTTCCCGGCCCCCCAAGGATAAGTAAAGCACCGTTCTGTTCATCAAAAATTTGACGGATCGGTGTCCCTGGAGAAACCACGTAGGGAGCTCGATCGGGGATCCGGACTAATTTGTTGAGGGGACATTCAATGAAATCAGACCGGTCTGCCAACCCTAATTCAATCGGAACTTCTTTGTACAACGATTGATTCAGAACACCTTCAATCCAGTCCAGATGAACTTGTTTCAGGAGCCGTTGGCGATGCCGCCGCTCCAACCCGGAAGGAATCTGGTTCCCAGATTGAGATGCTAACGTAGCAGGATAGCTTTTGGGAGCAATTACAGGCAAAGCCTTCCGTTCACCAAGAATAGGTATTTCGCAACGAGGCTGGTTGGTCAGGTGACGGTATAGATTTTCGTATCCTTCTGAATGATCGATTTGATAGTATGTCAATCCACGCAACGGGAGCGGAATGCAAGTTGGGTCATCACTAGCAAAGAATACTGGAATGAACTTTTGAATTTCAGCGTCTTCCGCGTATAGGACGTTATAGATAGAGTTCACTTCCCACAGGACGCCACGTCCTTTACCAGGAACTTCCCGTCGCTCAACCCGCCGTAAATAAGTACTGGTACAGACAAGAAGTATGTAATCCGCTGTGCGTATCTGCTTCTCTGTCCACATTGGCCATCCTTGCGGTGGTGCTGGGACATATTGATCTATCGATGCGTCAACACCGTCGGAACGAAGCCGATCTGCCAGTTCGCGCACTCTATCCTGGTGCAAAGGGGAATCATGGCTATAGCTGATGAACACTTTTGGGATGGACACGGTATTCTATTTTATATGCTTTTGACTAGACTGATGTAGTCTTATTATTTCTGTTTTGCTATCTTTGCGTTCTCCGCGTCCCTCCGGGAACTCGTTTAGTCTTATTGAAAATAATGGACTTAGGCAAGCCATTCCGATTGCGTATGTCCTAAGTTACATCCCAAAAGTTTCTTACTTTAATTCATTCCAGCATCGCCGGAACGAGCGCTTTGCGGCAAATCCGGAAACTTCATCTGCTCGAATGTAGATGAGGCAGAAGATGATGTTCAGGAGCTGAGTGCTATTGACAAAGGCCATTCTTGCTCGAATGGCCTTGTCTTGAATGATCAGGTAATGAACTAGAAGCACTTGAAATCTGGCGCGCCCAATCCGTTGTTGGCCACCAACTTGTTGAACACAGCCCGATTCGCCGGAGTGCCAATGGTGGTGCCGTTGCCCCAGCCGCCGCCAGTGCTGCCGGTCCACACCCAGTGCGTCCATTGCACCAGGCCGTATGTATTGTTGTAGTCGAATTCCTCTTTGTCGTTGCAGCCTCCATGGGATTCATCCGTGTTGATCGCCGGAGTGCCACTGGCGCAGTTGTAGCGATAGCTCACCGGAAGCATGCTGATGCTGGTGAGATTACCGCCCAGGTTCACGTTGTTTTGCAATGGAAACACGTCCACCACCACCCAGCCTAACTGGCTGGTGGAATAGCCGGGATTGGCCGGTGGCTGCGGGTTCGGCGTGCAATCGGTGCTGGTATTGGTCAGCGTGTCGCCCTTTGCGGGATGGATCTGGAAATTGGTGCTGGTTGAACCATTGCCCGGAGGAGGCACCTGGACGTTGGACGTAACGCCATCACCCGGCTTCACACATCTGCGGACAAAAGGCAGAGTAAAGTCACTGTTGTTCCAGTTGAATTTTTTGAAGGCGTACACATCGTTCCACTCGGCTGATGTGCCGCCTCTTTCAGTGATCCACAGATAGATATAGCTGCCATCGTAGAGGTGAATATCCCAGGGATGTCCGCTGCCCGATTTCACGTAATAGACCTTGCCGTTGGTGTTGTCTCCGGAGAGTGTTATGTAGATGGGATTGGCGTTGCCTTCCATGTGAAAGGCCCCGCGAAGCTGGTGACCCTGAGAGTCGGTTGCATCCATGGTCACCATATCCAGCATGTCAATCTGTCCGGATGGACAGGAAATGGTTGATTGCGCAAAAACCGGTAATGCCAGGCGCCACAGGATGGAGATGGCAAACAGCATCGAGTACTTCCGCATACATACTCCTTGCGGGGAACTTGAATAGCAGATTGGCGGAAGTTGCGAATGGTTGCCCGTGGACACCATGCGAATTAACCACAGCGCGGCAACAACCAAAACCTAACCACAGAGGACACGAAGGTTTCACAAAGGACACGGAGGAAAAGATTAAGAGAAGAGCAGGAAGCCACGAATGACGCGAATTAGAAATGAGAATAGGAGTGCGGCTGCTCAGAATTCTTCGTGGCTGAGAAGATTTGATTGTTAGCAGTGCAAAGGGCACGAGGGAAAGTAGGATTTAATACTTGAGAAAACCCGCAGTGCAGAACTGAAAGAAGAAAGGGACTGCATGATGCAGTCCCTTTCTTCATTTGGAATTACGCCAGATCGAAGAGCAGCAGCTCGCTGTTGCCGTCAGTGCCGCTGATTTCGACCTTGGGCTCGGCAGCGATGGCCGCGCCGTCACCGGCGTGCAGTTCATTGCCGTTGACCATGACCGTGCCGCGCGCCACCTGCAGCCAGCCATAGCGGCCCTCGCCCAGTTCATGCTGCACGGATTGTGAGCTATTGAGTGCAGTGGCATACAGCTTGGCGTCCTGGTACACGGTTACCGCTCCATCTCCGCCTTCAGGAGAGGCAATCAGCCGCAGCTTGCCCTGCTTCTCTTCTGCCGGAATCGTCTTCTGCTCGTACATCGGCTTGATTCCATCTTTCTCCGGCAGGATCCAGATTTGCAGCAGATGCACCGGCTCCGACTTCGAGTGGTTGAACTCGCTATGGCGGACGCCCGTGCCTGCGCTCATCTTCTGAATCTCTCCCGGACGAATCACCGATCCGGTGCCCATGCTGTCCTTGTGCTCCAGTGATCCATCAAGGACGTAGGTGATGATCTCCATGTCGCGGTGCGGATGCGTAGGAAACCCGTGACCCGGCTTTACCCAGTCTTCATTGATCACCCGCAGGCTGCGGAAACCCATGAACCGCGGATCGTAATAGTCGCTGAATGAAAATGTGTGATAGGTGTCCAGCCAGCCATGGTTGGCATGGCCGCGTTCGCCCGCTCGCCTGACCTGAATCATTTGCGCTTACCCCCAGTCAAAACATTAGATGTTTTGATGTCAAAATAGTTTCAAAAAGCGCAACACCCGCCCGGGAGACACACAGGCACGGAGACATATAGAAAAAGGGCTTCTAAACTCGAAGTCACAGCGACCAGGTAAAACGGCAGGCGAAAAGTTATAGCCCCTGGCGGCGTTCGATACTTCGACTGTCCGAAGCAAGCGCGGCACAGGGGCCTTCGCTGTTTCATGAAAATTATTTCACCAACAAAAAAAAAAAAAAAGCGCCAAGTTCTGCCGCCGGATTACCGCGAAAGATGCAGAGATAACAGAGTCTTTCAAAGCCGTTTGGTTGCGGCTCTGCTGCGGGTTACATTGCGAGTGTCGCTGTCAGCATCCCTTCCTGCGGAACGCCGAAGCGGAAGCCGGCGCGCACGAACAAATCTTTCATGTTGCCGTTTTCGGCCAGCATCGCTCCCTGCAGCTCTGAGATTCCTTCTTTGCGCGCAATCTGGATCATGCATTCCAGCAGATGGCTGCCCAGTCCACGATTCTGGAATCTGTCGGCCACGATAAAGGCCACTTCCGCGCCTTCTCCGGTGTGATTGCGGACCAGGCGGCCGATGCCGGCGATGTGCCTGGCGCCATCTTCGCCGGTATATTCAGCCACCAGCGCGATCTCGCGGTCATAATCGATGAAGCACTTGGTAATGAGCCGTTCGTGAGAGGTGCGCACGTCCAGTTTCAGCGGCAGGAAATAACGCAGGTAGACGCTTCTTTCCGAAAGCTGATGATGAAATTCCACCACCAGCGGCTCATCCTGCGGGCGAATCGGACGCAGCGTGAAAGACACGCCATCTGATGATTGCCATGACGACATGTACTGCGTGGGATAAGGACGGATCGCAGGCCGGGGCAACTGTTCATCGCGAACGCCGGCTGGATGGAGAATGACTCGGGCGTCGAGCGCCAGCAGCGTGTCCGGTCCAGCCAGCAGTGGATTGATCTCAATATCTGCGATGCGCGGATTTTCGACCACCAGTTCGCTGAAGCGCACCAGCAGTTCTTCCAGGCGTGCCAGGTCAACCGGCTTGCGCCCCCGCGCTCCCTGCAATGCCTGAAAGATGTGGGTGTTCTCCATCAGCCGTCGCGCCAGCGTGGTAGTGAGCGGCGGCAAAGCATGGGCGCGGTCCCGCATGACTTCCACAAGTTGTCCGCCGAGACCAAAGACCAGCACCGGCCCGAATTGCGGATCGCTGGAGCTGCCAAGAATCAACTCATAACCGAAATCCTGAATCATGGGCTGAAGGGTCACTCCCTGAAATGCTCCTCCCGGAGCAAAGGCCGCCTGAATCTCCGCATAAGCGGAGCGCACGCCAGCCGCGTCTTCCAGCTTGAGCTTCACCCCGCCTTGATCCGATTTGTGCGTGACCGTTCCGGAATGCAGCTTGAGCACCACGGGATAGCCGATGCTCCCGGCTGCAGCAACGGCTTCATCAGCGGTGAGAGCCAATTTCATTTCCGTGGCGGGCAAGTCGTAGGCGGCCAGCACCTGCTTCGATTCGAATTCGCTGAGCACCGCGCGCTGCTGCGCCTGCGCCGCTGCCGTGATCTGCGCCACGCGCGCCGGACCGTTCTCGATCATCTCGCTGGAGAACACCGGCGTTTCATACAAAGCCTGCAGATCGAGGCTGTAGCGCCACATGTAGGCGAAGCTGCGGGCGGCGCTGTCAGGATATTCAAATGTGGGAATGCTGGCTTCGTTCAAAACGTTCGCGGCAAGCTGCATGCGGCTGCCGCCCATCCAGCTGGCCAGCAGCGGCTTCTTGATGGATGCAGCGGCACGGGTCAGCATTCCTGCCGCCATTTCCGGTTCAGTCATTCCCTGGGGCGCCAGAATGGAGAGCACTGCATCGCAATTCTTGTCGCGGGCAACCAGCACCAGCGCTTTGGTGTAAACATCAGGCGTGCAGTCGCCGAGCGTATCGACAGGGTTCGCATGGCTCCACGCATCAGGGAGAAGCTGATTGAGTGCTTCTCTGGTTTCGGGCGCAAGCTGGGCAAGTTGCCCACCGTTGGCGAGCAGCGCGTCGGTGGCCAGCACGCCTGCGCCTCCGGCATTGGTCACCACTGCCAGTCGCGGCCCTTCAGGACGCGGCTGCTTTCCCAGCACCTCCGCCATGTCAAACAACTCAGAGATGCTGGCCACGCGCAGGATTCCGCAGCGCCGGAAGGCCGCTTCAAACACTTCATCTGATCCGGTCATGGCTCCGGTGTGCGAAGCTGCCGCCTTGCGCGCCGCCTCGGTTCTTCCCGGCTTGATGATGATGATGGGTTTCTTGATCGCCACCTCGCGGGCCGCCGAAAGAAAGCTGCGGGCGTTCCCGATGGATTCCATATAGATGAGAATGCTGGTCGTATACGGATCATCGCCGTAGTGATAGATCAGGTCGCCCCAGTCCACGTCGAGCATGGAACCCACGGAGACGAAGCCGCTGAAGCCCACGTTTTCACGGCGGCTCCAGTCGAGAATGGCGGTGCACAGTGCGCCGCTCTGGCTCAGGAATGCAAGGCTTCCCGGCAGCGCATTCGATTGCGCAAAGGTGGCATTCAACCCGGTGCGCGGATTCATCACCCCCAGGCAATTGGGCCCGATCACCCGCAGATTGCTTGCGGCCAGCACCTGCCTGACCTGCTTCTCGCGTGCCAGACCATCGGCGCCGTGTTCGGCAAAGCCCGCGGAGATGACAATCGCGCCGCCCACCCCTGCATTCACGCACTCCTGCAGCACGCCGGGAACCGTGGGAGCAGGAGTAATCACCACCGCCAAATCTACCTTCTCGCCAATCGCGGTGATGCTGGGATAACAGCGGATGCCCAGCACGTTGGTCCGCGTGGGGTTTACTGGAAAAACAGTTGCGCCAAAAGGCTGCTCCAGCAGGTTACGCAACACCGTGCGGCCTACGCTGGCAGGTTTCTCGGTAGCGCCTATCACGGCAACGCTGGCGGGATGAAAGATAGCTGTAAGCGGACTATGGGACAAGAGGAACCTCAGATGCTAGCTTCTAGTATGTGATCTTTCTCAATACATCTTCACAATGGTTACACCAGGGCTGAAGCCCTGCAATTCACACGCGCAACGCGGGCCTGAAGGCCCGCTCTTCCACCAACATCTTTATTTTACGTTGTCGTTTGCGCAAAAAATTTACGGTTCACGGTTTGCACAAAATTTACGTTCACGGTTGGCGCACAAATTTACGTTGCCGTTGGCGCAAAAAAAGAGAGGATGCGCCTGCCACCTCGCATCCTCCAAAAAGGAAACGACGACTTTTGCTGCTTATGTAGTAGCCAGCTTCACCGATTCCGCCTCATCTTCTGCGAACGCTGGTTTGCGGATGACAATCTTCCCGCTCTCGAAGAGGTGCTTCAATCTGCGGAGGTCTGCATCCAGAATGGTTTCAGCGCCGCCCCCGAACAGCTCTGCAACGAAGCGTCCGAGTATTCCCGCGGGCGGACGATAGAACATGCGTATGCGCACCCGGGTGCTGGCATCATAGTTCGGATCGAAACGCACGCTGCCGAAATTTCCGATGCCTGAACCCGGAAGGCTCTTGAATTCCACCAGGGTGTTTGGCACCGCCTTGGTGATCTTGCCTTCCCAGCCAAAGGGAATACTTGCGGGGCCCACCATGCTCCAGCGGTACAGGTTTTCTCCCAGGCGCTCAACTTTGGCGATGTGTGAAAACGCTTCAACATAGTTTTCCGGGTTCACCCAGAAATCGTAAATATCAGAGATCGGAGCATTGATCCGGATCGTCTTATCGATTTCGAATCCGGGGCTCGTTTCATCCAGCGCGACTGTGGCCCACATACGATGCTTCATGGTGCTGTGCAGCAACATGCCTGCGCCCAGCAGCGCCGTCGCTTTCCCGGGATTATCTTTGCGCCGCCAGCCATAAAGCGCGAGTCCAGCACCGGCAGCGCCCACCAGCAATCGCCTGGTTGGACTCCAGTGCAGCCGGGTTTGTCGGCGCGCCTCATGAACCGGGTTGGCCGGCGCGGCCGTTGCTTCCTCCGGCTCCGCAATTTCCAGGTGGTCATAGATATTCTTAACGCCGGGGGTGGATTCCACCGTGCGGATCAGGTGATGGATTTCATCGATGTGCACCCGGCCCCACAATGTGGCCGCGCCGTGGTCGCATAAAACATGGATCTTCCGCGGAGCGCTGACCACCCGGCCCATCCGCGAACGGATGCGCTCCTCCACCACCCTGTCAGAAGCTTCATCCACCGTCACCCGTGAACGGATGCGCGCGGCCAAGCCGGCGAGATGGTTCTGGCTGTCACGCAGGGTTTTCATTCCTTCATGCCGGGTCTTTTCCAACAAACGCCCGGCAGTCCTGGCTACGCTGGAGCGGCGGCGCTCGCCCTTTTCGGGATCAGTGAAGTACCACGCCACTGCCGCACCTATGCCGCCCAGCAACATACACGTTCCAAGTTTCTTCGTGTTCATAAAAATCTCCTCAGCAGGCCACATCACGACAAATCGCGGACGGTAAGCACCGCTGCCGGAGCCGTGCTGACCACTTTGTAAGTCACGCCCGTGCGGAAATGCGTGTTGAACTGCTTGTTGTTGGGCAATCCCAGCACAATCAGGTCGGCGCCATTCTGGCGGGCATAGTCGATGATCTGTTCGGCCGGGTCGCCTTCTTTGATCATGAATTCCGGCGTGCTGACGAAACCGGCGTTTTCGGGCACCAGTCTCCTCAGTTCATCCATTACGAATTGAATGAGGCGCGCGCGGTCCCCATATTCACGCGTTCCTTCAGGAAGGACATGTAGCAGTGTCAGCCTGGCATGGCGTTCCAGCGCCAGCGAGACCGCGTAGCTGATGGCCGCTTCAGTTGGCCGGGAAAGATCGGTAGCAAAGAGAATATTGCTGATGCTCAGCTCTCTCTTTGGCTGCGGCGGCACGGCCGGGCCTACCGTCAGCACCGGGCAGGTTGCCTGCCTGAAAATGGTCTCTGCCGTTGATCCCAGCAGTAACCGCTCAAAGCCTTTCCTGCCGTGCGTGCCGGTCACGATCAGATCGATGCCGTGCTCACGCGACCAGCGCGGTACCGCATCTTCAGGCGCTTCCTGGGTCACCAGCGCGGTGTACTCCGGGCCGGAATCCTTCACCATCCTGGCCAGTTGCTCCCCGGCCTGCACTTCAATCTGTTTCAGGATGTCCGGCATGGTCGGCACTTCCAGCTCGGTTGGCAGATACGGAACTACGGCGTGTGCCGGATAGATGTGCGCGTTGAACTGGCGCGCGAATGCCATGGCATAGGTAAACGCTGCGCGGGATGTTTCCTTGAAATCGGTAAGAAATAGTATGTTCTTGAATGAAATGCTTGTAGAGGCTTCTAAGACTTTCATGATGTTTCCTCCTCTTCGATCTTGAGTCATGGCCCCTGGTTAACTCAATAGTTTGCGATGGATCACACTTCGGCTGCTGTGATGTGGGTCACGCCTGTGGAATCAAGTGATCGGGTGATCGGGTCATCTGGAGATCGGGTCATCGGGCTTTAGAAGTTCAATTAATCAAAGGCCAAACCCTGGCAACACAGCACAGCGGTACCGCAATCAGTTTTCTTGCCGCTGATGAACGCTGATGAACGCTGAAAAAGCAAATCCAACTACAGATCAACACAGAGCAGCCTAGCCGCAACCAAAGGCAAAACCTTTGAAACACAGAGGAACAGTGTAAGCGGAGGCAATAAGAATCAAAACCTTACCACGGAGGCACGGAGAACATTGAGATACAACACGAAGAAAAGCGAGAATGAGCTCAAATGTGAGTACTTACTCGGAAGTGAGCGCTGCGGCAGCGGCTTTGTGCGCCTGGAGTTGCAGGCTGCGCAGACGAAATGCCAGGACCAGGATGGTAACGCCGCTGAATCCGGAGTAGAGCGCGATCCAGGAGAGCACCGCCAGTTCGGTAGCCACTTTGCTCAGCAGAAGCCCGGCGCCAAACAGGATTGAAGCGATGCTGAAGACCGCCAGGAGCCATTCGTCCTTCATGTGCCGGCGCAGGTGCAAGGCGATGACGAACTCCACGGTCCCAACAAACACGGCCCACCACGCCATCACGTAAATGAGATGGAAAAGACTGAGATCAGGCAGAACTGCCACCACGACTCCACAGATGGACGCCCCAAGTCCGTCGAGCAGCAGCAACCACCGTTCGCGCCCATGTACCGGGCCGCGCATTCCCGCACCCAGGGTGAAAAGACCGGCAGTGAACGCAAAAAGGCCAAAGAGAACTACCACGGAGGCGGAGGCGATGGCTCCCAGCAGCCATGAGAAAGCCGCTTCCCGCAAGGAAAAAGCGAGCAGGGCAAACAGCAGGGCGAAAACTCCACGCAAGGCCAGAAGCCACCAGTTGTGAATCAACGTGCGTAGCACATATGCCTCCAGGAAACCTGAATTATGACTCTGCCGCCAGCGCAGATTCAGTGATGCCCGTCACATCCCCGCCGGAAACAATCATATCGTTGTGATTGCAGTCACAGATTATAGAAAGAGTGAGGTGCATGATGCATGCAGGGAGGAATTCTATATGAACGCCCGAGCTGCGGTAGTTCCAATTCTCCCCGCGATTCAACTGAAGAGAATTCTTTATGCAACGGATTTCTCAGAAGCTTCGCGGAAAGCTTTACCCATGGTTGCAGCGGTGGCGCGTAAATACCATGCACGGGTATTCCTGGCGCATATCTGGCAGCCCATACCTTATCCCATGGCTACTCCTGAAGCCTTGACTGCATTGGAGCAGTTGCAGGAACGTGAAGTGAGAAAAGACGCCGAAGAGCTCTCGCCCCTGCCCCAACTCTCCGGACTGGAAGTCGAGATCGTCACCGCCTCCGGTGATCCCAGGGAAGAACTGCAGCACATTGTGCATGACCGCAATATTGATCTGGCCATCCTCAGCACTCACGGCCGCACCGGCTTCAGACATCTGATGATGGGATCGGTAGCGGAAGAATTGTTCCGCAATCTGCCCTGCCCGGTGCTCACCATTGGGCCACACATTGCTGATCGCTTCACGGAAAACACTCCGATCCGGGAAATCCTGTTTGCAACCGATCTTTCTCCGGAGTCGCGTGCTGTGTTTCCATTCCTGGCGGCGCTGGCCGATGAGTATGATGCCCGCATCACCGTGTTGCATGTGCTTCCGGAAGAAACCGGGACCAATCCCGATGTGCGCCGGCTCTCCGCTCCCTTGCGCGATCACATGGAGCAGATGTTCCGCGATGAAGTTGCGCCCATGTGCAAAGTGGATTTCGTGATTGACAGCGGCGACGCGGCAGAAAAGATCCTGGCTTATGCCAGGTACCTGAATGCGGAACTGATTGGCTTCGGCGTGCGCCACACGTCAGACATTGTGACTCATCTGCAGAAGACAATCGCTTACTGCGTGGTAATGCAGGCAGAATGCCCGGTGCTCACCTCCCGCGGCCAGGTGTAAAGGCCTTAACCGCAGAGAACGCAGAGCGCGCAGAGGTAGAAGATTAGTGGTAAGGTCTGGGGTTGCTGACTGCCAACTAAAAGTCCGCCAGGTTGAACCTGACCATGCCCACACGCAAGGCGTTCAAAACCGCAAACAGGTCGATGAACTCCTGCGCGATGGCGCCGGTCAGCGGTGGAAGATGTCCGGTGGCTGCCGCGATCATGCCGGCTGCGCTGAGCAGCATGCCACCCACGGCGCTTTGCAGCGAGATCTTTTTCATACGGCGGCCAATGTGAATCAGCTCATCGATTTTGCGCAATGACGAATCGAGCACCACCGCGTCGGCTGATTCCGAGATCGCTCCGCTGCTTCCACCCAGCGCCACGCCCACCGTGGCTGCCAGCATCGCAGGCGCATCGTTGATGCCATCGCCGGCAAACAGGGTTTTGGTTTTTCGGGTCTCGGCCCGTACAAATTCCAGCTTCTCCTCCGGGCTCCTGCCGGAATAGATCTCGCTGATTCCCACCAGGCCGCCCATGCGCTGCACTTCTGCCTCTTTGTCTCCGGAGAGCAGTACCAGCCGCTCTGCGTGGTGCTTTGGACGAAGATGGCTGATAAACGGCCGGCTGTCACTCTTCACCTCATCCTGAAATGTAAAGAGCGCCGCGAATGCGCCATCCACAAACAGCAGGCATTCCAGTCCTGTAGTGCTGGGCGGCAACCCGGTGATCTCGCCGTATTCACGGGCCGTATTCCGCCTTCCGGTAATCTGAATCTTGTGCCCTTCAATGGTGCCTCGGAGCCCGTCTCCGGGCTGTTCGGTCACATTTTCCGGCGGAGAGATAATCACGTGTCTTTCGTGTGCGGTCTCCAGTATGCCTTTGGCCAGAGGATGGCGTGAATAGGTTTCCAGACTGGCGGCCAGCGCCAGCGCTTCATCTTCCTCATAGGGTGGAGAGCAAAAGATTCCTGCCAGCACAGGTTGTCCATAGGTAAGTGTTCCTGTCTTGTCGAAGATGAAGGTGCGGCATGCATCAATCTGCTCCAGCACCGCCGCGTTTCTTACCACGATGCCGCGCCGCGCTGCCAGCGACACACCCCCGAGAATGCCCACCGGAATCGCGAGCAGCAGGGGACATGGTGTTGCAATCACCGCCACGGCCAGAAAACGCTCCGGGGTTCCACCGATGATCCACCCGGCAATGGCAATAACAATCGCCAGCGGCGTGTACCATGTGCCCAGCCGGTCGGCAATGCGCCGTATCCTGGGCTGGTTTTGCTCAGTAGCTTCGATGACCCGGAGAATGCGGGCATAACGCGAATCTTCGGCGACCCGCGTGGCCCGAATCTTCAAAACAGCCTCGCCATTCACCGCGCCGGAGAGCACCAGAGATCCCGGTGCCTTCGCCAGTTGGAATGGCTCGCCTGTCAGGAACGATTCATCCATTCGGCCGTGGCCTTCCATCACCTCTCCATCCACCGGGCAGATTTCATGGGGAAAGATCAACAGCCTGTCTCCCGGCCTTATTTGCACGGCAGGGACATTGACGAAGCTGGCGCCTTCGCCGAGATGGGCCTCGGTAGGCATGCGCCGGGCCAGTGCCGCGAGGACTGATGAAGCTCTGCGGGTGGCGTAGTTCTCCAGCGCCTGGCCACCTGAAAGCATCAGAATAACCACTGCTGCGACCAGGTATTCCCCCATCAGCACTGCGCTTACGATCGAGACACCGGCAATCAGGTCTGAGCCAAATTGCCCATGAATAAGTTTTTTCGCAAGATCCAGCAGAAGCGTGAAGCCTCCGGCCAGCGCTGCATACAACGGCCAGTTGGCCTGCTGTGGCTCCCAGTTGAAGGCATAGCGCATAAGCAAATGCGCCACAATGCAGAGCAGTACGAACAGGGCGATCCAGGTTTCGCGTGAGTAATTCGGCTGCGAAGCGGCCTTGTACAGCGGGCCGCTCATCGGCGAGGAGGTTTGAACCTGTTCCGCTGTAGACATGAGACACCGCTGATTTCAGTATAGAGAAATAGACAGTAGCCGGAGTGATGGCAGTCACACTCGAAAATCTGTACCAGACTGATCCACGTCAGAGTTAGATTTTATCGTGCGACTGAATGCCTTTCTGGCGGCAATGCTGGCTCAATACCTCCCGCAAGGTCCATTGAATCCTGCTGGAAGCCTCATGCATGAGCACGTCTTCTGAGGGCGGCAATTCCAGCAGGTGAAGCGTCTGCAAGGCATTGCGGATGTGGTGATTGACCAGGGCAACGGTTTCACACTTCCTGATGACCTCATTCCTGAAGGTAACGTAGTAGTAGATGCTGAGCCCCAGGGTAATGGCCGCGCCGGAAGCCGACGCAATGAGGATCTGCACGAGAATGGGCCCATCCCAGGCAAACAGTGCAATCACCATGGCCAGGAAAGCCCCCACTCCAATCCACAGAGGCGCAAGCCGGTGAAAGAATTCTGTCCTGCTCATTACTGATTGGAGGCACGCGGATCGCGCCGGTTGCGGCAGGCTCGCAACGCTCGCCGTGAGAACTATGCTGTTAGATTTTGACATGAATCTGGCAGGCCCCCATCATCCCTGAGATGCAGGACTAATGTACTGAATCGGTTAGGGGGCTGGATGTGATAGCCGTCACACTGCCGACGCGCCATGCGAACCAATCCTCGTTTTTTGCTGCTGCTAAGGATGGTGCTATGCACGGCCCATGATGAGGTCATGTGTCTGCAGGTAAGCCAGGGCTTCTTCAAATGCCAGCCGGTGGACAGCTTCATCATGGCGGATCTGGGAGAACTGCCCGGCTACTTCCAGATCACCGTCTTCCAGGGCTTCGCGGGCGAATACCATGTAAAGCTGATCAATCTCAAACGATTCCTCTTGAATGGCATGACTCAGATTCTGCTCGTCTGTGCCGGTCAGGCCGGCAAGGCTGGCCACTTTGGCGAAATGTTCAAGATATTCATGATCGGCGGTCCGATCAAAGAGTTCAGCCAACTCGGTATGACCATGGCGGCGCGCAGCTTTGGCAAAGAGCTTGAGCTTTACGTAAGTGAAGGCTTCATCCTTCATGGCGGTCATCAGGTTCCTGCGGCTGCGGGCAGAGATGCTTTGGGGGATAGACGGTTTGATTCCCATATAGAATTCTCCCAGTCCCATTCTCCCGCTATGGGGCAGGTTCGTACCGTGCCCTAGATCACAGCAGCCAGTGATCTCCGTCACATCTGTCCTTCTGCGCGCGTCGCATTCTTGAAGCAGGAAGGAGAACCCCATGACAAACATTGCAGCAGTTGAAGAACAGTTGAAAGCCCATTTTGACGACACTCTCGATAAAGCCAGGGAAATTTCGGAGAAAACCTATCGCAACCTCGGCCGTGGCATTCAGCGCGTCAAGGTAGCCGGAGAAGAAGCCGTTGAGGATATGCGTGATGGAATCAAAAAGCGTCCTTTGGCCACCGTGGCTGCCGTAGGCGCGGGAACGTTTGCTCTTGGTCTGCTGACTGGATGGCTGCTGAGCCGGAAGATGTCTTCCCGGTACTAACTGGCCTTATTCATACTCTGCGAGCAGTTTTCTTACCGCCTGCGCATAGGTGATGTCAGGAGGCGCGGGCGCAAACCTGGAGGAGCTTTCTTTGCGCATGATGCTGAACGTACGCAACAGGAGCATGCGTCCATGGAAATTCAGATTCATGGTGGTAATCCGCCATACTCCAGGACTGGCTTCGGCCTGGGCCAGTTCGTAATGGCCGCCTTTGGATAAGCGTCCCAGAATTCCCCAGCCGAAGTTCACGTCTTTGAACAGGTCGCCTTGTACCCGGACGATCCTCTCGCTGGCCGGATCGATCCACAGCATCCCGCGCATGCCTTTGTAGACCTGCGCTTCCCGCGTAGGGGGATCGAATCTGGGATTGGGAGAAAAACTGAATCGCAGTTGCCCATTCTCCTCTTTTCCTGAAAACTGAAGTAAGACGGCGTCCGGCAGTACCCGGGCCATGTTGATACGCCGCACGATTTCTTCCCGCTGGTCATTGAGCTCATCTTTTTTCGCATCGCTGTCGCGCAGGAATTTCTCCAGGCGATGCTGTTGTTTGCGCTGCTCCTCCGGGCCCAGCAGCAGGTCGTTATAAGCAACAATACGGTCCGCGCGTCCTTCATCGGTTTCGATGACCACGCGGGTTTCTGATCCCCAGCTCTGCTCCGTACGCTCCATGAATTGAAAATGCTGGCCGGCGGACAGGCTGCTGGTTTCATGCTGGGCACAACGGCGCAGCAGGTCGGCATAATCATCTTCCGGCGCTGTCACCTGGCTCAAAGCGGGAAGACACACCAGCAGCAGAATCAGTTGTCTCATAAGGTCAGGATAAATATAGAGGATCGGCCCATCAGGTGATAGAAATCACTCTACACTGTGATTTCTATCACTGCCGCCGGAGACCACCCACGCGTAGGCTG
Organism: Candidatus Angelobacter sp. Gp1-AA117; assembly: GCA_003223515.1. Taxonomy (GTDB): domain Bacteria; phylum Acidobacteriota; class Terriglobia; order Terriglobales; family Acidobacteriaceae; genus Angelobacter. The sequence continues at coordinate 38,083 of QHVI01000046.1, forward strand.
AGATGTAAGTAGGAGAGTCCGCCATGTCAGCCCCGATACAAGTTCCGGTCGAATCCACTTTACAGCTAAAAAATATCCTCTATGCCACTGACTTTTCCGGCTATGCCCGCCAGGCCCTGCCATATGCGGAAGCATTGGCGCGCAAGTTTGGAGCCTGCATCCATCTGTGCCACGTGGTCACGCCTTCGGCGCTGGCGGTCAGTGCTCCGGAAGTAGCTCCCTACCTCTACACCGCGGAACATGAAAGCAGCGCCATCGAATTGCAGGACATGGCCGCTGTGATCCGGAAAAAAGGAATGCAAGTCCAGGTGCAGATGCCTTCAGGCCCGCTGAGCGATGTATTACCTGCCGTGATCCATGAAAATGCAATCGATCTGGTAATTGCCGGCACGCACGGCCATACGGGGATGAAACGCTTCCTGCTTGGCTCCGCTGTAGAGGAGATAGGCCGCGTTGCTTCCTGCCCGGTACTGACTGTGGGGCCGTTACTGTCACTGCGCCATGAGATCAGGTTCCGGAACATTTTGTATGCCACCGATCTTTCCGGGGAAAGCCGCAAGGCTCTGCCTTATGTCGCGGCAATTGCCGAGGAGTATGGAAGCATAGTCACCGTGCTCCATGTGCTTCCCCCCGGCCATGAAACTCCCGTGGAGAAAAGAGCCCAGGCCCGGTGGAAATCACAGGAAATGCAGTCAGCCTTTGGCGCCGCCCTCGATCAGGTGCGGCATGAATTCATTGTTGATTTTGGCGGCGCCCCAGACACCATCTTGCGGGTTGCGGCGGAAAAACGCGCAGCACTGATTGCTCTTGGTCTGGGTAATCCAGGGGCCATTCATCTGCGCTCCAGCACCCCTTACAAGATTATGGCGCAGGCCCATTGTCCAGTGTTGACCGTACGTTAGGCCGGCACACGGGAGGTTTTTATGAATTCCATTCATCCGGTAAAGATTGCTGTTGTTGGAGCTGGAAACGTGGGCGCCAGCTTTGCTTACACCTTGCTGCTGAGCGGACTGGCCACCGAGATTATCTTGATTGATAAGAACCGGGCTCGCGCCGCCGGTGAAGTTATGGATCTTCACTACGCTGTTCCCTTCGCTCACCAGACTGAAATCCGCGCTGGTGATTTGCGCGATACCGCGGGCGCCGCCATCACGGTAATCTGCGCGGGATTACGGCAAAAACCCGGGCAGAGCGAAATGGATCTGCTGACTGTTACTGACAGTGCCCGCTTCTGCTATCTCCTGGGCAACCACTTCCATGTTGATCCTGCCAGCGTGCAGGCCTATGTGATGGGTGCGCACGGCGAGACAGAATTCCCGGCCTGGTCTTCCGCCAATATTGCCGGAGTGCCGATTCGCGAGATGTGCAGCGCGCACGGCTGCAATCCTGCGGTGCTGGATGAACTCTTTCACCAGACCCGTGAGGCCAACAATGGAATGATCGACTACAAAGGATCGAGTTGCTACGCGATAGCAGCAGCACTGACCCGGATTGCCGCCTCCATCCTCAGAAACGAGAAGCGCATTTTTACCGTGTCTACGGTCCTGCAAAGAGAATACGGCGTATCAGAAGTGGCCTTGAGTGTGCCCACGGTCATGGGCGGCAGTGGCGTCGAGCGCATCCTGCATGTGGGCCTGAGCGATCAAGAGGTAGGCCAATTCCTGGCCTGCGGCCGCGAGGTCCAGCACGGCATCGAAGAGGCAGAATTTGTAGTGCAGGCAGGGATGAGGAGTTAGCTCTTGGCTCTTAGCTAGTGCTCTGACCGTGTGATTTTTGGGACATAGCCAGCGAAGCTGGCGGCATTCTTCTAGCCCACAGCGCAAGCTGTGGGTATAGAAATAAACAAGGAACAGAGCTGGCGAAGCCAGCGCCATAGCTGGAATGCACCCTCATTCCATCGTCCCAATCGCAAAAATGCCAGCACTACGAGACAAAGCTAGCAGCTATTAAAGGGAACTCATATTCGACAAAAATTCCCCATTCGACCGTGTCTTGCTCAGCTTGTCGATCAGCAGTTCCATGGCTTCCACCGGTGATAGCGGGTTCAGCACCTTGCGCAGCACCCAGATGCGGGCCAGGTCTTCCCTGGGAATGAGCAGCTCTTCTTTTCTGGTGCCGGAGCGCTGAATATCGATGGCCGGGAACACGCGCTTGTCAACTAACTTGCGGTCAAGAATGATTTCCATGTTGCCGGTGCCTTTGAATTCTTCAAAGATCACGTCATCCATGCGGGAGCCGGTTTCCACCAGGGCCGTCGCAGCGATGGTAAGCGAGCCGCCTTCTTCAATATTGCGGGCCGCACCGAAGAAGCGCTTCGGCCGCTGCAACGCATTGGAATCCACGCCGCCGGAGAGCACCTTGCCGGAGGGCGGTACGATGGTGTTATAGGCGCGGGCCAGACGGGTGATGGAGTCAAGCAGGATCACGACGTCGCGCTTGTGCTCGACCAGGCGCTTGGCTTTTTCGATCACCATCTCGGCGACTTGTACGTGGCGGGCGGCAGGCTCGTCAAAGGTCGAGGAGATGACCTCGCCTTTCACCGAACGCTGCATGTCTGTAACTTCTTCAGGGCGCTCATCGATCAGCAGCACAATCAGCACTACTTCAGGATGATTGGTGGTGATGGAGTTCGCCAGGTTCTGCAACAGCATGGTCTTGCCGGTGCGCGGAGGCGCCACGATCAGGCCGCGCTGTCCTTTGCCCACCGGGGTGAGCAGGTCCATCACGCGCGCGCTCACGTTGTCACGCACGGTTTCCAGCTTGATGCGGTTCTGTGGGTAGAGCGGCGTGAGATTGTCAAAGAGAATCTTGTTGCGCGCTTCTTCCGGCGATTCGAAATTGACCGCCTCGATCTTGACCAGCGCAAAATATTTTTCGCCTTCGTGCGGCGGCCTCACCTGGCCGCTGATGGTGTCTCCGGTTTTCAAATCGAATTTGCGGATCTGTGAGGGAGAAACGTAAATATCGTCAGGGCCGGGGAGATAGTTGTAATCGGGCGAGCGCAGGAAGCCATAGCCATCAGGCAGGATTTCCAGCACTCCTTCAGCGAAGATGTGCCCTTCTTTTTCACTCTGAGCCTGCAGGATTTTGAAGATGAGATCCTGCTTGCGCAGGCCGCTGGCGCCGGGGAGGTCCAGGGTACGCGCGATCTTTGTAAGCTCAGTGATGTTCTTTTCTTTAAGTTCCGCAATTGTCATTTATTTCACCTACGGGAGTTTTTTGATTTGGATAGGGAGGATCTTGGGCGAGAATTTCAAAATACCTCGGTTAATCCCGAGGACCCGCCGGGCGAAAGCCCGGCAGGATTTCAGGAAAGTCTATTATGCAGCCCGACGCTGCGGTTCTGCAACTCGCTCATTTGAGACGTGGATCACAGCTTCCTGTTCGTCGGCCTGCCCCACACGAACCAGTACATCGTTCATGGTGTCCTGGATGCGAGTGTTGGGCTTGTGAAACTTACGGGTCGCCTTGGAAATGAGCTGGCAGAGCAGGTACCGGTTCCGTACCGGACGAAGTGAGTTATAAATAAGATCAGAACGCATAAGTCCTCTCCTTGTTCTTCTGAATAAAGGGTTTAGTTTTTCAAATCCGGGTTGAAACAGAAAGTCACCGCAACTACCAAACTGCCCGTTTCAGGAACTTAAGTCTGCTTTGTGGGATTACCTGAGACCCTTAGACCCTTGTCAAGCTTTAGACGCAAATGGCAGCTTCTAAGTTGCTCAAAAATTTCAACTTTTTCAGGGTGATTCGTCTTTTCGCCGGGATTAGACCGTCCGCCCTGTATTGGACGCTATACGGTAAACGCAGATGCCATCGCCGTCAAGAGTTTTTATGGCCGGTAACTTATTCATAAATATGGCTGTTTCTGTTACTTTAGTTTTTCTGCTCATTCGACCCGATTATCCACAGAGTAAGAAGGAGGTTACTTATGCCTGACTTGCGCTATCCTATTGGGCCCTTTGTTCCTGATTCTACCCCCACGCCCCAAAGCCGGGGCCTGCACATCGCCCAGATCGAGGGCATGCCTGTACGCATGCGCCGCCTCGTAACCGATCTCTCCCCGGAACAGTTGGATACCCCTACCGGGATGGCGGCTGGACCGTACGCCAGCTTATCCATCACGTCCCGGACAGCCACATGAACGCTTATATCCGCTGCAAGCTGGCGCTCACCGAAAATACCCCGACCATCAAGCCCTACAACGAAGACGCCTGGGCGCGGCTGAAAGATTCCGACCTCACTCCCATAGAGGTCTCACTCAGCCTGCTGGAAGCCGTGCATGTCCGCTGGGTCACCCTGCTTAAATCGTTGAAACCTCAGGACTTCGACCGCAAATTCAATCACCCCGAACGCGGCACTCAAACGATTGATGAGCTGATCGCCCTCTACGACTGGCACGGCAGCCACCACCTGGCCCACATCACCGGGCTAAGGGACAGGATGAAATGGTGGTAGGAAGGCGGCTCTTGGCTTTTAGCTCTTAGTTACCTCTGCGTCCTCTGCGCCCTCTGCCCTGAAAATCCCTATGCCGCCATGGGTGTCGTGAGTACCTTCAGACCGAGTTCCTCTAAGCGCTTCGTATGAAAACGTATCAGATGCTGGGAGCGGATTTGATCCAAGAATTTTGCACCCAAGTCCACGTAGTCTCTATTTTCCTT